>JAYVYJ010000209.1:0-24437 GCA_043784465.1 Hyphomicrobiales bacterium
GCGAAATGATTCAGCGTCCCCATCGGCAAAACGCCCAAGGCGGTGTCGGTGTCAACCAACGCCGCAGCGACGGCTGAGACAGTTCCGTCGCCGCCTCCGGCCACCACCAGTCCGCCGACCGCGCGCGCCTCGACGGCGAGCAGATTGATATTGGTCGCCCCAGAGCAATGCGGAAAGCGCGCCTCCCAACCTCGCTCGGCCGCGACTTTTATAATGAGCGCAAGCGCTTCAGCGGCGTTGTTCGACCCTGCCCTGTTATTGAGGATGCAAGTCAAGACGCGTTCCACCCTGTACTCCATCACGATCGTAACTTGATTGATCGAATAGACACGTTTAAAAACGTATGTGATTTGTAGATTAAACCTCTCAGTGAATATTACACCGGCGCAGAGACTGCCACCGCCTGCGCCAGTCTGCAAGACAGGCGCGACATTGGTCGCGTATTCAGACAAACGCGGGTTTTCGAGATGGCTTTCCGATTGGGCACGCCGTTGGCGAGGGTCGCAAACCGTAACCCTCCCGACGAAATTATTTAGCAGTGGCTAACGTCAATTTCGTTCCTGATCGCGCGCTTGCGTTATCTCGGGATCTTGAATAAGAAAAGGCTTGAATTCATTGTTATCACACAAGTTCTTCGATGGCGCGCAATCGCGCCTAATTCTAGAAAGGCCTCAGCCAAACCGATTTCGACAAGAACTGCCAACCCGAAAAAGAATGTCATGCGGCGCTCGTCGCATAGAGTGGACCGCGCGGTTTTGAGTGTCCAAATTGTCGTGGCCGCAATTATTGCGTCGTTGCGTGCGGAGCGCGACGGCTGTACCCGTGCAGCGCCTGCCGAAAGCATTCTTCCGTCAAGGTAGATAGGAATTTCACTTCAAGCAAAATGCCGCTGCGCATCGGGTTCAAAGCGATGTATCGCATCACGCAATCCAAAAAATGCATTTCCAGTATCGAACTCAAGCGCTAACTCGGCTTCGCCCCGACAGCCGGTTGGATGGTGAAGCACAAGCTCGTACATGTTATGCTGGAACGCAACGCGAGCAGGCGTTTGAGAGGAATCGTTCAGATAGACGACGCCTATATCGCTGGGGCTCATCCCGGCCGACGGGGGCGCGGTGCAAGCGGAAAGATCCGTTTCGTCGCAGCCATCGCCACGACCGAGGACGGCAAGCCCAATCAGATCATCCTGCGGCGTGTCAAGGCGTTCAGAGTCGGTTTCGGAACTTATGAGGCGCGGGCGATACGCCGAATCATGTGCAGCCCCGGCGCGACCGGTCATCTTCGTTTTCCGGGTAGTGTCGGGTTGCAAAACATCAAGGCAACCAGGGACACGACGATGACCGATGAGAAAATGATCCTTCAGGCCCTGTTCGAGAGCCTCGTAGGGACCGCCGAAGTCCTCTTGACTCCGATTTTCGGCGCCCCATGATCGGCTTTGCGGCCCAGCGGCTTATGAAATTGGAGGTGGGAAACCTCACCGGGGCCGCTCACGGCGAGCATGCGCCCGAGCGGTTCGTCCGGCGCAACGGCTACCGTGATCGTGACGGGCAGACGCGGGCCGGCACGGTGGAACTGCGCATCCCCAAGCTGCGCAAGGGCAGCTATTTCCCGGTTTTCCTTGCGCCGCGCCGGCTGGCGGAAATGGCGATCGCCGCGGTCGTGCAGAAAGCTGGGGCCTGCCCCCGGGCTTAACCAGGGGGTGCGAGGCGTTTCGACCCGCTCGGTCGATGATTTCGTTCGCGCCATGGGCATGGACGGCATATCCAAGAGCCAAGTCAGTCGGCTGTGCGAGGAGATCGATGAGAAGACCAAACGCCTTCTCGGGCGTCCCGTCGTGGGTGACTGGCCCTATGTCCGACTCGACGCCACCTATGTGAAAGCGCCTCAGGCCGATCGTATTGTCTCCCTCGCCGTGGTCGTCGTCATCGGCGTCAACAGCGACGGACGGCGCGAAGTGCTCGGCCTCGACATCTGCCCCTGGGAGGCCGAGACCTTTTGGAGCGAGTTCCTGCACAAGCTGGCGCGTGGCGGCCTGCGCGGCGGCAAGCTGGTCACCTCCGACGCCCACGAATGGCTGAAGAAGGCGGTCGTGAGAGTGCTGGGCGCGTCCTGGCAACGCTGCCGCGTCCCATTCATGCGAATGCGTTTGCGCACGCCAATAGGAGCGGACGCCGGGTCGTCTGGGCCTTTATCGCCACCGCTTTCGCCGAAGGCTCGGCCGACGCCGCCGGCAACCTATGGCGGCAGGTCGCCGACCAGGTGCGTCCCAAATCGCCCAAGTTCGCAGCCCTGCTCGACGAGGTCGAGGTCGATGGGCTCGCGTTCTTCAACTCTCCCAAGCAGCACGGGGACAAGATCAGTTCCACCAACCCCAACGCGTGCGTCAACGGTGAGATCAAGCGCCGCACCGACGTTGGCGACATCTTTCCCAACAAGGACGCAATCATCCGGCTCGTCGGCGCCGTCCTGATGAAGCCGCATAACGAATAGGCCGTCCAACGTTCTCGCTACATGACACTGGCGGGGATTGCGCCGGGGAGCGATAACTCCATCGTCATCTTGCCCGCCGTGACGACGTGACATCCCGGCAAAACCGGGAAGCCTTCGTGCCGCGGAAAGCTACACCACGTGCTGAGACACGATCGTGACAGGCCGCCGACAAGCGCGGCATTCCAGAACGCCGGGCCGCGATACGATTTGGAACGGCTCGCCAATCACGCCGCAATGCGGGCAAACAAAATTGTCAGGTCAACAGCCGTGTCCAAGATACGCTGCTCACGACGCGTCATCGGGAAACAGCTTGTGAAAATTTGGGAACGATTGGGGGAACGCCAGTTCGTTCCGCTGAAAGATGTCCATAGCCGCCATGACGGCGGCCGCTCGCCCTAGTGCGTGTTGGAGCCAACCCGATAGGCCCGGAACAACTAACACATGTAACTATTCCCAGACCGTTATAATTTTGTGCGACGCCGCATTTGGAAAAGAACGGCGTTATCCGTTACGGCGGAGGCTCAATCCGGCGTCGCAGTCTTGGCGCCGAACTCCCGCCTCAGCTTGTCATCATGCGCTCCCAGCGAGGGAACGGCCCCCAGCGCCACAGTCGCATCGCCGACCACGCGCGCGCCGGGCGCAAGCAGTTCGACGGCTCCATGCGGCGTCTCGACGGGAGCGACGCGCCGCTGCGGATGTCCGATGAGGTCTTCGAGTTCATTCAGCGCGCCGCAGGCTATGCCGGCTTCGTTCAGTTTATCCATCGCTTGCGCGCGCGTCCAGCGCCCCAGCGCCGCGGCGACTAGCGCGTCGAGCGCAGGGCGGTTGGTCACGCGTTGGTTGTTGGAGACGAACCGCCCGTCCGTCGCCAGAGCGGCGTCGCCCAGGACCTTCCCGCAAAGCCGCGCCCACTCACGTTCGTTCTGGATCGACAGAATCACCGCCTTGCCGTCAGCGCAGGAAAAAGCGCCGTAAGGCGCTATGGTGGGGTGTCGCAGACCCATGCGCTGGGGCGGCTTGCCGCCATAGCGCGCCTGCAGATAAGGCACGTTCATCCAGTCGGCGAGCGTGTGAAAAAGCGACACTTCGATGGCGCGACCGCGCCCCGTGCGCTCGCGCGCGTATAGCGCTTGGCAAATCGCTCCGAAGGCCGTGGCGCCGGCCGCGATGTCGCAGACAGAGATGCCGACGCGCGCCGATTCCTCACGGGTGCCGTTGATCGCCAGCAGGCCGCTCTCGCCCTGAACCAAAAGATCGTAGGCTTTATGATCGCGGTAGGGGCCATCCTCGCCGTAGCCGGAAACGGAACAATAGATCAGCCGGGGATAGCGCTTCGTTAGCGTCTCGGCGCCCAGCCCCAGCCGCCCGGCCGCGCCGGGCGCGAGGTTCTGGATGAACACGTCGGCCTTTTCCACCATCGCCTCGACCAGCGCCAGATCTTCAGGCTGCTTGAGGTCGAGTCGCACGGATTCCTTGCCGCGATTGAGCCAGACGAAATAGGCGCTCTCGCCCTTGACCAGATGGTCGTATTCGCGAGCGAAATCGCCCTCGGGTCGCTCGATCTTTATGACCCGGGCGCCCGCATCGGCAAGCCGGCTGGAGGCGAACGGCGCCGCCACGGCCTGTTCGAGCGCCACGACGAGTACGCCTTCCATATCGGACATTTCGACCCCCTCACGTTCTTTTCCCCAGCATAGCCAAAATGGGCGGTCGGCCGTAATAAGAGGATGTTCGGGGCGGTAGACGCGCAAATTCTAATGCGAGGCAGGAAGCGCGATGGACATCAAGCAATTGCGCTATTTCATAGCCATCGCGGAGGAGGGATCGCTTTCAGCGGCCTCGCAACGCCTGCGGGTCGCCCAACCGTCGTTGTCGCAGCATGTCATCAAGATCGAGCAAGAGCTGGGCGTCACGCTGATCAACCGCTCGCCGCGCGGCGTCGCGCTGACGTCTTCGGGCGAAATCCTGTTGCATCACGCGCGCGAAATCTGCCAGAGCATGAGCGCCTGTCAGGAGTCGGTGAGACAATCGGGCGGCGTTCTGGAAGGCTCGGTCGCCTTCGGGCTGCCCAGCTCCATCTCGATGGTGCTGTCGGTGCCGCTCGCCGAGACTGTCAGGCAGCTTCTGCCCAGGGTGAAACTGCGGGTGGTGGAGGCGATGAGCGGCTTCATCGGCGAATGGTTGCAGGATGAGACCATCGATCTTGGCTTTCTCTACGACTATGACGACGTCCGTCTGTTCGAAGCGCGCGAGTTGATGCAGGAGGAACTTTACTTCTTCGCCGCCGCCGATAATTGGCCGCTGAAACGGGCGGTCGGCGAACCGACCCCGCTCTCCGAAATCGCAAGCCTGGAACTTGTGCTGCCCTCGCAGCATCACGGACTGCGCCGAACGATCGACAAGTACGCGCTGTCGCGCGGGCTCAACCTCAACGTTTGCATAGAGATGGACGCCTTGGGGCAAATCAAGGAATTGGTCGCGCGCGGCAGCGGCTTCACCATTCTGGCCGCCGCCGCCGCGCACGACCGCACCATGCGTGGCGAACTGGTAGCCTCGCCCATCGTCGAGCCGACGATGACGCGGCCCATCCATCTCGTGCGCAAACTGACACGACCGCAGACCTACATAAGCCGTGAGGTTGAACGCATCACCCTCGATGTGATCCACGATCTCGTGGCGCGCGGAATCTGGAAAGTGTCGCGTAAGATCGAGGGGCATTGAGGTATCGGGTTTCGCTCTCGCTCCGATAGGCGAAACGTATTTGGTGCGCCCGCATTCCCGTTCTAAGTATGAAGTCTGTGGACGGCGTGAACAAATGCCGCCAAGGGAGGATTTTTCCATCATGGCGCTTTTTCACCTGAAACGGGTGCTCCTGGCCGGCGCGGCGCTTGCGTTCGCCGGCTCCGCCGCCCGGGCCGACGACGCCCTCGCTGCGGCCAGAGCCATCGTCGAACAAGCCAAGTCGGGCCTCGTCGCCCCCAAGGACCCGAAAAAGCCGGAGCTTGAACTGACGATCGACGATTTCGCGCCCGTGAAGGACTGGCCAGGCCCCAATTCCTCCGCCAAGGCGCCCGAGCACAAGAAAATCGTCGCTATCTCCTGCGCCACCGTCGCGCCATTCTGCGCCAATGTCAGCCAGGGTTCCGTCGAGGCCGCCAAAGCTCTGGGGTGGGAGGCCAGTTATCTCGACGGCAAGGGCTCGGTTCAAGGCTTCGTGCAGGCGTTCGAGACGGCGATCAACGAAAAGCCCGACGCCATCGTCGCCATGGCCATCCCTGAAAGCCTCGTCGCCACCTACATCGCCAAGGCGCACGCCGCCGGCATCAAGGTGATCGCCGCCTCGTCGACGCCCGAGAACATCTCGGTCGATAATGGCCATTACGACGCCTATGTCTCGGTGCGCGAGGACACAAACGCGCTGCTTCAGGCCTGGTTCGTGATGGCGGACTCGGACGGCAAGGCAAAAATCACCTGGATGTGGGATCCCGGGTATCCGTTCCTCACCGCCGAGCTTGAGAAACAGAAAAAATTGTTCGCCGCTCAATGCGGCGGCTGCACACAGGGCGAAGTCGGCTTGAGGGAACTCTCGGCCGCCGCCAATCCGGTGCGCATGCAGCAACTGGGCGCGGGCCTGATCTCGCGCAACCCCGACGCCGAATATATTCTCACCGCCTACGGCCTCAATTCCCATTCCTTGTCGATGGCGGCGCAGAGCGTGGGGCGACAGGTCAAGGTCGTGTCGAAGAACAACGACCCCAACAATGTCGCCTTCGTCGCGCAGGGCCAGCTCTACGCCGAGATGGGCGCCTCCTCGAACTGGGGCGGCTGGGCGACGCTGGATCAGACGGTGCGGGTGCTGGCGGGCGAAAAGCCGCTGAGCCCCACCGAGGAGAACCAGCCCGAGCATATCTTCGTCAAGGACAATTCGCCCGCCAGCGGCGAACTCGATTGGACCAAGCTCTACGACTACAAGACCAAATATCTTCAATTGTGGGGCCGCAAGCCCAACAACGGGTGACGAACGAACTTCTCGGCGCGCGCGATATCCGCAAGGCCTACGGCGGCGCCGTGGCTTTGCGGGGGGCCTCTCTCAGCGTCGTGCGAGGGGAAATTCACGCGCTGCTCGGCGAGAATGGCGCAGGCAAGTCCACGCTGATCAAATGTATCGCCGGGACGCCGCCGCCCGACGCGGGAAGCATCACGGTCGATGGCGTCAAGCTCGCCCCCGGTCACGGACCGGCGGAGGCGGCGGCGGCAGGCCTCGCGTTCATCCATCAGGAAAGCACGCTCATCGAAGACGTGACGGTCGAAGAGAACATCGCGATCGTCGAGGGCTATCCCCGCCGGTTCGGCCTCATCGACTGGCGGGCGGTTCGTCGGCGCGCGCAAGGGGCGCTCGACGCCATCGGCGTTTCGATCGACCCCGGCGCAAAGATCGCCGAACTCCCTCTCGCCGCGCGCACCACAGTGGCCATCGCCCGCGCGCTGGCGCTTTCGGCCAAATTGCTGGTTCTCGACGAGCCGACCGCCAGCCTCGGCGCCAAAGACGTGGCGGCTTTGTTCGCCGCGCTTCGGCGCATTGCGGCGCGCGGAGATTCCATCGTCTTCGTCAGCCACCGGCTCGACGAAGTCTACGAACTTTGCGACCGCGTCACTGTGCTGCGCGATGGCGCCAATGTGGGAACCGCGCGGCCCGCCGATCTGTCGCGCCGCGAACTCGTCAGCATGATTTGCGGCCGCGAGGTTTCGTTTGTCCAGAAGAGCGCACCGCCGGCGGCGACCCGCCCGGCGCTTGAGGCGTGCGGACTTGAGGGCGAGGGGGTCGCGGCGCTCGATTTCGCGATTCACGCCGGCGAGATCGTCGGGTTCACGGGCCTTTCGGACGCAGGCCATTACGAGATCGGGCAGATGTTGTTCGGCCTTGCGCCCATTGTCGCCGGTCGGGCGACGCTTGACGGACAGCCGTTTGCGCCAGGTGGGCCAGCGCAAGCTATCGCGGCGGGCGTCGGCTATGTGCCGCCCGATCGCAACGTTGAGGGTCTCGCGCGCGAATTGACGCTGACCGAGAACCTTTTCCTCAATCCAGACCGTCGCTCGTCTCCCTTTCTCGACGCGACGCGCGAAACCTTTGAAGCCGCCGCGTTGTTACGGCGCTTCACGGTGCGCCCTCCCCGTCCCGAAGCGCTCGTCGCCACGCTTTCGGGCGGCAACGCGCAAAAAGTGCTGCTGGCGCGCTGGCTGTCGTGCGGCGCCAAACTGCTGGTCATCAACGATGTCAGCGTCGGCGTGGACATCGGCGCTCGCGAAGACATTTACGCCGCCATCCGCGAAGCCGCCGCCGGCGGCGCCGCCGTGCTGATCGCAACGTCGGATTTCGAAGAGATCGAGAACCTCTGCTCCCGCGCCTTCGTGCTTGCGCGCGGCGTGATGCTCGCGCAGTTGAAGGATTCCGGTCTGACCGTCTCCTCCATCGCCGCCGCGATCGCCGGGGACCGCGCCCCGCCGGTCGTGGTTCTCGCCACGAAGGCCCCTCCATGAGCGTGATCCCCATGCCCTCGCAAGAGACAGCTTCGCAAGACGTCGCGGAACGGCCCGCCCGCAGTCTGTTCGGCTTTGTGGGCCGTTATTTTCTTGTCATCGCGTTGTTCGGCCTGATCGCCCTATTCTCGGCGCTCAAACCGCAGTCTTTCCTGACGCCTGGCAATTTCTCGGGCATCTTCGTCAACCAGATTGTCGTCGTCTACGCCGCCATTGGCCTCATCGCGCCGCTGATCGTGGGCGAACTCGATCTATCGGTCGGCTATCTCGTCGGTTTCGGTCAAGCTTTGTGCGTGGCGCTCATCACGCTGGCCGGGCTTCCAGTCGCGCTTTCCATCGGACTGACGCTCGCCGCCTGTCTGGCGCTCGGCCTTGTCAACGGCTTGCTCGTGCTGCGCTTCGAGATCAATTCGCTGATCGCCACGCTCGCGGTCGGCAATGTCCTTTACGGGATTGTGCTCTGGTTCACGGGCGGCACCATTCTTTTCCAGAACGTGCCGAAGGAATTTCTCGCGATTTCGGGGGGAACGCTGCTGAGCGTGCCGCTGCCGATCTGGTACGGCGCGGCGCTGGTCGTCGTCGCCGAGATCGTGTTGCAATTCCTGCCGGTCGGGCGCCGGCTGTACGCCATCGGCGGCAACCGCCGCGCGGCCCTGCTCACGGGCATTCCCGTAACGCGGCTCATCATGGCTGCGTTCGGCGCTTCAGCCTTTCTATGCGGCCTGGGCGGGATCATCATCGCCTCACGTCTGGGGTCGGCGCAGCCCGAGCTGGGGCCCTCGTTCCTCATGCCCGCCTTCGCCTCCGCTTTCCTCGGCGCCACCACCATCCGCCCCGGCCGCTACAACGCGCTGGGAACGGCGGTCGCGGTTTACACGGTCGCTGTGATCGTCGCGGGGTTGCAACAGATCGGCGTGCCGTTCTGGGCCGAGAACATCGTCTATGGCGTGTCGCTGGCGGGCGGCGTCGGCATCTCTCGCCGCCTGACGCGGCTTCGCGAGGAGGCCGCGCGGCGCGATCAATTGAGGGCGCTCAAGGAGAGCCGGGGCTAACGCCCCAGCCCTGATTATTGCGGCGGCATGCCCGGCGGGCGCGGCAGCGCGGGATCGAAATAATCCCATTCGACGTGGCGCAAGTCATAGAGCGCGGCGGCGGGCTTAAGCGACGAAGGATCGTCGAGTGAGCCCGCCGTCAGCAACACCATGCCGGCGAAATTATCGCCGCGGAAAGCGATGCGCCCGCCGCACGCCGGACAGAAGTCCCGGCGAACATTCGCGCCGCTATCGGCTTTGGACGCATAGGTTTTCGTGGCGCCCGTGAATGTGACGGCGCTCTCCTGAAATCCGGCGACCGTCACATGTCCCGCGCCGCTCGACTTCTTGCAGTCGCCGCACTGGCAATGCGCGGCGAACAGCGGTTCGCCGCTCGCCTCGTAGCGCACGGCGCCGCATTGGCATCCCCCCAACATGATTGTCATGAGCGTCTTCTCCCTTCGTGCGGCGGCCTCGTCGGGCCGTCGTTTGACCTCAGATGGTCTTGACCCCGATTTGGCGCAAAAGACCGAGATTGTCGAGCAGCGCCCAATGTTCGATTAACCGCCCGTCGCGGATATGGAACAGGTCGAGCACGCCAATGTCGATTTTCGCACCCGTCGCGGGCACGCCCATCAGTTCGCCGGCATGCGTGCCTTTGACGCTAAGCCGCGCCAGCACCTTCTCGCCTTCGGCGACAAGATCGACGATTGGCAATTCCATGTCGGGAATTCCCGGCAACAACGCCTCGGCGAGCTTCTTCACTCCGCCGGGGCCGACGACCTCGAACGGCAGGCCGGGATCGTGACGCCTGAAATCGGGCGCGATATGCCGGGTCCACCACGCCTCGTCGGCGGCCAGGAACGCCTTGAAATAATCGCGCACGATCTGTTTGTTGGCTTCAAGAGTTGACATGACGGGTCCTTGCTCGCTTCAGGCGACGTAGGGAATGGTTGAACTGTATGCGGGACGTTCGGCGACCTCGGCGCGCAAGGCGTCGAGACGGGGCAGCGGCTCCAACCAAGGCGCGTCTTTGAAGCGCAGGCGAAGATAGTCTAGCGCAACGATGGCGGTCAGCACCGCGATCGACGGCGTTCCGCCGGCATAGGCGGGCGGATCGTGTTCGAGCGCCGCCATGCCGGCGATGATGGAGCGGCGGCGGCGCAAGCCGACCTTATGCTCGCCAAATTTCGCATCGTATTGCAAGACGCCGATGATGATATGAACCATCGCGTCGATGACGCCCATCGCGCGGCCCGCCTTGCAGATGAGATCGTCGAGCGGGCCTTCCAGAAGCGAAGGCACGGGGACTTTTTTCTCCAGCCACATCAGGATCAACAGGCTCTCAGTGAGCGGGACGCCGTTGTCCAGTTGCAGCGTCGGCACGCGCCCCGCCGTGTTGAGCTTCAGTAGGGCCGGATCGTCGCCCCAAGGGTTGACCATCTCGGCGCCCGAAATATCAAACCCCTTTTCGGCGAGCCCAATCCGGGCGATGCGGGCGTAGGGAGACGTGGTGTTGGTGAGGATGCGCATATCGGGTCCTTCTCAGCCGGGGACGAGATTGTAGCCAAAACGCGGGAAGTGGACATGTACGACGCCCGCGCGCGCGTTTTCGGCTCGAATGACGATCTCGTCGACGTCCGCCGCCACGAGCACACCCCGGATGGGTTCGCCCGCCTCCTCGGCGCGCACGCCCACGACATCGCCCGCCTTCAGTCCCGAAGGCTCGTCAGCCGTAACGCCGCCGATCGGGGCCGGGTCGGCGCGGCGCGCGGCGGCGAGCGCCTCTTCGGCGCTCATCTCCTTGCGGCGTCCGTGGCCCAAAGCGTCGATGCGTTTCATCCAACCGTCGAGCGGCGCAAACGGCAGCATCGCCTCGGCTTGCGCGCCGCCGTTCTTGCGCACGAACCAGAGCGGGTGATAGGCGCTGAGATCGGCCGCGGAAGGCGCGTCGCCAAGGAGGAACGGGCTCGCCTTCAACATGTCGGCGAACATCGTCATGGCCGCGCGCATGCGCTGGCGGTTGATCGGGAGATCGCGCAGCGACGCCGCCTTGCTGAAATCGTGTTTCATGAAGGCGATGCGGTCTTCAAGGAACTGGGCGGGAATGCCGTCGCCAATGATGCTTGTCGCCAGCGTCGCCCCGGACATGAACATGGACGTGTCGGCGAACCAGCTCAGCGCCTGCGCAAGGCCCTGCCCTCCTCCGGGGTAGAGCGTCGGCGCCGGAAAGCGGCGGTCCAGTTCGCGCAGGATCAGCAGCGTATCGCAATAAACGTCGGCGCCGATCTGCATCACCGGCGCGCGGCGAAAGCCCGCCGTCAGCGGCGCGAGATCGGGCCTCGGCGGCCAGATCGCGATTTCCACCGACAACCAGTCGAGGCTCTTGTAGCCAAACGCCAGCCGGACCTTCTCGCTGAAAGGCGAAAGATCGTAATGATGCAGGATCACGTCGGTCATTTTCGTTTCCTCCTTTGTTTCAGCCGAGACAGCGCTCGAAGATCGCTTGCGCCTGCGCCACCGTCATCTTGCGCGCCGAAGGGCACGCGATGACCGTGCGCGGGGTCGCGGTCGAAGGGTCGAAGTCATTGGCCGCTATGCCTGCGTAAAGCCCCGGAACGGCGCGTCGCGCCATTTCGCCCACACGCGAGGCGGGCAATTGCTCGGGCGTGAAATGCGTGGGGAAGTCGATGTCGGCGTAGAGATCCTCCACAGCCTGCGCGCAAGCCGCCGCGACTTCCGTGAGGCTCAACCCCGAGGGATCGACCCCCAACGCCTCGGCGAACGGCCTCGCCTTCTCCGGCAACACGGCCAAGTTGAACGCGATCACATGCGGCAGCAACACGCCGACGCCATAGGGATGCGGCAGATCGAGATGGCCCTCCAGCGGCAACGAAAGCGCGTGGCCGTGGCCGAGCCGCGCATTGCCGCAGGCGATGTTCGACATGCAGGAAGCGATCAGATTGTCCTCGCGCGCCTGCTCGTCGTCGCTGTTGATCGAAGCCCGCAGCGAGCCGAACTGCAAGCGCACGGCTGATATCGCCAGCGCGTCGGTGATCGGCGAACCGATGGCGCTGAAATAGGCTTCGACGCCATGCGTCAACGCATCGACGGCGGGCAGCGCCGCCACATGCATTGGCAGCGAGCGCAGCGTGACGGGATCGAGGATCGCCGCATCGGGAAAGCTCAACGGCCCGCCGCCGAGCAGCTTCAAGTGACGCGCCTCGTCCTTCACGATGGTCCATTGCGACACTTCCGATCCCGACCCCGCCGTCGTCGGGATCATGATCATCGGCAGCGCCTTCCTGTCGAACTTTCCCACCCCCGTGCATTCCGCCATCGGCTTGGGGTTGGTCGCAACGATGGCGATTCCCTTGCCCGTGCACATTACCGAGCCGCCGCCGATGCAAACGATTCCATCGATCCCGTCGCGCCGGACCCGCTCGCCCTGGCTGTCGATATGCGAACACCGCGCGTCGATTCCGCATTCGTCGAAACGCGCGGCGCCGACGCCCGCTTCGGCCAGCGCGTCGAGCGCGGCGGCGTGGAAGGGCTGCTGCGAGATGATGGAGTCCGACACGACAAGAACCCTGCTCATCCTGAGATCGCGGGCGATCGAACCGAGGCGCCCGAGCGAACCCTGGCCCACGACAATCCGCGTCGGCATGTAGAAAGTGGAGATCACGGCGCGCCTCAATCGTGTTTGATGATCGTTGTGCGCAGGCTCGACATGTCGTGCAACGCCGCGAAACCCTTTTCACGGCCGTGGCCCGATTTCTTCATGCCGCCAAACGGGAGTTCAATGCCGCCCCCGGCCCCGAAGGCGTTGACATAGACCTGTCCGGCCTTGATCCGCCGCGCGACCCGCAACGCCCGCGACCCGTTGGCTGACCAGACTGCGGCCATCAGTCCGTAATCCGTGCCGTTTGCGAGGCGCACCGCGTCCGCCTCGTCCTCGAAAGTCAGCAGCGTCAGCACCGGGCCGAACACTTCCCGACAAGCCAGCTCGGAATCGCGCGGCGCGGGTCCGTAGAGGCGCGGGGCGACGAAAAACGCTTCCTGTGGCAAGCCCGGCGCGATTTTTCCCTCCGCCAGCAACGGAATGCCGTCGCGCGCGGCGCGTTCGAAGAAACCCTCGACACGGCGCTTCTGCGCGGCGTTGATGACGGGGCCGAGATCGCGGTCCATCTCCGGCGTGCCCGCCGTGAGTTGGCTGAACCGTTCCGCCAGCCGCGCCGCGACCTCTTGAAACACGGAACGCTCGGCGATCACGCGCGACCCCGCCGAGCAGGTTTGCCCGGCGTTCTGAACCATCGCGTTGGCGATGATGGGCAAGGCGAGGTCGAGATCGGCGTCGGCAAACACGATGTGCGGCGACTTGCCGCCAAGCTCCAGCGTGCAGCCGATATGGTTGCGCGCGGCGGCGGTCTGGATCAGCGTGCCCACTTCGGGCGAACCCGTGAAAGACAGAAAGTCGATGCCAGGATGCGACGACAAGGCCGCGCCCGCCTCCTCGCCGCGGCCCGGTACGATATTTATCGCCCCTCGGGGAAAGCCCGCGTCTGCGGCGAGTTCGGCTATCCGCAACGGCGTCAGGCAGGCGTCCTCCGCCGGCTTCACTACGATGGCGTTGCCCATGGCGAGCGCAGGTGCGGCGGTGCGGCCAAACATCTGCGCCGGGTAGTTCCAGGGAATGATATGGCCGGTCACCCCGTGCGGCACCCGCTCGGTCAGCGCCAGATAGCCGTTCAGGAACGGGATCGTCTCGCCATGCGCCTTGTCGGCGGCGGCGCCATAATATTCGAAGTATCGCGCCGTCGCGATCATGTCGTTGCGCGCTTGGCGCATGGGCTTGCCGGTGTCGCGCGCCTCGGTCTGGGCGAGTTCCTCGGCATGGTCCACTATTTGCGACGCCAGCCTCGACAGCAGGCGCCCGCGTTCCGTGGCGCTCAAGCGCCCCCAGGCGCCGTCTTCGAGCGCGGCGCGCGCGGCGGCGACCGCGCGGTCCACGTCTTCCGGACCGCCGGCGGCGATGGCGGCGAAGACTTTGCCCTCTGCGGGCGCGACGACAGGCAGCGTCTTTTGCGACGCCGCAGGCGTCCAGCTATTGTCGATGAATACGCCTTTGGCGGGGCTGGCGTCCGGCATGGTCATGCGTTTCCTCTGTTTTGTCGTGCTTTGCGGGGCGACGTTTGCATCCAGGTTTGCCGGGATGCGCGCAGGTTGCAAATACCAGTTTGCTCGAACGGCTATAGGGAACTGCTCTGACCCGATTTCCCGCTTCGCGGGGCCTCGACCGATTTAACCGAAGGACAAGAGGCGTCGCGATCGAAGCAAACCGATGCGCCGTCCGCCATTACGACGCGCAGCCAAGCGGTCTCCCGAGTCGGCCCAGGTTCGGACAGTCGGGCCGCTCAACGCACTGGCGTCGCAGCCTCAACTCCGCATCGCCGGCATAACCGTGACATCGGGGGCCGCGTGGTTGTCGCTGCGGCGCGCCTCCGGCGCGCTCGACGCCAGACATCCCGATGCAACGCCAGATTGCGCGATGGCCAAGCGCCTCGCGACGCACGTGCGCTGCGGTCGTGGCGTGCTCACGCCTCGAACCGCACTTGCATGGTTCCGAACGCCCCGTAGTCCGCGGTGACCACGTCTCCGGGGCCGACCGGCAGGGGCGTGACGCAGGCGCCCGTCGTGACGAATTGGCCCTCTCCGAGCGTTACGCCGTGGGCGCTGAGTTCGTTGGCCAGCCAAGTCAGAGCGAAGCGGGGATCGCCAAGAACATTGGCGCCGCCGCCATCGTGCGCGACGCCGGCCGAAGTGCGGCCCTGTACCGCCCAAGCGGCGAGGTCGCGCTCGCGCCACGTCGCCGCGACCTCGCGCCCGAGGACGAACAAATGCGCGCAGGCGCGGTCTGCGATGAGCGCCGAGGCTCCGGCGTTGACGAAATCGAGATAGCGGGAATCGGGAATCTCGACGCCGAGGTGCAACGCGGCGACTGAAGCCATAACCTCGTCAAGGGCGTAGGGCGTCCCTCGGGGCGTCAGGGCGTGTCCGATGCGGAACACAAACTCGACCTCGGCGACACGCATACGGTTGGCGCCAAGCGACACGGGGACGCCTTCGGGCACGACGCCCTCGGCGATAAGCCGTCCGGCCAGGGGCCGGTCGACATTGATGTGCCGCTGCCCGGCGACGCTGGTGGCCGCGATCTTCCACCCCCACAGCGGTTTCGCGCTCCATTCCTCGCATAGCGCCTGTATCGCGTAACCTTCCGCGCGCGTCTGGGGCCGACAATCGGGCGGAAGGGCTTCGGCGTGCCGTTCCTCACGCCTCAGGACTCCCAGAAAATCCGACGCAGCGTGGATGCCTTCAGCTTTGAGTGGGGACATGCTCTTGGCCTCTTGTAGTGGACGGCGGCGACCGCAGTTCAGTTGACCCTTACGCGCGCATCAAAGCCGGAGGAGGATTCGAGGACCGGCAGCGGATCGCCCTCCACCAGGCGCGCGACCGTCTCGACCCCGCTCCGCGCTTGCAGCCACGCCGACCATTTGGGCCACAACGAAGCCACATGCAGGGACGCGCCTTCCAGCCACGTCTCCGCCGTCGCTGGGCAGGAAAGCTTGATCCAGTAACATGATTCTTCGCAGCCAGGGAATTGATCGTGCCCGAGCTATGCCCGGATCCGGCGACGATAAAGCGATTCTCTTCATGAAAGTGCAGCGCCCCCGGAGGTTCTCTCCTCGTTGGACACATGATCCTCCTTGAGAGCAACGAGGCAAAGCGGGGCTTCGATGGCGGCGAGGGCATGCGGGGTCCCGCGAGCGTAAAGCGACCGGATTTGACCAGCAAGTTGTCCAACAGGATAAAGCCCACGAAAGGAAGACGTAGGGATTGAGGGCGGCGAGGTTCGTCGGCGCCATCGCGACGATGTCTTGCTCGGTGAAGACGGCGACGCGTTGGCGGTCGCTCGTATCGATCTGGAAGCGGCCGACGGCGGGCGCGACGTCTTGCGTCTTTGCAATGGGAAAGGCGCCGAGGAGGGCTGCGCGCCTGCGTGCTTGGACGCCGCCCGTTACGCCTTCTTTTTGCGAGCTTCCCAATTACTATGCGACCGCCATCGGATCGAGCGCCGCTGTTGAAACGGATTTGTCCCGCTCGGACGGCTTGGACACCTGACCTCTTCGAGGCTACTGTCTTTGGGGAATATAACCAAAATCAGCCCAACACCGCATGGGTCTCGGCGCGGTTCATCGACATCGGCCTGTGCCGGGTGTCAGCGCCCACGAAAAGCGCCCGCGCCGGCGTCGCGCGGATCATTCGCCCAAGCGGGTCGTGCGTCACGAAATTTGACCGGTCGCCGTGCAGGGCGAGCAAAGCAATTAACAGAACGGAAGACAATACTCTGCGCCGAAACGATCGCTATCGCCATATACGGACGCATCTTCGCTCTCTCCAAGAAGCACGAAGGTAGGAATTTTCATCATGCGGGATTCTGCTTTCTTGCCGACACCCGCGATTGATCGGGACCAGAGGTCGGGGCGGTCGCCTGCTCACGCATTCACGATATTCTTTGCCGCGCTCAAGTCAAAGCGTTCGTCGGAGCCAAGCGTCAAAAACGTCTTGGACAAGTTGGTTGCGATGTGGCACCGTAAAAGCCCGTCGAGGTTTATGGCGTCCCGCCAAAGGCCGACGTAAGAACCGACAAGTGGAGGAAACGGATGCACGTCGCGGACAAGCTTACGCTTCACTCGATTGAAGTGCGGGCGGTCTCGATCCCGATGCGCAGGCCTATTGTCTCCAACGTCGGCGGCTTCCCCGAGTGGCCGTTCATCGTCATCGACGTCAAAACGAAGGAGGGCGTCGTTGGGAGGAGCTATCTGGAGCCTTACCTGAAAGACGCGATCCGCTATATCGGCCCCGCCATTCTCGACCTTGCCGAAGCTTTTAAGGGACGGACTATCGCGCCGCTCGATCTCCACGCCGAAGCTATGCGCCGATTGCATCTGCTCGGGCGGCAGGGCGTGACGCTCATCGCGGCCTCCGGAATCGACATGGCGTTCTGGGACGCTCTCGCCAAGGCCGCGGGATTGCCGCTGGCCAAATATTTGGGAGGGAGCCTGGGTCCGGTTCGGGCGTACAACACGAACGGGCTTTGGTTGATACCGCTTGACAAACTGCAAGCGCAGGCCAAAGAGCTGGTCGCCGAAGGCGACTTCAAAGCGATCAAAATCCGCCTTGGCCGGGCGAGCTTGCGCGATGATCTGGAAGCGATCAGGCTTGTGCGCGAGGCGGTCGGCGAAGACATCGCCCTGATGTGCGACTTCAACCAGGGTATGAACCTCGGCGAGGCGATCGCCCGTTGCCACGGCCTCGACAATGAGGGGCTCTACTGGTTCGAGGAGCCGGTGGTGTTCGACAATTTCGCGCAAAGCGCGCAGCTTGCGCGCGAGCTGAAGACGCCCGTGCAGACGGGTGAGAACATCTATGGGCCGCGTTCCTTCTATGAAGCCGTGACGGCGGGCGCCGCCGATTTCTACATGCCCGACCTGATGCGTATCGGAGGCGTCACCGGCTGGCTGCGCGCGGCCGCCATCGCCGGGGCCTCGGGACATCCGATGTCCAACCATCTCTACCCGGAAGTTTCCGCGCATCTCATGCGCGTGACCGAAAGCGCGCATTGGTTGGAATGGCGAGATTGGGGCTACCCCCTTCTACGCGAACCCTTCGCGGTGAAGAACGGCGCGGTGGAAATACCGGACCGGCCCGGCAACGGCATCGATTGGGACGAAGCCGCCCTTCGAAAATACAGCTATTAGGCGCAAGGGAAGCGAAAGCGCAGGCTGCGTGACTTTTCGCCGGTCCCGTGATCGAAATTTCCTATTACGCGATTGGCGTTGGACGGTGTAAACTCCCGATAGGAAAGTAAAAATGGTTGGGAGCGCGTGGAGTGAGCGGCAAAGGCGAACGAGATAATTCGCCGTACGACCTGCGTCCCTTGAGGAATGTGGGGCGAGTTCGTCGGGCAACGTGGTGACTGCCGGTCCGCCTCCTCTCCGTCTGCACATCCCGACGCCGAAGCATCGGCCGGGCGACCAACCTGACTTCAGCGATCTCATCGTTTCCAAAGCGGGGGCCGTGCCGCGTCCCGGCGCTTCAACGCCCGCCAAACAACTGGCGCCTTACGCCGACGCGCTCATCCGCGTGCTCGACGACGAAGGTCAGGCGGTCGGCCCGTGGGATCCGAAACTCGACGAAGTGACGCTGCGGCGCGGCTTGCGCGCGATGATGCTGACGCGCGCCTATGACGACCGCATGTTTCGTATGCAGCGTCAGGGCAAGACCTCGTTCTACATGAAATGCACCGGCGAGGAGGCGGTCGCGGTCGCGCAGGCCTTCGCGCTCGACGCCCGCGACATGTGCTTTCCAACCTACCGCCAGCAGGGACTTTTGATTGCGCGCGATTGGTCGCTCGTCGACATGATGTGCCAGGTGCTCTCCAATTCGAAGGACCGATTGAAAGGCCGGCAGATGCCGGTTTTCTACTCGACGAAGGAGGGCGGATTCTTTAGCATCTCCGGCAATTTGGGCACCCAGTATAGCCAGGCGGTCGGCTGGGCGATGGGTTCGGCGCTGAAGGGCGACACGCGCATCGCTGCGGGCTGGATCGGCGACGGGGCCACCGCCGAGGGCGACTTCCATCACGCTCTCACCTTCGCCTCGGTCTATCGCGCTCCGGTGATCCTCAACATCGTCAACAATCAATGGGCGATTTCGACCTTCCAGGGTTTCGCCGGCGGCGAACAGGCGACTTTTGCAGCGCGGGCGTCGGGTTATGGCCTGCCAGGCCTGCGCGTCGACGGCAACGACTTTCTGGCCGTCTACGCCGCGACGCAATGGGCGGCGGAACGGGCGCGCAACAATTTCGGCGCGACCGTCATCGAACTGTTCACTTATCGCGCGGCCGCGCATTCGACGAGCGACGATCCCACCAAATACCGCCCGGCCAAGGAGGAGGAGAAATGGCCGCTCGGCGATCCCATCGAACGCCTGAAGCATCATCTCATCGCTCTCGGCGTCTGGACCGAGGAGCGCCACACGCAGCAGGAGGCGGAGGTGACCGGCGCGGTTACGGAGGCGGCCCGCGAGGCGGAGAGCTATGGCACGCTCGGCAGCGGCCCCTCCCATAGCGCGGCGACGATGTTCGAGGACATTTTCGAGGAGATGCCCTGGCATTTGCGCGAACAGCGCCAGCGGCTGGGGGTCTGACAATGCCGACGATGAATATGGTCGGCGCGCTGAACTCGGCGATGGACGTGATGCTGGCGCGCGACGCCAACGTCGTCGTGTTCGGCGAGGATGTCGGCTATTTCGGCGGCGTATTTCGGGCGACCGAAGGTCTACAAAAAAAACATGGGCTCAATCGCGTGTTCGACGCCCCGATCGCCGAAGGCGGCATCATGGGCGTGGCCGTCGGCATGGCGGCGTATGGGATGCGACCGGTCGTCGAGATTCAATTCGCCGATTACATCTACCCCGCCACCGACCAACTCGTCTCCGAGGCGGCGCGGCTGCGTTATCGTTCGGGCGGCGAGTTCACCGCGCCGCTCACTGTGCGCTCGCCCTATGGCGGCGGCATCTTCGGCGGCCAGACCCACAGCCAGAGCCCGGAGGCGATCTTCACCCATGTCGCCGGCCTGAAGACGGTGATCCCGTCCAACCCTTATGACGCCAAGGGTCTGCTCATCAGCGCCATCGAGGACAACGATCCCGTCATCTTCTTCGAGCCCAAGCGCCTCTATAACGGCCCGTTTGAAGGCTATAAGGACCGCCCCGTCACGCCGTGGTCGAAGCATCCCCTGAGCGAGGTGCCGGAGGGATATTACACTGTGCCGCTCGGCAAGGCGCAGATCGTTCGGCAGGGCGACGCGGTCACCCTGCTCGCCTACGGGACGATGGTGCATGTGTGTCTCGCCGCGGCCACAGAGGCGGGCGTCCATGCGGAGGTCATCGACCTGCGAACGCTGCTGCCGGTGGACATCGAGACCATCGAGGCCTCCGTCAAGAAGACGGGGCGCTGCGTCATCGTTCACGAGGCGACGCGCACGAGCGGCTTTGGCGCCGAACTGTCCGCGCTCGTGCAGGAGCGCTGTTTCTATTACCTGGAGGCGCCCATCGTGCGCGTGACCGGCTGGGACACGCCTTATCCGCATGTGCTCGAATGGGAGTATTTTCCCGGTCCCGCCCGCGTCGTTGAGGCGCTGCGGCAAACGATGGAGGCGTGAGTGGGCCGCTACGCTTTCAAGTTGCCCGATGTCGGCGAAGGCTCGGCCGAGGCTGAACTCGTCGAATGGAAGGTTGCGCCCGGCGACGAGATCGCTGAAGACCAGCACATCGTCGACGTGATGACGGAGAAGGCGACCGTCGAGATTCCCTCGCCCGCCGCCGGCAAGGTGCTGTCGATCGCGGGCGCTCCGGGCGAGATGCTCGCCGTCGGCTCGACCATTCTGCTACTGGAGGTGGTCGGCCCCGGCAACGTTGTTTCCCACGCCGACGAGCCGACGCCCACCGTCGCCGTTAAAGCAATCGTTGCGGAGGCGGCGCTGGCCCCCTCCGCGCCCCCGCGCGAAGCCGCTCCGGCGAGCGGCGGCAAACCCGGCTTTGCGAAACGGACGCCGGGGGAGAAACCCATCGCCTCGCCCGCCGTGCGCCGCCGCGCCTGGGAGGCCGGCGTGGCGTTGCCTTTCGTCGCGGGCGGCGGTCCCGGCGGCCGCATCACGCAGGACGACCTGGACGCCTATATCGAATCCGGCGGCGCGACCCCGCAGGGCGCGCCGACAGGGCCTCAACCGCAGACTGCTACTGAAGACGTCAAGGTGATCGGCCTGCGCCGCACCATCGCCACACGCATGCAGGACGCCAAGCGCCGTATCCCGCATTTTTCCTACATCGAGGAAGTCGACGTCACCGCGCTCGAAGCCTTGCGCAGCGCGCTCAACGGCGAGTTCGGCAAGGCACGCGCCAAGCTGACGCTGCTGCCGTTCCTGGCCAAGGCGATGGTGCGGGCGCTGCCGATGTGGCCGCAGATCAACGCGCGCTACCACGACGACGACGGCTTCGTGCGTCGCTACGCCGGCGTCCACCTCGGGATCGCCACCCAGACGCCGGGCGGCCTTGTGGTGCCTGTCGTGCGCCACGCCGAGACGTTATCGTTGTGGGAGTGCGCCGCCGAAATCTACCGCCTTGCTGTCGCCGCGCGCGAAGGCAAGGCGAGCCGCGAGGAACTTGGCGGCTCCACGATCACGATCACCAGTTTGGGCGCGCTTGGCGGGTTGGCGACCACGCCGGTCATCAATTATCCCGAGGTCGCCATCGTCGGCGTCAACAAGATGATCGAGCGCCCGGTTGTGCGCGACGGCGCCATTGTCGTGCGCAAGATCATGAACCTTTCGTCCTCCTTCGATCATCGCGTGGTCGATGGATGGGACGCCGCCGAATTCGTGCAGCGCCTGCGCGCGCTTCTTGAATCGCCGGCGCTGTTGCTGACGGATTGAGGGCATGCCGAACGAGATCAAGACCCAGGTCCTTGTCGTCGGCAGCGGCCCCGGCGGCTATGTGGCCGCCATCCGCGCCGGCCAGCTTGGGCTCGACGCCACGATCGTCGAGAGCGAGCGGCTCGGCGGCACCTGCCTGATCCGCGGCTGCATCCCCTCGAAAGCGTTGATCCATGTCGCCGGCAAATTCGAAGCGATGACGCATGCCGCCAGCGAGAATCCGCTAGGCATCAAGCTCAGCGCGCCGCCCTCCCTCGACATGGGCAAAACAATCGCATGGAAAGAAGGAATCGTTGACAAGCTCAACGGCGGCGTGACTGCGCTGCTGAAGCGCGCCAGAGCGAAGACGGTGGCCGGTTGGGCGGCGTTCTCCGACGCCAAGACCTGCATCGTAACAGGAGTCGGCGAGCCGGTGACGATCCGCGCCGAGCATGTGATCCTGGCCAACGGCTCCTTGCCAGTCGAACTGCCGGGCCTGCCGTTCGGCGGCGACATTTTGTCCTCGACCGATGCGTTGTCCCTCGATGAGCTGCCCCGGCGCCTCGTCGTGGTCGGGGGCGGCTACATCGGGCTCGAACTCGGGATCGCGTTCCGCAAGTTAGGCGCGGCGGTTACGGTGGTCGAAGCGCTCGACCGCATCTTGCCGATCTATGACGACCAACTGACCGATCCCGTACGCAAGTGGCTCGCCGCTGCGGGCGTCGAAGTCCATCTGAGCGCGCGCGCGGCGAGTTATGCGGACAAGCGGCTCCTGGTCGACATGGGGGTTGAGCGCATCGAGATACCCGCCGACAAGGTTCTCGTGACCGTCGGGCGCCGACCAAACACCAGAAACTGGGGCCTCGAAACAATGGCCGTCGACATGGCCGGCCCGTTCGTCAAGGTTGACGATCAGTGCCGTACGTCGATGAAGAACGTGTGGGCGATCGGCGATCTCGTCGGCGAGCCGATGCTCGCGCACAAGGCTTCCGCGCAAGGCGAAATGGTGGCGGAGATTATCGCCGGCAAGAAGCGCCGTTTCCAACCGGCGGCCATTCCCGCCGTCTGCTTCACCGAGCCCGAAATCGTCGCCGTGGGCCTGTCGCCCGACGAGGCCAAGAGCGCGGGAGTCGACGCCGTGACGGGCGTGTTCCCGTTCTCCGCCAATGGCCGCGCGCTGTCGATGGAGGGCGGCGTCGACGGCGGCTTCGTGCGCATCGTGGCGAGACGCGACAATGGGCGCGTGCTCGGCGTGCAGGCCGTGGGCGCACATGTGTCGGAGCTTTCGGGAGAGTTCGTCCACGCCCTTGAGATGGGCGCGGTGCTCGACGACGTCGCCGGGACGATTCACTGCCATCCGACGCTCAGCGAAGCGTTCCACGAATCCGCGTTGCGTGCGCTCGGTCACGCGATCCATATCTGACGAGGGAGTGTGCTGCCATGAGCGTCGACCCCAATCAAGTCATCGCCAAAGTGTCACGACGGTTTATCCCGTTCTTGATCTGGTGTTATTTCGCCGCCTATCTCGACCGCGTGAACATCGGCTTCGCGGCGTTGACGATGAACAAGGATCTCAGCCTTTCGTCGACTGCGTTCGGCATCGGCGCCAGCATCTTCTTCATCGGCTATTTCCTGTTCGAAGTGCCGAGCAACTTGATCCTGGAAAAAACCGGAGCACGGGTCTGGATCGCCCGCATCATGGTGACCTGGGGCATCCTTTCGATTTGCCATGCATTCGTGTGGAGCAGCACGAGCTTCTTTGTGCTGCGCTTTATCTTCGGCATCGCCGAGGCGGGCTTTTTTCCAGGGATAATTTTGTTCATGACCTATTGGTTCCCCGCCGAAGTTCGCGCGCGGGTGATCGGGATGTTCATGATCGCAGTGCCGGTCTCCACCCTCATCGGCGCGCCGTTGTCGAGCGCGATATTGACGGCCGTCGGCGACGGCTTCGCCGGGCTTAGAGGCTGGCAGTGGATGTTCATCATCGAGGGCGTGCCGACGCTCATAACCGGGGCCTTCGTCCTCAATTATCTCACCGACAATCCGAGCCAGGCGACCTGGTTGGAGCCCGCCGAGCGGGATTGGCTCGTCCAGCGGCTCGCGGCGGAGCGCGCCACCAAGGAGGCGGTGCATCGCTTTGCGCTGCGAGAGGTGTTCTTTCACCCCCGCATGATCGCCTTGGCGCTGGTCTATTTTGGCGTTGTCATCGGGCTCTACAGTCTTGGCCTTTGGATGCCGCAGATCGTCAAGAATATGGGTGCGAGCATCATGCAGACCGGCTTTCTCGCGGCGCTGCCGGGCCTGCTTGGTACAGTCGCTATCGTCATTTGGACGCGGCATTCCGACGCGACCGGCGAGCGCATTTTGCATCTGGCGTTGCCGGCGATTTTTGGCGGCGTCGCGCTCGCGGCCAGCGCCGCCGTGTCCTCGCCGATCGCCTCCTATTTGCTGCTGTCGATCGCGGGCATGTGCATCTTCACCGCGCTGCCTTGTTTCTGGCCATTGCCGACCGCGATGCTGACCGGATCGGCGGCAGCCGGGGGATTCGCGTTCATCAACGCGCTCGGCAATCTCGGCGGCTTCGTCGGGCCCTTCTTTGTCGGATGGCTGAAGGATTTGACCGGCGTATTCACCAGCGGCTTGTATGGCCTCTCCGCCATGATGATCCTGTCCGGCGTGATCACTTTGGCGATAGGTCACGACAAGCGGCTTGAAGCCCGCACGCCTCTTCCGACCCACGACGTCCCCTGAACCATCGAACACGAAGTTGGAGTCGACCCGGTTTGGTCGACACCGCTGAGTTCATTTCTGAAGCTGTCCAACGCTACGCTAGCGAACGGAAACG
>JAYVYJ010000210.1:0-1952 GCA_043784465.1 Hyphomicrobiales bacterium
GCGTCGAAATTCTCCGGCGCGAGCCAGGCCTCGAACGCTGCGCGGCAGGCGGGCCATTCGTGGTCGAGCATCGAGAACCAGGCGGTGTCTCGGCTGTGCGCTTTCACAATCATATGCTGGCGAAACACGCCTTCGTAGGTGAAGCCGAGCCGGGCCGCCGCGCGCCGCGAGGGCGCATTGCGGTCGTTGCATTTCCATTCATAGCGCCGGTAGCCCAGGGTCGCGAAAACGTAGCGGGCGAGCAGGAACTGCGCTTCCGTCGAGCCGGGCGTGCCCTGAAGGGCGGGGGTGTAGAGAATGCCGCCGACCTCGATCACGCGATGCGTCGTGTCGATCCGCATCAGGCTTTGGTAGCCGACCGCCTGTCCGGTACGGTTGTCGAGGACGGCGAAATAGAGCGGGTCTTCGGGCTTGGTCTTGGCCTCGACGTCGGCGGCGAAGGCGGCCTCGTCGGCGAAAGGGCCGTTGAACAGATAGGCGAACAAAGACGCCTGAGCGACGCCGCCCGCCAGCGCGTAAAGAGAGGCGGCATGTTCGCGCGCCAGCGGCCCCACCGTGACGTAGCGGCCCTTGAGCGTCACGCGCTGCGGCTTTGGGGCCGGGCGCGCGTCGATGACAGGCCCCAACAGGGAATCGTTTTCTTCCGTCATATTTCGACTCGTTGGGTTTTTACGCCGCGCCGCACATAGACGTCCAATGCACCCGACGACAAGAAGGGGACCGCGCGGCGACCGGGCGGCCTCAGGAACCTATAAAGGCCGTTACTTTGGCGTTGTGCTGCTCGGCCAGACCGTAAGCCTCTCTAACCATCCCACGTTGCGCCAGTTTTTACTGAAAATGCGTTCGTGCCTGCGGATACAGGAGGTTTATATGGGCGTGAAGGACTTCGATCTGTCCGATGTCTCGCAACCGTCAGTTCCTACTGGCATTCTGAAAACTCTTGGCGGCAAGCTCGCGTCAAATATCATCACCAAGGTGCTGATGGCCATTCCTGAAAGGGAATTCCGACGCATTGTAGCTGAAAACGAATTGCAGCGCGCCTACGGCAGATTTTTCGAAATCATGGCCGCCATCGCCCAGGAGCGACGGTACGATTGCAAATCCGATGAACTTTCGCCCTCGTGCCCGACAGTGCTTATCATCCCGCAGTTCCAGCAGACGGGTCGGACTTCGGATGGAACCGCGCCGTTTCGTATGTATACGATCGTCGGCGACGACGGTGAGATCGTCAACATCCAGGGCTTCGATCTGACTCAGAGAATATCGATCTGGGTGACGCACAAAAATGGACACACAGTTGGCGAAGACGTCAGTCCCAAGGACGCAATGCTGTTGATGAGGTTTCTCGCAGGAATGAGCCTGAAGCCCTCTTAAGCCGCCACGCGCTCGTAGCGCGCCCGCGTGTGCAAAACCTCGTCGATGCGGTCGCGCGCCCAGCCGACCAGCGGTCCGGGCGCGCCCGCTAGCGAACTGCCCAGCGGGGGGATCGCATGTTCGACCGTCACCGGCGCCGTCGCAGTGCGGGTCACGAGGCCGTCGCGCTCCTTCGTTTTCAGGGTCTGCGACGCCATCTTCCGGCTGAGGCCCTCCACCGCCTCGCGCAATTGGTTGAACGGCATGGGCTGCTCAACCAAAAGTCCGAGCAGCAGCCCCGTCCACGTGTCGGCGAAGCGGTTGAGCGCCATGCGGGTGGGGCAATCGACGTTGTAGGGATTGGGCGGCGGTCTCCCGGCTTTAACCGGGGGAGAAAAAAGCGCTTCCTTTACGAGAACGGCGGCGGGCGCCATCGGGTGTTTCATCGGTAGCTGGAAACCGGAAGATGCCTCAAGGGAGGACCGAAGGAAAGTCGCATTGATCGGCGCTTCGGGCGCCGCCGGCTCGCGCATCCTGGCCGAATTGTCGCGCCGGGGCCACAACGTCACCGCCATCGCGCGCCACGTCAGTCGCATCGC
>JAYVYJ010000211.1:0-2114 GCA_043784465.1 Hyphomicrobiales bacterium
CGCGCGGCTGCGGCGGGGCGGCTATCGGTTGCTCGATACGCAGTTTCTCACCCCCCATCTGGCGAGCCTGGGGGCGGTGGAGATCAGCCGGGGCGAGTACCGGCGCCGTCTCGCGGCGGCCTTGGCCGCCGCCGCCGTTTTTCCCGCAGACCTCGTCCTCACGGGCGCGGAGGCGCTCGACTTGGTTCGCGGCGCGGCATAGGACTTGCTGCGCCATTTTTGGGCACGGATGGGAGCGGCATGGCGGCGTTTGACGAAATGGGCGAGGGGCCGAGGCGGATTTACGCCAAGGTGGCGAAATGGCTTCAGGACAGCCCGCCCGATCTACTGGCCTCCCGCCGCGCGCAAGCCGAGTTCATGTTTCGCCGCATTGGCATCACCTTCGGCGTCTATGGCGACAAGGAGGCGGCCGAGCGGCTGATCCCGTTCGACATTGTGCCACGCCTGCTGTCACGCAGCGAATGGACGCGGCTGGAAGCGGGGCTGATCCAGCGCGTCACCGCGCTCAACCTGTTCCTGAAAGACGTCTACGGCGCGCGCAAAATTCTCAAAGAAAACATCGTCCCGCCGGAGTTGATCCTGCTCAATCCGCATTACCGTCCGGAGATGGTCGGCCATCGCGCGCCCCATGACGTGTGGGTGCATATTGGGGGCATCGACATCGTGCGCGTGGACGACCAGGACTTCTATGTGTTGGAGGACAACGCGCGCACCCCCTCGGGGGTCTCCTACATGCTGGAGAACCGCGAAGTGACGATGCGGCTGATGCCGGATCTGTTCGCCGCGCATCGCGTCGCTCCGGTTGACGATTACCCCGACGAACTGCTGGCGACGCTCGCTTCCGTCGCGCCGCATCCCGACGTTTCCAAGCCCAACATCGTCGTTTTGACGCCGGGGCCGTTCAACTCGGCCTATTACGAGCACTCGTTCCTCGCCGACAAGCTCGGCGTCGAACTCGTCGAGGGCCGCGACCTGTTCGTCGACAACGACGTCGTGTTCATGCGCACGACGCTCGGCCCCAAACGCGTGGACGTCATCTACCGCCGCGTCGACGACGATTTCATCGATCCGTTGGTGTTCCGGCCCGATTCGGCGCTGGGCGTGCCGGGGCTGATCGGCGCCTATCTGGCGGGCAACGTGACCATCGCCAATGCGGTGGGCACCGGCGTCGCCGACGATAAGGCGATTTACAGCTACGTGCCGGAACTCATCAGGTTCTATCTGGGCGAGGAGCCCAAGCTTAAGAACATTCAGACCTTCCGCTGCCGCGAGCCTTCCGACCTCGCCTATGTGCTGGAGCGGCTCGACCAACTGGTGGTCAAGGAGGTCAACGGATCCGGCGGCTACGGTATGCTGGTGGGGCCGCACGCGACGCAGGCGCAGCGCGAATTGTTCGCCGCCAAGCTGAAGGCGGACCCGTCCAACTACATCGCCCAGCCTACGCTGGCGCTCTCCACCTGTCCCGCCTCGTTCGACGGCGGCGTCGGTTCGCGCCATGTGGATTTGCGCCCCTTCGTGCTGTCGGGCGCCAACGGCGTGAAGATCGTGCCCGGCGGGCTCACGCGCGTCGCGCTGACGGAAGGCTCGCTGGTCGTCAATTCCAGCCAGGGCGGCGGGACCAAGGACACGTGGGTCGTCGACGACGAGGGGGTATAAGTGCTCGCGCGCACCGCCGACAGTCTGTTCTGGCTCGCCCGCTACATGGAGCGCGCCGATTTCATCGCCCGCACCATCGAGGCGACGCTGCGTCTCGAATATCTGCCGCGCGGCGGCGCGCAGGAAACCGAGACCGAATGGACCTCCGCGCTGGAAGCCTCGGGCGCCTTCGAGGGGTATGAGGAGAAACGCGGCGCCGTCACCGAGATCGACGCCATCGATTACCTCACCTTCGACCGCGACAATTCCTCCTCGATCTGCAATTGCCTCGAAAACGCGCGATTCAACGGACGCGCCGTCCGCACCGCGCTGACGGTGGAGACCTGGACGGCGATCAACGATGCTTGGCTCGAACTCAAGCGCTTCGAGGCGACGCGCCGCGCCGCCAAGGAATTGAGCCGCGACGCGCTGACCCGCTTTCTCGACTACGTGAAAAAAGCCTCGCTCGATTTCGACGG
>JAYVYJ010000212.1:0-10111 GCA_043784465.1 Hyphomicrobiales bacterium
GCAGCACGATCGCCAGCGCCGTGGCGATCTTCATTGCCGTCAGCGCGGACGCCCAGGGCCACAGCGCCAGATAAACCAGATCGACGCCCATGTTGGGGATCAGCCCGAAATGGACACGATAGAGGTTCGCCACCGGATCGCCGGGCGTCTGATGATAAAGCGTGAGCCGCGCCCAATGGTCGACCAGATCGGCGCCGCGCGGGATGGGCCACCAGAAGACCGGCGCGACCGCCAAAGCTAGCAGCAGGCCGTAAATCCAGACGTCCGCCTGACGGCTCGCGAACCACTCCGCCCGCAACTTGGCGCGCGGCGACGAAATGTCCAAGGTGGTCATGCCATATCCCTGCTCAGCGCGCGCAATCTACGCAAAGCCGAGTTAAAATTCGGCACTCCTCACAGGAGCTCGGGAAATTCGTCGATGCGAAACTCGGCTGGCGCCCGCTCGCCCGCGTTGAAAAACCCCGCCTCGCGCTCGCGCAGTTCGACGCGGCGGATTTTGCCCGATATGGTTTTGGGCAGTTCCGCGAACTCCAGCCGCCGCACGCGCTTGTAGGGAGCGAGCCGCGTTTGCAGGAACTGGAAGATGCCAAGCGCCGTGGCGCGGTCGGGCGCGTGGCCTTCAGCCAGAACGACATAGGCCTTGGGCGTCGTCAGCCGCTGAGGATCGGGCGCAGGCACCACCGCCGCCTCCGCGACAGCGGGATGCTCGATCAACGCGCTTTCCAGTTCGAACGGGCTCAGCCGGTAATCGTTGGATTTGAATACGTCGTCGGCGCGGCCGACATAGGTGAGGTAGCCGCCGGCGTCGCGCGAGGCGACGTCGCCGGTCATGTAATAGGCGCCTTCGAGCGGGCGGATGGTCCCGTCGTCCTCCTGATAGCCGCGCATCAGCGCGGCGGGGCGCGGATTCAGCGGCACGGCGATTTCGCCCTCGTCCGCCTCCAGCCCGTCCACGTCGAGCAGCGCGACCCGCCACCCGGGCAACGGGCGCCCCATCGCACCCGGGAGCACACGCTGGCCCACCGCGTTGCCAACCATCATCGTCGTCTCGGTCTGGCCGTAGGAATCGCGGATCGTCACGCCCCAGAATCGGCGCACCTGCTCGATGATCTCCGGGTTGAGCGGTTCGCCGGCGGAACTGAGTTCACGCAACTTCGTCTTCCATTCGCCCATCGGCATTTGCACGAGCGCCCGCCACACGGTGGGCGGCGCGCAGAACGAGGTGACGTCGTGGGCGACGAGATCGTCAAGCGTCGCACGGGCGTCGAAACGCTTATCGAGCGCGACGACGCAGGCGCCCGCGTTCCACGGCGCGAATACGTTGGACCACGCATGTTTCGCCCAGCCGGGCGAGGAGATGTTGAGATGCACGTCGCCCGGCTTCAGCCCAAGCCCGAACATGGTCGAGAGATGGCCGACGGGATAGCTTGTGTGGCTGTGCAGCACGAGTTTGGGCCGCGCGGTGGTGCCGGAAGTGAAATAAAGCAGCAGCGGATCGTCGGGAAGCGTCGGCCCCTCGGGGCGGAAATCGGGAGAGCCTTTGAGCAAGTCGGCGAAATCGCGCCAGCCCGGCGACGAACCGCGCGTGGCGATCTTCACCACGTCGGCCTCGCCGAAGCGGTCGGCGAAGGCGGCCTCCGCGATCACGAAGCGGGCGCGGCCGCGCGCGAGGCGGTCCGCGATGTCGGCGCCGGTTAGTTGCGGCGTGGCTGGGATCACCACAAGCCCCACCTTGAACGCGGCGAGCGTGGCGATCCAAAGCTCGGCGCGGTTGCCCATCATCAGCACCACGCGGTCGCCGCGCTTGGCGCCCAGCCCCGCCAGACCGCTCGCGGCCCGCGACGAGGCTTGTGAGAGTTCGGCGAAGCTGAGCGTCTCGACCTTTTCGCCGAGCACCTTGAGCGCGGGTTTGGCCCCATGGTCGCCGCGCGCGAGTTCGGCGTCGAACCAGTCGAGCGCCCAGTTGAAGCGCTTGAGCTTGGGCCATTGGAAGCCCGAGCGCGCGAACTCGTAATTGTCGCGCAGCGCCAGCAAAAGGTCGCGCGCGGACTTGAATTCGGCGGTGGACATCAGACCCGTTCGATCTCGACTTTGTGAGGATAGAACGCGAGATGCCCCGCGATCGCCTCAACGCCCGCCTTGGGGTTCTCGTAGCTCCAGACGGCGTTCTCCTCGCGCGCAGTCGCGTCGGTCAGGCTAAAATAGCTCGCCTCGCCCTTGTGCGGACAGGTCGAACGACGCTCCGTGCGGGCGAAATGCGCCATGTCGGCGCCGGAGCGGGGGATATACAGCACGGGTGGGTACGAACTCTCCCGCAGTTCCAGCGCCTGCGTCGTGTCGGCGACCACGTGGCCACGCCAGCGCACGACGACGCGCGATGCGGCCGGGGCGATCACGATCTGAGCCATCTCTTGCGCTCCCGTTGGGGTCGCGGGTCATGCCACGCGGGCGAGCCAAAGTCGAGGACGCTTCCCCGGCCCTACGTCAACTGATCTTGCGAGCGCCCTTGTTGCTGTCATAAGGATTGACGCCGCCGCCGCGCATCGAAAGGCGGATCGGCACCCCTTTGAACTGAAACGTCTCGCGCAGACCGTTCATCAGATAACGCTTGTAGCTTTCGGGAATTTTCTCAACAGAGTTGCCAAACAGCACGAAGAACGGCGGCCGCGATTTTGGTTGCGTCATGTAACGGATCTTGATGCGGCGGCCGGAGACGGCAGGGGGCGGCGTGCCGTCAATGACGGGGCTGAGCCAGCGGTTGAGCCGGCTCGTGGAAATGCGCTTGTTCCAGACCTCATGCGTCTCAACGACCGCCTCCAGCAGCCGGTCGACATGCGCGCCGGTGAGGCCCGAGACCGGCATCACGCGCACGCCGCGTAGCTGCGGCAGCAGCCGGTCGGCTTCGGCGCGCAGCTCCTGCGCGGCGAGGCTCTTGTTCTCGATAAGATCCCATTTATTGAGGCCGATGACCACTGCGCGGCCCTCTTTTTCAGCCAGGGCGGCCAGCGTAAGGTCCTGCTTCTCGAAGGGAATCGTGGCGTCGAGCAGCAGGATCACCACCTCCGCGAAGCGCACGGCCCGGATGGCGTCGGCGACCGCCAGCTTTTCCAGCTTGTCGTCGATGCGTGACTTGCGACGAAGCCCGGCCGTGTCGAACAGCTTGAGTTCGCGCGTTCGCCAGTGGGCGGAGAGGCCGATCGCGTCGCGCGTCAAGCCCGGCTCCGGGCCGGTCAACAGGCGGTTTTCACCCAGAATGCGATTCAGCAGCGTGGACTTGCCCGCATTGGGCCGCCCCAGCACCGCGATGCGCAGCGGCTTGGTGGGGTCGACGGGAGGGCCATCCTCGTCCTCCGCAAGTTCGATCTCAGGCTCTTCCCCCTCAAGCGTCGCCAGATTGGGATCGGGCAGCAGATCGCGCAACGCCTCGTAGAGGTCGGAAGTGCCTTCGCCATGTTCGGCGGAGATCGGGATGGGGTCGCCAAGGCCCAGTTCATAGGCGTCCATCGCCCCCGCGCGACCGGAAGCGTTCTCGGCCTTGTTGGCGAGCAGCAGGATCGGCTTGTCCACCCGCCGCAACGCCTGTGCGAAATGCCGGTCCGCGCTCGTCACGCCCATGCGGGCGTCGATGACGAACAGCACGACGTCGCAGTCGATCAGGGCGGCTTCGGTCTGCGAGCGCATGCGGCCCGCCAGCGAAGCGGGATCGCCCTCCTCCAGCCCGGCGGTGTCGACGATGGTGAAGGCGAGATCGCCCAGCTTCGCCTCGCCCTCGCGGCGGTCCCGGGTGACGCCGGGCTGGTCGTCCACCAGGGCGATCTTTCGCCCGACGAGCCGGTTGAACAGCGTGGATTTGCCGACGTTGGGGCGCCCGACGATGGCGACTTTCGCGCTCACGACTTCGGTTTCGCGCCCTGCGCGGCGACGAGGCCGAGCAGAGTCTGAGCCGTGCGGCGGTCGGCTTGCGGCGTCTCGGCGTCCGCCGCCAGAGCGGTCAGCATCTTGCCGGCGCCCACATAATCCTTGGCGGCCAGCGCGAGCGAGGCCAGCGTCAGCCGCGCCGTCCCACGGTAGGGGCCGGTGGCGAGGCTTTCGAGCGCAACGCGCGCGGCGTCGGTCTCGCCTTCGTCAACGCGGGCCAGCGCCGCGCGCAGTTTGGCGGCGTCGCGCATCAGCGGCTCGATGGCGCCGTCCTGAGCGAGCGCGTCATAGGCCGCAATCCCCGCCCTTGGGTCTTTCTTTAAGGCGATGGACGCTTCGACGAAGCGTGTGAGCGCGGCGTAACCACGCGGCGCGTCGGCCTTCAGCTTGGCCAGCGCCGCGGCGGCTTCGTCGGGCTTGTTCTGGGCATCAAGGCGGATGGCGGTCTGGAATGCGGCGCCTGCGGCCTGCGCCGCCTGCGTCTGACGATATTCCCAAAACCGGAAGCCCGCCGTGCCCAGCACGACCAGCACGGCGACGCCGAGGATCAGGTTCTGGTAGCGGGTCCAGAACTCCAGCGCCTTGTCGCGCCGGACCTCCTCATCGACTTCCTGAAAAATATCGCTCATCGTCCGACTGAACTCGTCTGCGCCAGCAGGGCGCCGGCGGCGTCCCTCGCCAAGCCACGCCGGTTATCACGCGCCATAGCGGAAAGCGAGCCGCGCTTGCCGATCCGGTCGCGGAGCGCCTTCCCCGAGGGGCGCGACGAACTCCTTCCGGCCTTTGCCCCGTGAGTATGTCTCGCCCGATCACGCGCAGCCGCGATGGCTGCTTCTGAGTGTAGATGAGGAAAACGCCCGTTGCTCCGCTTGCCTGAAGCGCAAGCACCGCACTTCGCTTGACGCTGTATTCGTCAGGCCGACAACGGGAACGCTCATTTGGGAAGAGATAGAAAGCCTGTACGTCGCCGTGGGCTGTCGTGTCATCGAGGGTCAGGGTTCTCGGGTCCGGTTTGAAAGAAGAAGGATCGCCGGAACGTCCCCTCGTCCTGCTCCCGCCAGGGAGGCGAAACACTAACAGGTCCGCGACTCGCGCGAAATCTCACCAGGATGGAGGTAACGCCGTGACGGCGACCAAGACGATGTCTCACAAGGGATATTTTGCGCGTGTCGAATTCGAGGCCGACGATGGGCTGTTCGTCGGGCGGATCGCGGGATCAACAACGTCTTAGCGTTTCACGCCGACAGCGTCGCCCAACTCGTCGAGGCGTTCCGTCGCACCGTCGACGATTACGTGGCGCCTTGTAAACAAGGGGGCAAGGCGTTGGCCACGCCGCTCCAAGGCAACAGCCTGAACCCATAGGCGAAGAAACCTTGGCCAAGGCCGCAGACGTCTGCGGACCATAGTCGGCACCGGGCACATCGGGGGCGCCCGCGCGGATGTCTCAACGCCCGCTCGCGATGGTTGGTTTAAGCCGCTGAATGTTTGGGCTTCAACCACCCTCGATTGACGATGACTTCCGCGATCTGGATGGCGTTGAGCGCCGCGCCCTTGCGCAGATTGTCCGACACGCACCAGAAGTTGATGCCGTTGTCCACCGTCGGGTCGTCGCGCAGGCGGCTGATGTAGGTCGCGTCCTCGCCCGCCGCCTCGTGCGGCGTGATGTAGCCGCCGGGTTCGCGCTTGTCGATCACCAGACAACCTGGCGATTCCCGCAGGATTTCGCGCGCTTCGTCCGCCGAGAGCGGGGTCTCGAACTCGACGTTGACCGCCTCGCTATGGCCGATGAACACCGGCACGCGCACGCAGGTGGCTGTCAGCAGAATCTTGGGGTCGAGGATCTTCTTGGTCTCGGCCACCAGCTTCCATTCTTCCTTGGTCGACCCGTCGTCCATGAACACGTCGATCTGGGGAATGACGTTGAAGGCGATGCGCTTGGGGAATTTCTTCGGCTCGACGGGATCGGAGACGAACACGGCGCGGGTCTGCGAGAACAATTCGTCCATCGCGTCCTTGCCCGCGCCCGAAACCGATTGATAGGTCGACACCACGACACGCCGGATCCGCGCCCGGTCGTGCAGCGGCTTCAGCGCGACGACGAGTTGGGCCGTCGAGCAATTCGGATTGGCGACGATGTATTTGCGCGAGAACCCCTTGGCGGCCTCGGCGTTGACCTCCGGGACGACGAGCGGCACGTCGGGGTCCATGCGCCAGGTCGAGGAATTGTCGATGACGAGGCAGCCCTGGGCGCCGATGCGCGGCGACCATTCCTTCGACACCGCGCCGCCCGCCGACATCAGGCAGATGTCGGTGTCCGAAAAATCGTAGTGATCCAGCGCCTTGCACTTCAGCGTGCGTTCGCCGAACGAGACTTCCCGGCCTATGGAGTGCGTGGAGGCGAGCGCGACGAGTTCCCGTACGGGAAACTGCCGCTCGGCGAGAATGGCGAGCATTTCGCGCCCGACATTGCCGGTGGCGCCGACGATCGCAACCTTGAAACCTGGCATCGCAAGACCCCTGCCCTCCCCGCGCGTCCGGCCAATAGCCGCCGCGCCCGGCGCCCCGCCGGGGGAGGAAACCGGTGCGCCGCGTATTTACCCGTTCAGACAGCTTTTCGCGGTCCGCGATTTCGTCGCCGTCGTGAGCGTGCGGGACATCAAACCCTTTCCGGGCGCGGGCAGCCCGCGCGGGCGTCGTTTGCATCTATCCCGCGCGGAGTCAATAACGAGGCGCCGACCTGGCCAGCCGCTCTTGGCGCTTCCGGGCGGCGTGAACGCGCGTCAAGGCGAGACGCCGCTTGGCCCTTGTTGAAGGATAACCGGGCCGGACGACGCCCGGCGACGCCGCGTGAAATGGGGTTGACCTTGGCGGGAGCGCGACGCAGGGAGGGGCTTCGTTCTACTCGCCTGAGGCCGCCCCTTTGATCGACGCCCCCGCCCTATCCCTTTCCAAGGATAAAATCCGCGTCCTGCTGCTCGAAGGCGTCCACGACAGCGCGCTCGACCGCTTTAATCAGGCCGGCTACTCCAACGTCGAGCGGCTGGCCAAGGCGCTTGACGGGCAGGCGCTGCTCGATGCGGTCAGGGGCGTACATATCCTGGGCATCCGATCGCGCACTCAGTTGAGCGCGCGAGCGATGGCGGCCGCCGACCGGCTCGTCACCATCGGATGTTTCAGCGTCGGCACCAATCAGGTCGATCTCGACGCGGCCGAGCGGCTGGGGCTGCCGGTGTTCAACGCGCCGTTCTCCAACACGCGCAGCGTCGCCGAACTCGTGATCGGCGAGATCGTCATGCTGCTGCGGCGCATCTTTCCCCGCTCGGTCGCGGCGCATCAGGGCGGCTGGGACAAATCCGCCAGCGACAGCCTTGAGGTGCGCGGCAAAACGCTGGGCATCGTCGGCTACGGCAACATAGGCACGCAACTGTCGACGCTCGCGGAAGCCATGGGCATGCGGGTCGTGTTCTACGACCACACCGACAAGCTGCGCCACGGCAATTCCGAACCCTGCGCGACGCTGCACGCCCTGCTCGCCCAGAGCGACGTAGTGACGCTGCATGTGCCCGAAACGCCGCAGACGCACAACATGATCGGCGCCGCCGAGATCGTGGCGATAAAGCCCGGCGCCTATCTGATCAACAACTCGCGCGGCACGGTGGTCGACCTCGATGCGCTGGCGGGCGCCTTGCGCGCCGGCCATCTGAGGGGCGCGGCCATCGACGTGTTTCCCCGCGAGCCCGGCTCCAACAAGGAAAAGTTCGTCTCGCCTTTGCAGGGGCTGGAGAACGTGATCCTGACCCCGCATGTCGGCGGCTCCACGGAGGAGGCGCAGGAGCGCATCGGCGACGAGGTGGCGCGCAAGCTCGTCGCGTTTTCCGACAGCGGTTCCACGGTGGGCGCAGTCAACTTCCCGCAGGCGCAATTGCCCGAGCGGCCCAAGGGCACGCGCTTCATCCAGGTGCAGCGCAACGTGCCGGGCATGCTGGGCAAGCTCAACGACGTGCTCGCTTGCCACGCCATCAACATCGCCGCGCAATATTACGAGACGCGCGGCGAGATCGGTTACGTCGTGCTCGACGCCGACACGTCGGGCATCGACACCCAGAGCGTGCTCGACGACATCCGGGCGCTGGAGGGGACGATCCGAGCGAGGTTGTTGTATGAGGCGCGGGTCTGAAGTGAGGCCGTTATCGCTTCGCGGTCGCGGCTTGGGTCGGTGGCGTCTCGGCCGTTTCTCGTAGACCCGCCATCCGCAAAGCCTGGTCCATGCGGGCGATATAGTCGTCGTCGAAGCACCACATCCTATGATATTGGTTGGCGACCTTTACACTGATCGTCGGCATAAGTTTCATGAGTTCAGGAATTTGGGCCCCGGCTTCTTCCGTTCGGCCAATATGAGGCAAAGTATAGACGACGTGTAACAGATCGAGCCAACTCCCTTCTGAAAACCCCAGTAGAAAGGACTTGTAGGCGTTCTCGTAGTCGCTCTTGTGATAGTATTCCTTGGACGCTGCCCAGTGCCACCATTTCGGCGCAGCAGGCCCAGCGATCGCTATCGCCTTTTCCGCCATCTGCCGTCCGAAATCCCAGTCCCCCGCGAAGGCGAGTTGATTTCCCATTTGGCCTCGCGCGTCGGCGTCGTTTTGGTTGAGCGCGAGCGCTCGCTCGGCTTCGACATGCATGCGGTCGCGCTGACAGGTTGCCCAGTAAGCCATAACCATCGCCCGATGGGGAGAAGCCTTATTGGGCGCCAAGTCGACAGCGTGCGTCGCCGCTGCGAGCGCGAGGGACGCTAGATAAGCGCGCTTGTCGAGATCTTCCGCCTCATCTGGCGGAAGGCCGTCGCCCCAAAAGCGTTGAAGGACGAGCGTACTCGTTAGAGCGGACCAGGCCTCGGGATCGTTAGGATGGCGCTTCACGACAGCCTCAAGGCATGCCCGCACCCGGGACAGAGGGATGGAATAATTGCTATCGCGACGCCTCTGTGTCGCGATGCACTCGAAGGAGGAAAGCGCCTCCGGCGGTTCGTCGCGGCTTTGCTCGACCGCCTTTGCCGCAATCGCGCCGGCGCCCGTATCGCCAACCGCCACCGCGATTTGACGCGCCGCATCGCTCTGGAACTGCTCTCGGCTCGACAAAGCCGCCTGCCCCGGAAACGTCTGCGCCCAGATATGCGCGCCGGTCCTTACGTCGATCAACTGCGCGGTAACATCGAGTTTGTCGCCTACTCCACGAACGCTGCCCTCGACCACATAGTCAACGCCAAGCTTTCGCCCAATCGAAGGAACATCCACCGCTTGGCCTTTGTAAACGAAAGTCGTATTGCGGGCGAGGACGTCGTAATAGCCAAACTCCGCGAGATCGGTGATCAGCTCTTCGCTCAGGCCGTCGGCGAAGGCGTTCAAGCTGGCGCCGCTAGACAGATTATCGAACGCGAGTACAGCGACCCTCGGGTTTTCCGATTTCGCCGTCGTATCGCCGCCGCGGAATTGACTGAACCCCGCCCAGCCAACCAAAGAGACGACGGCGAAAACGGCGACCGCCGCCGCGAGCCAAAGCGCGGCTCCCCTGCTGGCGGGGGTAACGGAGAGCTCGCCGGGATCGTCGAGCAGCGGTATTTCGAGCGAGGCGAAAGTCTCGCGTCCGATGCCATAGATGCGCACCGGCAGCGCGATGTTTTTAACCTGGTGCTCGCCACGATCCGCAAAGGGGAGATCAAGACGGCCGGCGAGATCTTCGTTGACGCGCGCCGAGATACAGACGCCGCCAGGCTCGCACAAGGTCTCCAGCCGCGCAGCGACATTGACGCCGTCGCCGAAAATGTCCTCTCCCTCGCCGAGAATGTCGCCCGAATGGATGCCGATGCGGAAAACGATGCGACGGTCTTCAGGCACGCCCTGTTCGCGCGCCGCCATTTCATGCTGAATCTGCGCCGCGCATCGGACGGCCTCCACCGAGCTTGAAAACTCAACCAAAATTCCGTCGCCTGTTGTCTTTACGACGCGACCACGACAAGCTCGGAGCGCCGGGTCTAAAACCTCTCGACGGGTAGACTTGACTTGCCGCAGGGTCTGCGTCTCGTCCAGACCCATCAGCCGGCTGTAGGCGACGACGTCCGCGACCAGAATCGCGGCTAGCCGCCTTTGCGCCTCCTCCGTCGCCACGAGCCACCTCCATTCCAAGAGACAATTGC
>JAYVYJ010000213.1:0-19086 GCA_043784465.1 Hyphomicrobiales bacterium
CCCCAGAGCGTCGAAACTGTCGAACGCATAGCTCGCCACGAGGCCCGCGAGCTCGGCGAGGACCGCGCCGCCCGCAAGAGCAAGGGAAAATCCCCAACCCAACGCCCGGGCGTGGAGGAGAGGGCTAAACCGCCTTGACGCATTCAGGCCGCCCATGCGCCGAGCGACGGATTGAAATCGTGGCGAGTCCCCTCCCCCCTTTCGGGGAAGGGTTAGGGTGGGGGGCGGCCCCATCCGGGAAACGCGGTCGTTTTCATCCCCACGCCCCCTCCGGAGAAGAAGCGAGGACGTCGGCCGCCCGTCCCGCTCTTCGCCATCCTCTCCCGGCGACGCCCGCAGCGCGAGGGCGGCGGCGAGCGCGGCGGCGATTTCGGCGGCGATCATCAGGCCGCGCAGCGCCCCAACGGGATCTAGCCCCACGCGGACCGCCCAGAGCCGCATCGCCTCGGGCGGCGCGGCTCCGGCCAGCACGGCGAAATCATAGGCGCCGTGGATCGCCGCAAGCCCCACGCCCGCCGCGACGCCAAGCGCCGCCCCGGCCAGGGATGTGGGCGCCCGCGCGGCCGCGAGCCCCCCCGCCAGCCCCAGCAACACATGAAACGGCCCCGCCGTCAGCGCGCGCTGCGCCGCCAGCATCGCCCAGCCCTCGCCGGCGTTGGCGAGATAGAACAGATTTTCGAGCGTCGCAAAGCCCAGCCCCAGCGCGCCCGCCGCCAGCACGACGTCCCGCCGCTCGCTTGCGCGAAAATGCCCGCGCAGAAAAGCGAACGCGCCCAGAAGCTTGATCGCCTCCTCCGGCGCCCCCGCGAACACGAACGCTACCGTGGCGGGGGCGAAATGAAACGGGTTGGTCCTCAGGTCGAACGGCGCCAGCATCAGCGCCACGGTCGCGCCGAGCGTCGCGCCAATGGCCAGCGCGTCGCCGAACAGCCGCCCGCGCAAGCCCAGCCGCGCGAGAAACAGCGCCAGCACGGCGGCCGAGGCGAGCGCCGCGCTCCATGCGGCCAGCAGAATCATGCCACGCCGGCCTTCAGCGCGACCACAAAGGCGGCGAAGGCGTAGACCAACCCGACGGCCCCGCCGATCCGCGACACGCCGCCCGCGCGCGAGATCAGCGCCCGCGCCGCGACGTCGTCGCGCGTCTCGGCGCGGATGTCGCGGACCGTGCGCCGGCCCTGCTCAAAATAGAGCTTCAGGCCCAGCGCGCCCGGCAGCGCCGCGAGCCAGGCGAGGAAGCTGAGATGCGGCAAGTAGACGACCACCAGCGGCCCCGCCGACACGAGCGCCGCCCAGCCGTACATCTTGCGATAGAGAAACCAGGCTTGCGGAAACAACAGCCCCGGCCAGCAAAACGGCAGCCCGCCCGCCGCCTGGATTCGCGCCAGCTTTTCGCCGTTGACCCCGAAGAACAGCCTGATATCGTCGTCCACGGCTCAGACCAGTCCGAGGCCGCCAAGGGTGCGCAAATCGTCAAGTGTGCGCGAATCCAGCACCGAGGCGATAGCGTCGCGCGCCTGCGCCATCACCACCTGCACGCCGCAGGGGCGGCTGGGATCGCAATCGTCGCAGCGGCGGTAGAAATTCTTGCTCGCGCAGCCGATGGGCGCCAACATGCCGTCGAGCGCGCGCACCACGTCGCCGACGCGGATTTCGGCCGGCCCCTTGGCCAGCACATACCCGCCGCCCCGCCCCTTTTTGGAATGGACGAAACCGGCGGTGCGCAATTCGCCAAGAATCGCGTCGAGAAATTTCTTCGGAATCGAGTTGGTCGCGGCGATGTCGGCGACGAGCGCAGGCTGGCCAGGAGGAAGCCCCGCCAGATGCGACATCGCCTTCAGTCCGTACTTGCCCTTGTTGGTCAGCATAGATCTTCTATCCGTAAACTGGACTGTGGCGCCGATTCACTGCGTTTGAAAGCGCCGCTCCGGAATCGACCGAAGGTTTGCTACTCCGTCCCGATTTTCTTCGACAGGAGCCTGAGAGATGCGCAACGCTTTGCTCCTTTGCGGCCTCGCCGCGCTTTTAGGCGTGGGCGCGGCGCAAGCCGCCGTTCGTGTGGCCTACAACGCCGAAATGCGGCCCGGCGCCATCGTCATCAGCCAACACGCGCGCACCCTCTATTTCATCGTCAGTCCCGGCGAGGCGATCGCCTATCCCGTCGCGGTCGCCAAGCACGGCAAGGAATGGGCGGGTTACGCCCATGTCGAGGGCAAATATGTCGCCCCCGCCTGGTCGCCGCCGGACTCGGTCAAGCGCGACCATCCCGAACTGCCCTCGGTGATCCCCGGCGGCTCCCCGCATAATCCGATGGGCGCGCGCGCCATAACTCTCGACCGCGACGAGATCGCCATCCACGGAACCACGCAGAAAATGCGCGCCTCCGTAGGGACCGCCGCCTCCTATGGCTGCATCCGCATGCTCAACGAGGACGTGATCGACCTTTTCGCGCGCGTCAGCGTCGGCGCCGACGTGCTGATGACGCCGTGACGCCCCGTGTCAAAAATCGCAGGCGATCCCCTTGATCTCCCAATCGCCGTAGCGCACGGGCTCGGGTCCCTTGCGACCGTTGATCTCGCGCGGGCGTTCGGGCGCCTCCTTGCGGCGGGCGTCCGCTTCCGCCAGCGCGCGCAGGGCGGCTTCGGACAGGGGACGGGTGGGTTCTTCGGCAGTTTCGCTCATGCCTCACGAGATAGTTGACGACCCGCGCGCGCGCCAGAGGCGAGCCGTGCTAGAACGAGCTTTGTTGCGATTCGGCGAGGGTAAGTTTGAGGCCGCCTATTTCCGCGATGCGAAGAAGCGCGGGCGCACAGCGTCCGCCGCCGCCCGAAGCCACGCCCGGTTACGTTCCGCGCTGGCTGGCCGCGCTCGCGATCAGCGACGCCATAACCTACGGCAAGCCGCTCGACGAACGTTTCCATGGTCCCGACGGCGTCACGCCGAGTCAGGTGCTGGACCCGCGCGACCGCGCTCTCGCCCGCTCCATCGCGGTGGTGGCGATGCGCCGGCTCGGCACGATCCGCAAGGCGCTGGCGCGCTATCTCGAAAAGGGTATGCCCCGAAAATCCGGGCCGCTGGAGGCGACATTGATCGCCTCCTGCGCGCAATTGCTGTTTCTCGACACGTCCGACCACGCCGCCGTCGATCTGGCGATCCGCGCGGTGCGGGCCGATCCGGCCAGCGCGCCGTATGCCGCCCTCGCCAACGCCGTGCTGCGAAATGTCGCACGCGCGAAAGGGGAAATCGTCGGCGACGCCGAGCCGATGGACGACACCCCCGCCTGGCTCGCCGCGCGCTGGCGGGCAAATTACGGCGAGGAGACGACGCTCAAGCTGGCCGCCGCGCATTTGACCGAGCCGACGCTCGACCTCACCGTGAAAAGCGACGCGGAAGGCTGGGCCGCAAGGCTCGGCGGCCGCGTGTTGCCGACCGGCTCCGTGCGGCTCGACACCCACACCTCGATCCCCGAACTGCAAGGTTACGCCGATGGCGAATGGTGGGTGCAGGACGCCGCCGCCGCCCTGCCTGCGCTTTTGCTCCCCGTGTCGCCCGGCGACCGCGTCGTCGATCTCTGCGCCGCGCCCGGCGGCAAGACGGCGCAACTGGCGCTGCGCGGCGCCCGCGTGTTCGCGCTCGACCGTTCGGCGCAGCGCCTCAAGCGCGTCGCGGCCAATCTTGAGCGGCTCAAGCTGGAGGCGGAGCTGGTCGTGGGCAACGCCTCGACCTACGACGGCGGCCCGTTCGACGCGGTTCTGGTCGATGCGCCGTGTTCGGCGACCGGCACGATCCGCCGCCATCCCGACGTCGCCTGGACCAAGCGCGCCAGCGACTTGCCCGGCCTCGCCAAGACGCAGGCCGAACTGCTGACCCGCGCCATCGCGCTGGTCAGGAAGGGCGGCACGGTCGTTTATTCCACTTGCTCGCTGGAGCCCGAGGAGGGCGAAGCGCAGATCGCCGCGCTGCTGCGCCGCCACCCGGAGGTTTCGCGCGTTCCCGTCACGGCGCAGGAGATCGGCGGCCTCGCCGAATGCGTGACGCCGCTGGGCGATCTGCGCACCCTGCCCTGTCAGCTTCCCGCCGACACGCCGCGCCAGTCGGGGCTAGACGGGTTCTTCGCCGCGCGGCTGGTGCGCAACTGATAGGGTTTCCGGCTGAAGGACCTGGGTGGCGGAAGCGGGCGTGGACGTCCGCGCTGCCGGGAACGCGAGCGTCCATGCCCGCTTCTGGCGATCGGCCGGAGTTCGTCCGATTACTCCATACCCTTGTCGGTTAGCGTCTTGAGAAAGGCGACGAGCGCGTCGATGTCGCCGTTGTCGAGGCGTGGCTTTTGCCCGATCCTGCGGTCATAAGGGACTTCCTTGACGTTCATGTTCGCCCGATACGCCTCCGGAACGTCGTCGAATTTTTTCACGGCGCCGCCGGCGTGGGGATACCAATGCGCGGGATCGGTGTCGCGCGTCGCATAGATCGCGACCGCCTCGCGCAGCGACGTGATGGCGCCGTTGTGGAAAAACGTCTTGTTGACCGCGACATTGCGTAGCGTCGGCACTTTGAAAGCGCCGCAGAGCGAATCCTTTGTCACGTCCTTGGGCAAAAAGGCCTCCAGCCCTGGCCGCGCGCAAAGCCCAAGGTCGAAATAAGCGGGATCGGCGTTGGCGGGAATCGCCGGGTTTCGCGGCAGGCCGAAGGCGTCGTAGGTGAAATCGGTGAACAGCCAGTCGTCCGGGTCTTTGCTGTCGACCTTGCCGACGTGGCAGGCGAGGCAATTGCCGCGCTGGGGATCGACGAACACGCGATAGCCGCGCTGTTCGAGCGCGCTCAGTTTGACGTTGCCTCTCAACCACTCGTCGAATTTGGAGGCGAACGGCGCGAACCGCCCACTCTCCTCGAACGCCACCAGCGCCCCGGCGAGTTTGTCCATCGCTGCGGTCGGATCGTCGAAAATTTTATCGCCCAGCGTGCGTCGGACGAGATCGGCGTATTCGCCGCCCGCAATCTTCTCGACCACCGCGTCGAGCGAGGAATTGTTCATTTCGTCGGCGTTGGTGAGCGGAATCCGCAATTGGCTGGCGAGATCGCTGGCCCGCCCGTCCCAGAACTGCCCGCCCTTGGCCTCCAGCACGTCCTTGCCGTCGTCGACGTCCTTGTAGAAACCGAAGGCGGGCGAGTAAGTTTTGTACATAATCGTGGGCACTTTTCGCGCGCCGAAATGTTCCGCCCGGCTACCCAGCGCCACCGCCGCTACGTTTGACCCATTGTTGCCCTGAAAGGCGTGACGCGGATCGTGACAGGATTCGCAGGACAGGCCGCGCGGCTCCGACAGATTGGTGTCCTCGAAGATTCGCTTGCCGATGACCTGAAGATCGGTCAGCGCCTTCTCGTCGCCCGCGCGCGCCCCGCCCAGCAAACAAACAAGCGTCGTCGCGCACGCGAGCGCGCGCATCCAGATCTTCGCCATCTCAAGAAACCCTCGCGGCCGGTCGCCGCCGTCGCCAAGAGTTAGAGGCCTTCCGTCCGCCGGGCAACGCGGCGCCGCCGAGATTGAAACGCTTTCAAGACGTTTGAAATCGTTTCAACTTCCGACAAATTCCGCGCGCGCGATCCCCATGGCGAACAACACGGCCGTCAAATCGCCGCGCTCCACCCGCGCGTGCGCGGCCGCCGCGACCTTGGGCTTGGCGTGATAGGCGACGCCAAGCCCCGCCTCGCCCAGCATCGGCAGATCGTTGGCCCCGTCGCCGACCGCGACCACCTGCGCGGGCGCGAGGCCCAGCGTCCCGCGCAATTCGCGCAGCGCCCTCAGCTTGGCCTCCGCGCCCTGAATGGGCGCCTCCACATGCCCCGTCAAGCGCCCGCCCTCGACAGTCAGCCTGTTGGCGCGATGTTCGTCCGCCCCCAGCCATTGCGCGACCCGCCCGGTGAACGGCGTGAACCCGCCCGACACGATCGCAAAATATCCCCCGCGCGCGCGAAAGGTCGCGGCCAAGGTCCTGGCGCCGGGATTCAGCGTGATGGTTTTCACCAGCAGCCGCTCGATGACCTGCGCGTCCAGCCCCGCCAGTAGGCCGACGCGCTCGCGCAGCGCGCCGTCGAAATCGAGTTCGCCCCGCATCGCGCGCTCGGTGATCGCGGCGACGCGTTCCCCGATCCCCGCTTCGCGCGCGAGTTCGTCGATGCATTCCTGCCCGATCAAGGTGGAATCCATGTCGGCGACAAGCAGCCTCTTGTCGCGTCCCGCTTCCACCTGCACGAACACGTCGGCGCCGCCGGCTTCGCGCAGGGTCTGGACGTCGGCCCGCTCGCCCTCGTAGACGAGATCGGCCGCCTCGCCCGGCGAGAGCCAGCGCGTCTCGGATCGTGCCGGCAGAACCTGCGCGGCGCGGGCGAGGGCGGCGCTGGTGAGGGCGCCCGGGGCGGCGACGAGCGTGGCGACGTAAGCAGGCATGACGCTATCCCAGAGACGCGCGCTCCTCATCGCAGGGCCGACCGCAAGCGGCAAGTCGGCGCGAGCGCTGAGTTTTGCGCTTGCGACGGGCGCGACCATCGTCAACGCCGATTCGATGCAGGTCTATCGCGACCTGCGCGTGCTGACGGCGCGACCGACCCAGGAAGAAGAGCGGCAGGCGCCGCATCGTCTGTTCGGCGAGATCGACGGCGCCGTGAATTTCTCTGTCGGGCGTTATGAGACGCGGGTGCGCGAAATTCTCGCCGCGACTTCGGGACCGTTGGTGTTCGTCGGCGGCACCGGGCTTTATTTCCGCGCGCTGACGCAAGGTCTCTCCGACATTCCGGCCGTGCCGGACGAGGTGCGCGCACGCGTGCGTGAAAGCGCCGAGGGACGCGAGACGGCGGACCTCCATGCCGAACTCGGTCTCGCCGACCCCGCAGCCGCTCTCCGGCTGCGCGCAAGCGACCGCCAGCGCATCTTGCGCGCGCTGGAGGTGGTCCACGCCACGGGACGCTCGCTGACGTCGTTTCAAAACGCGCGGCAGGCGCCTGTGCTGGCGCCGGGGACTTGGCGCGGCTTGTTCCTGGCGCCGGATCGGGACGGGTTGCGCGTCCGCATCGCCGAGCGATTTCAGTCGATGCTGGCGGGCGGCGCGCTCGAAGAAGTGGCCGCGCTCGCCGCCCGCGCGCTGGACCCGGCGCTGCCGATTATGCGCGCGCATGGCGCACCCGCACTCAGGGCGCATCTGCGCGGACAGATGACGCTGGCGGAAGCGACGGCGCAGGGCGTGCGGGACACCCGGGCCTATTCCAAGCGCCAGTTCACCTGGGCGCGCCATCAACTGCCTGGCTTCGACTGGATCGCGCCGGAGGCGGCGACGGCGTTTCTCGACAGCGAATCCAAGTCTTAACAAAGGGTTAACGATATTTTACGGAACCTGTGGGCGGCGGCGGGGTTTAAGAGATGAAACCGATGGAGATCGTCATGCGCCGCTTCCTGCTCGCCAAATGCTTCATGCCCGCCGCTTTGCTCACCGGCGCGCTCGCCGCTACCGTCGCCTCGGCTCAGCAGGAGCAGAAATCGACCAACCCCGACACCCCCGAAGTCGACGCCTGCCGCGCCACCGGCCTCATCGCGCTAAAAGAGGCGACCCCCGGCATCAAAGATGTCGCCATCGACCCTGACAGCGTCCGCATCTTCAAGATGGACAAGAAGATCGGCGACGAACCGGTGCGCGCCGTTGTCGTCGGCGACGTGACCATCGAGAAGACGAAATCGAGCAAGCCGCGCTCGCTCGTCTGCATCGTCGGCGACAAGGGCAAGGTGCTGGTGACCTATTTCTCGGGGTCGTGACGGAGACCGGCGTGAACCCCTTTTTCTCTGACGGGGCCTAGGCGCAATGGACAGCTCCCCGGGCGATTGTGAGCGCCTCCGGCGCTACATCGCCTTGAAACGGGCTGCGCGTTAACTGTGCCGGCCAGCCGCTTCCGCTGGCGCGCGCGCTCGGATAAATCGAGGCATGGCCGCCAGACCGACCCCCCCCGAGAGCGCCCCCGCCGAGCACGCGCGGCTCGCCGCCGAGATCGCTCGCCACGACCAGAGCTATCACGTCGAGGACGCGCCCACGATCTCCGACGCCGATTACGACGCCTTGCGCCGTCGGCTCGACGCGCTGGAAGCCGCTCATCCGGAGCTGGCGAACCCTGGTTCGCCCACGCGAAAGGTCGGCGCGGCGCCGTCTGAAAAATTCGCCAAGGTCAAACACGCCGTGCCGATGCTCTCGCTCGGCAACATTTTCGACGAGGCGGAGGCGGCCGAGTTTTGCGCCCGGGTGCGCCGTTTTCTGGGGTTGGCTGAGGATTCAGCCCTCGCGGTGGTGGCGGAGCCCAAGATCGACGGCCTGTCGTGTTCGCTGCTTTACGACCATGGCAAGCTGGTGCGCGCCGCCACGCGCGGCGACGGCTACGAGGGCGAGGACGTCACCGCCAATGTGCTGACGGTCGCGGCCATCCCCAAACAACTCCACGGCGCCCCCGACAGACTGGAGGTGCGCGGCGAGGTCTACCTGGCGCACGAGGATTTCCAAGCGTTGAATGCGCGTCAGGCGGCGGCGGGCAAGCCTGTCTTCGCCAACCCGCGCAACGCCGCCGCTGGCTCGCTGCGCCAGCTCGACGCTCACGTCACCGCCGGCCGCCCGCTCAAATTTTTCGCCTATTCGTGGGGCGAAGTCTCGGCGCCGTTCGCCGACACCCAGCACGGCGCGCTGGAAGCGTTCCGCCGCTTCGGCTTGCCGGTCAATCCGCTGGCGCGTCTGTGCGACAGCGCCGCAGCCTTGATCGCACATTACCAGTTCATCGAGAGCCAGCGCGCGGAGCTTGGATACGACATCGACGGAATCGTCTACAAGGTTGACGACCTCGCGCTGCAACGCCGTCTGGGCTTCGTCTCGCGCAGCCCGCGCTGGGCGGTCGCGCACAAGTTTCCCGCCGAGCGTGCGACCACGCGCGTCGTCGCCATCGAGATTCAGGTCGGGCGCACCGGCGCGCTCACCCCCGTGGCCAAGCTCCACCCCGTCACGGTCGGGGGCGTCGTCGTCTCCAACGCGACCCTGCACAACGAGGACCAGATCAAGGCGCTCGACGTGCGCGTCGGCGATACGGTTCTCGTGCAGCGCGCGGGCGACGTCATCCCCCAGGTCATCGAGGTCGTGCGCGACGAGGCGCATGAGGCGCGCGCCCCCTTCGTGTTCCCCCACCATTGCCCCGCCTGCGGCTCGGCGGCGTTGCGCGAGATCGACGAAAAGACCGGCGAGGCCGACGTCGTGCGCCGCTGCACCGGCAAGCTGGTCTGCCCCGCGCAGGCGGTGGAAGGCCTCAAGCATTTCTGCTCGCGCCTCGCCTTTGACGTCGAGGGCCTCGGCGACAAGCAGATCGCGCTGTTTTACGCGACGGGCCGCATCCGCACGCCCGCCGACATCTTCACGCTCAGGGCGCGCGACGGCATGGACGCGGCGCCGCTGAAGGACTGGGACGGCTACGGCGAGACATCGGCGAAAAATCTGTTTGACGCCATCGACGCGCGGCGGCGCGTGGCGTTCAACCGGTTCCTGTTCGCACTGGGAATCCGCCATGTCGGGGAGACCAACGCGCGCCGCCTCTCCCGCCATTTCGGCGATTTCGACAGCTTGCGCGAGGCCGCGCGCGGCGTGGAGGCGGCGCAGGCGCTTTCCGGCGTCGACGGAATCGGCCCGGTCGTCGTCGAGGCGGTCGTGGACTTCTTCGCGGAAGGACACAACGAGCGGGCGCTCGACGCGCTGCTGGCTCAAATTCAGATCGAGCCGATGCCGGCCGTGGCGGCGGGCCATGCGCTGGCGGGCAAAATCGTCGTGTTCACCGGCTCGCTCGAACGCATGACCCGCGACGAGGCCAAGGCGCGCGCCGAACGGCTCGGCGCGAAAGTGTCAGGCTCGATTTCGGCCAAGACCGATCTCGTCGTCGCGGGGCCGGGCGCGGGCTCCAAACTCGCCAGGGCGCGCGAACTCGGCGTCGAGACGATCGACGAAGAGGAATGGCTGCAACGTTCGGCGGATTGAGGGGCGAGGGGGCGCGCGCTGGCCATGACGGCGCAATCGCCCTAAGGGAGAGCGGGTGGGAGCCAAGCGACAAAGGGAATTCCCCAGGCGCCATCGCGGCGCGGCCGATTTCGCGATTCATCCCGGCGGGCTCGACGATCTCGACGATATTTACGCGCTCGAATGCGCCTCCTTTTCCGACGACCGGCTGTCGCGGCGGGCGCTGCGGCGTTTCCTCAAGGCGTCGCATCGTCCCCTGCTCGCAGCGCGGCTCGGCGGGCGCCTCGCCGGCTACATTCTGGTCGTGATGACGTCGCGCTCGCGGGCGGCGCGCATCTATTCTCTGGCGGTCGACGCGGCCTTCGCGCGACGGGGCGTGGGGCGCGAACTGTTGCGGGCGGGCGAACGCTACGCCCTCGCCCACGGTCGCGAGGCGATGCGGCTGGAGGCGCGCTACGACAATTTGGCCGCCCTGGCGCTCTACGAGCGCGCGGGTTATCGCGACTTCGGATCTTACCCTGGTTATTATGCCGATGGCGCGGAGGCTTTGAGGCTCGAAAAACGGCTCACGCTCTCAAGTTGATTTGTCGCGGCGGCGTCGAAAAATTCCCGGAGGCGCGCGGCCATTGGCAGATCGCCAAGCACGAGGCCGAGGGCATGAGGGAGGGCGGGTTCCCCACGCTGCCGCCTGGCGAAGCGCCGCCCGCCGTCATCGAGGCGGCGCTCGCCGCCGCGCGCGAGGAACTTTGGTTGAGGTTGCTGGCGTGTTCATCAAGCGGATCGACGCTTGAGGAGCGTCAACAAAAAAGTGAGCGTCGATCGCCAGTCCTTCATCGACGTGCTTGTCACGGCCATCCGCGCGGGGCCGCCGTCCGTTCCCGCCATCAAGTTGGATCAAACTGTCGTGCGACCGTTCAGGCGACGCCGCTGAACGGCGCGGACGCCCGTGACAAGCCCCGGAATGACCATGCTTTGCGCGCATCGCCTTTCCAAAGCCGCGAACAGCTTTCCTTGTCGGTAGAGCCTCAAGCGTTCTCCCGCGCACGAAAGAGGTCGCGCGCAGACACCAGCATGCGCTCCAGCGCTTCGAGATCCTTGGCGGCCATCCGGCCGAAGGTGGCGCGGATGAGGTCGTGCTGGATCGCGATGGCGCGCATCGCCGCCTCCCGGCCCGCAGGCGTCAGATGGATTTCGTGCGCGCGTCGGTCGGCGGCGGTCGAACGGCGCTCGACCAGACCCGCCGCCTCCAGCCGGTCGAGCAGCCCCGAGATATTGCCCTTCGTGACATAGAGCCGCTGCGCCAGCGTCTGCTGGCTGACGCCCTCGGCCTCCGAGAGCGTCGTCAGCACGTCGCATTGCGGGACGGAGAGGTTGATGGCGCGCAGGCCCTCGGCGACGGCGGCGGCGATGCGCGACTCCAGCCGGATGAAGCGGAACCAGACCCGCGTCGCCAGATCCTGCGTGCTCGCCTCCTGAACCCTCGCCTCCTGCATCTCCCCCTCCGCCGGCCCCGTTCTTGCGTTCTAGGACGGGGTCGCAAAAAGGGAAAGCTTGCCCGCGATTGCCAAGCGATGCGGGCTGCGGCATGGAGAACGCCAAGGAAAGCCGGACGGCGAGGGAGGTTTGAATGTTGGGCCAGATGCAAGAATGGCCGCTGCTGATCCACAAGATCGCCGATTTCGCCGCCATTCAGCATGGCGGGACGGAAATCGTGTCGCGGCTCGTGGAAGGCGTCATTCATCGCGAGACCTATCGCGACATGCGCGAACGGGCGCTTAAAGTCGCGCAGCGGCTCGCCCGCGAGGGGATTGTGCTCGGCGACCGCGTCGCCACTCTGGCGTGGAACACGCACCGGCATCTGGAGACCTGGTACGGCATCACGGGGCTGGGCGCGATCTATCACACCGTCAACCCTCGCCTGTTCCCCGAGCAGATCGCTTGGATCATCAATCATGCCGAAGACCGGCTTATTTTCACCGATCTCACGTTCCTGCCGCTCCTGGAGGCCATCGCCGACAAGCTGCCGACCGTAGAGCGGTTCGTCGTTTTGACCGACGCGGCCCATATGCCGGCGACCCAACTTCGCGGGGCCGTCCCTTACGAGGAATGGCTCAATGAGGCGGATGGCGATTTCCGCTGGGCTTCGTTCGACGAGCGCACCGCGGCGGGGCTTTGCTACACGTCCGGCACGACCGGGCACCCCAAAGGGGTACTCTATTCGCACCGCTCCAACGTGCTTCATTCGCTGTTCGTCACCGGCATCGATTGTCTGCCGATGGCGCCCGACACTGTGTGTCTGCCCGTGGTGCCGCTGTTCCACGCCAATTCCTGGGGTCTCGCGTTCTCGGGGCCGATGCGTGGCGCCAAGCTCGTGATGCCCGGAGCCAAGCTCGACGGGGCCTCGATCTACGAATTGCTGGAGACGGAGAAGGTTACGTTCTCGGCCGCCGTGCCGACCGTCTGGCTGATGTTGCTGAATCACCTGCAAAAGGAGGGCAAGAGACTTTCGACTCTGAAGCTCGTGGTGATCGGCGGCTCGGCCTGTCCGCCCGCCATGATCCGCGCGTTCGAGCAGGATTACGGCGTCGAGGTGCGCCATGCTTGGGGTATGACCGAGATGAGCCCGCTCGGCTCCACCGGCTTCGTCAAGCCCGCTTCACGTTCGGACGTGTTCGAGGACACGCTGAAGCTCAAGTCTAAACAGGGCTGGGCGCCGTTCGGCGTCGAAATGAAGATCGTCGACGACGACAACCGCGAATTGCCGCGCGACGGCAAGACGTTTGGTCGGCTGAAGGTCGCAGGCGCGGCGGTGGTGCAGAGCTATTTCCGCGGCGACGGCGGCGACGTGCTCGACGAGCACGGCTTCTTCGACACCGGCGATGTCGCGACGCTCGACGCCGATGGCTACATGCAGATCACCGACCGCTCCAAGGACGTCATAAAGTCTGGCGGAGAGTGGATTTCCTCCATCGACATCGAGAACTTCGCCATCGGCCATCCCGACGTCGCCGAAGCGGCGGTGATCGGCGTCGCCCATCCCAAATGGGACGAGCGCCCGCTGCTGATCGTCGTGCCCAAGGAAGGCCGCTCCCCTACGGCCGAGGACGTGTTCGACTTCCTCAAGCCGAGGATCGCCAAATGGTGGATGCCCGACGACATGCAGATCGTCCCGGCGATCCCGCACACGGCGACCGGCAAGATCAACAAGTTGAAGCTGCGCGAAATGTTTCGCGAATACCGCTTGCCGGGGACTTGATGCGCGCCCGGCGCCCGCGAGAGCCCGCTCCGTAACAAAGCCGGTTTCGAAGGGGGCGGCGTGGAGACGCTATTGGAGGACGACGACGTAAAAATCTCTGTCCTGCGCCGGGATTCCAGCCGGGTCATGCTCTGTTTCGCGGGCATCGGCTACGCGCTGGGCGGCGTCGCAGTGCAGAACGCGGAATTTAAGCGCGTCTCGCGCTTCGGCACGGCGATCTACGTCATCGACAAGAAGCGGTCGTGGGGAAACAACCTCGATTTCGCGGGCCTCGCGGAGATCGTCCATCGCGTCGCGCCGGGGGCGCCGGTGGACACTATCGGCAACAGCATGGGCGCATTTCTTGCGATTCTGGCGACGAAATTCGTCCCCACGCGCACCTGCATCGCTTTCGTGCCGCAATACTCCGTACATCCCGACATCGTCGTTCGGGAGGTTCGTTGGCGTCATTATCTGAAAGACATCGTCAGCTGGCGCTATCGGGATCTCAGCGACGCCTTCAAACCCGAGACCGAATATTACCTGTTCGCCCGGGTGGGTGGCCAGGACGATCCTCAGATCGAAATGTTTCCATGCGCCCGCAACATCCAGAAGATTTACCCGACGCATGTGCGTTACGAGCACAACGTCGCGCAGCAGCTCAAGGCCAAGGATCGCCTCTACGGCGTGATCGAGGCCTGCCTTGCCGGTCGCACCGCTGCGGAGATCGCGGCGGCGCATTTTCCGGGCGAAGACGTTCTCGACCCCTCGGCGCCGTTCGCCGCGTCGGTTTGAACCGCGCGGCGATTTTTTCAAGTGTCCGGCGTCAGCGACTTCAGGCGCGGGTCGTCGTCTTGACTTCGATGTTGCCCCGCGTTGCGTTGGAATAGGGGCAGATCGTGTGCGTGGTCTCGACCAGCGTGTGCGCCTCCGCCTCGGGTAGGCCGGGCAGATAGACGTCGAGCGCGGCGGTGATGCCGAAGCCGCCCTCCGAACGGGGTCCCACGCCGATCTCGGCCGTGACTGTCGTCCCCTCGGGAATCTTGATGTTAGTCTGCTGCGACGCGACGCGCATGGCGCCGAGGTAGCAGGCGGAATAGCCAAGCGCGAAAAGCTTTTCGGGGTTGGCCGCGTCGCCGCCGGGGCCGCCCATCTCTTTGGGTACGGCGAGCTGCAACGTCATCGTGCCGTCGTCCAGCGCGGTCTTGCCATCGCGCCCGCCGCCGTGGGCGGTGGCCTTTGTCTTGTAAACGGCGTTCACAGGCATCTGCGTCTCCTTGAATGTCACGGCGCGCGCCGTGAGCCCTATCTGGCGCACTGCGAGACGCTTTACAATTCTTAATATCGCACGCGATATTATCGCGTGCCGGATACCATGCGTATCGGCAGGCCGCAAGCGCTTGCGACAGAATCGCACACGATATAAAGCAACTCCCATGTCCGACGCCGGTCCGCCTCCCCTCCCCCCGCTCGACGATTTTCTTTGCTTCGCGGTTTATTCGACGGGTTTTGCGTTTAACCGTGTCTATCGAAGGCTTCTCGCGCAACTGGGGCTGACATATCCGCAATTTCTCGTGATGGCGGCGTTGTGGGGGGAGGACGGGCCGACGGTCGGAAGCTTGGGCGATAGGCTGTCGCTCGACACGTCGACGCTAACCCCTCTGCTGAAGCGGCTGGAGGCGACAGGGCTCGTGGACCGGCGCCGATCGACGCAGGACGAGCGGCGGGTTATCGTCACGCTCACGCCCAAGGGCGCGGCCCTGCGCGCGCAGGCCGACGAGGTGCTGCGATGCGTCCACGCCGCCGCCGCTCTCGACCCCGCCGATTTCGCCCGATTGACCCGCGATATTCAGGCTTTAAGAAAAAATCTGGAGCGCGCGGCGGAGGTTTAGGGTTATGCCCCTATGCGCAGGGCTTGCGGTTTCTCAACAAATCCGCTCATGGACGGCAAAATGTCGCGGATCTAAAGTCTAGGGAGTTCCGGTGTTCGCGCTCGAAACGCTGGCCGAGATCGTCGACAATCGCGCGAACGTCGACGCGGGCGCTTCCTACACGCGCTCGCTGCTGGAAAAAGGCGTCGCACGCTGCGCCCGAAAATTTGGCGAGGAGGCGACGGAGGCCGTCATCGCCGCCGTCGCCGAGGATGAACGCGCGCTCGTGGGAGAGGCGGCGGACGTGCTGTATCATTTGCTGGTTCTCCTGAAGGCGCGCAACGTTCCGCTCAGCCTCGTGATGGCGGAACTTGAAAGCCGCACCGCGCAGAGCGGACACGCCGAGAAAGCGTCGAGGCCGAAATGAACGCGCCGCCGCCAGATTTTCTCGCCGCCTCGCCGTTCCGGCACTTCACCCGCGACGAATGGGCGAAGCTGCGCGCCGACACGCCGCTGACGCTGACGCTCGACGACATCCGCAAGCTGCAATCCAACCACGACCCCATCGACCTCGACGAGGTGATCGCCGTCTATCTGCCGTTATCGCGCCTGCTGGCGCTCTACGTTGCGGCGACGCAGGGGCTGTTCAAGGCGACGCAGCGCTTTCTGGGCGCCGACGACGGCAAGGTGCCCTACATCATCGGCGTCGCGGGCTCGGTGGCGGTAGGCAAATCGACGACCGCGCGCGTGTTGCAGGCGATGTTGTCGCGCTGGCCCAACACACCCAAGGTGCAACTCGTCACCACCGACGGCTTCTTGCACAACAACGCCAAGCTGATCGCCGACGGCCTGATGGAGCGCAAGGGTTTTCCCGAAAGCTACGACGGCATGGCGATCATCAAGTTTCTCGCCGCCGTGAAGGCGGGCGAGCGCAACGTGCGGGCGCCGATCTATAGCCACCTCGTCTACGACGTCGTGCCGGGCGACACCGTCGTCGTCGACCGGCCCGACATCCTCATCGTCGAGGGCCTCAACGTGCTGATGCCCAACCGCTCGTCGCGGGAATCGCGCGAGGTTCCGTTCGTTTCGGATTTCTTCGACTTCTCGGTGTTTCTGGACGCGAGCGAGGACCTCCTGGAGCGCTGGTACGTCGATCGCTTCATGCGGCTGCGCACCACCGCGTTCCGCGACCCCCGCAGCTTCTTCAAGAAATTCGCCGATCTCGACGATGCGTCCGCCGAGGCGATGGCGCGCGGCATCTGGGCGCGCATCAATCTGGTCAACCTGCGCGAGAACATCCTGCCGACCCGGCCGCGCGCGAGCCTGCGGCTCATCAAGGGCGCGAGCCACCGCATCGAAGAGGTTGCGCTAAGGAAGCTGTGATACCGTCATATTTTCACGGGTCTCAGGGTTCATGCGTCGTCTCCCCCTTGCGTTTCTTGCAGCCATCGCCGCGTCCCCCGCATGGGCGACAGCCTGCGGCGGAGTCGATTTGACCGCCGACCCGTCCGTCAAACCCGATTTCGCCGCCCATGCGGACGATCTGGTCAACGGCGACGGGCTGTTATGGCGCATCGAAAAGCCCGGCGCCGCGCCGTCCTACCTCTACGGCACTATCCATTCGACCCAAGCCGCGCCGATGCAATACGCCCGTGACGCCGCGCACTTCGCTGAAAAGGCGACGACGATCGCCACGGAACTGGGGACGCTTGACGAGAAAGTGAAGCGTGAATTGGGCGCGCAGATGCTGCGACGCTCGCTTGTCCCCGACGCCGACACCTGGGCCGGCCGGCTTGAAGGCGACGATGCGGCCCGCGTCGAGGCGATGCTCAAGGGCAAGGGCGTGGCGCCGGAGATCGCGCATCACCTCAAGCTCTGGATGCTCGTGATGTCGCTGGCGCTGCCCGCCTGCGAGACCGAGGCGCAGGCCCAGGGCCTGCCGATGGTCGACGAGTTTCTCGCCAACGACGCGAAGGCGCATAAAATCCCGGTGGTCGGGCTGGAGAGCGTAGACGAGCAGATGAACGTCATCGCGGGCGTGCCGGAGGATGTGGCGGCCACGCAACTCAGAATCGCCGCGCGCGACCCCGCCTACGCCGACGGCGCCTACGCCACGCTACTGTCGCTCTACGTGCAGAAGCGACCGGCGACGGTGTTGGCCTATCTCGATCTAACGTCGCGGCTCAGCGAGGCCGAGCGCAAATCGGGCGACGAAATGACCAAGCGCCTGCTCGGCGACCGTAACAAGACGATGGCCGAGCGGGCGCAGCCGTTGCTCGACAAAGGCGGCGCCTTCATCGCGGTCGGCGCGCTGCATCTGTCGGGCAAGGGCGGCTTGATCGAATTGATGCGCGCGAAGGGCTACACGGTCGCAAAAGTCTGGTGATCGCCTGAGAAAACATGGCGCATATAAGCGCGCACGAATTCGGGGATGGCTTGAGTGAAGTCGGCGGGGCTTCGCACGAGATGGATGGCGCAGAATTCCGGCCGCGCCTCCTTGGCGAGCGCCGCCTCGATGCGGGCCTTTGCGGCGTCGGCGGGCTCGCGCAGCCGGATCGGCTTCATGCAGGCGACGCGGCCCGGCGCGCGCACCAGCGTCCAGCCCGGCGCGATGTCCTCAGGGGCGGCGACCAGCCCCGTCTCTTCCTGCAATTCCCGGCGAACGCTCGCCGTGAGATCGACGGTGTCCCCGAAAACGTCCGAAGGGTCGGGCGTGCCGGCAGGAAAATAGACCGCCCCGGCGCTGGCGGTGTGGGCCGCCATTTCGCCCAGGATGAACGCGCCGTCCGCGCCGCGCAGCGCCGCCATCGAGAAGCCGTTGCAGGCGTTGGAGGCGGGGAAGCCGAACTCGCGCCAGGCCAGGAAATTCTTGAAATCTGTCTCCAGGAACTCGCCGCGCAGCACGCCGGCCTCGACCCGATGCGGCCCCAGCATCAGGATGCGCCCGTTGAACAGGCGCGGCTGGCGAGCGAGCCGAGCGTTCCAATGCGCGTCGATCTCGGCCGCGTGCGCCTGCGCGAAATCCCACACACCGTCGCCCAGCTTGAAGTCGAGCGCATCGACCGCCTCGATGGCGATCACAGCAGGCGCCCCTCGCTGACGATCACCGCCGAGCCGCCGACGGTGGCCGCGCGCAGCGCGCCGCCGTCAATCTCCAGCCCCAGCGAGATGAGGCTTGGGCGCCCCATCTCGACGCCCTGTTCGATCATCAGCATGTGGTCGCCCTCGCCGGGGGGATCGAAGGACATCACAACGCCCGCGAAGGACGCCGCCGCGCTCCCGGTTGCGGGGTCTTCGACGATCCCCCAGCCGCCCGCGAACATGCGCGCGCGAAATCTCTCCCGCCCTGCGGAACAATAGAGATAGACCGAAGGCCCGCCGTCCGCGCCCCACGCCGTCTTGCGCGGGTCGGCACGCGACAGCGCCTCGGGCGTCGCGACGGGCACGAATATATGCGGAGCGCCGACGCCCCACACGCTGGGGACATGAGCGCCGAAACCGATGTCACTTTCCGCCAGTCCCAGACCTGCCGCGAGGGACGCGGCCGACGGCGCGTCGCCTGCGGGCTCGGGCCGACGCGGCAGCGTGAAATAGGACGCCAGCGCCTGCCCGCGCCGGTGACGCGCGACGCAAACGACCTCGCCGATGGGTTCCTCCAGCACCACGCGCAAATCCTGCGCGGCCAGCAGTTCCCGCGCTCGCAGGTGGGCGAGCAGGCAGGCGGTTCCGACGGTCGGGTGACCCGCGAAGGGCAGTTCGCGCGCGGGCGTGAAAATGCGCAACGCCGCCGTGTTGATGGGATTACGCGGCTCGAAGACGAACACCGTCTCGGACAGATTGAACTCGCGTGCGATGGATTGCATGGCGCTCGCGTCGAGGCCCTGCGCGTCGAGCACCACCGCGAGAGGGTTGCCCGCATACGCGCGGTCGGCGAACACGTCGAGCGTATAGAAGGGGCGAGCCA
>JAYVYJ010000214.1:0-4807 GCA_043784465.1 Hyphomicrobiales bacterium
CCACGCTTCCACGGCCCTCGCATTCGTATTCCTCGCCGGCGCATCCGTCCTTTTAAAGCGCGTCAAAGCGGCGGCGTAGAGTTTTGGATCAGGCTCTTAAAGACTCCTGGATCAGAATTGCGGATAGGCAGACGCGGAGTGGTGACGAATTCGGCTATGCAAACCAGGAACCCGTCCGCCGTCTCCTTCAAAACCCCTTCGAGCAGCCGGCGAACATGGACCCGGAACGGGTGTGGTTCGTCGCAGGCCGATCCATGAGGGACACCGAGCCAGTATCGCTGCTGAAAATCAGGGCCCCAGACGGTCGGGCGTTGTTGGGGACCAATTGAGATGGCGGACGTTACCCAGAATTTCAGCCAACTCCTGCTGACCTATGGCCCCGGCGCCATGCTCGACTTGCCGGAACATGCGGTCGTCGTCGCCGGGCTTCAGGACTGGAATTTCAGCGGCTCGCCGTGGCGCACAGTCGAAGAAGAGCGGCTCGTATCGCTGCTGCGCCGGCAATTGGGGGCAAAGCTCAGCCCCAATTTTGCCGGTCTGCGGCTCCCGCCCATGTACGATGAGGAGCGCCACGACGCCAACGCGCCCGGCGTCGAGGTGCGACTATTCCCGACATGGTTTCTTGTCGATGAGACCTCGACCACGCAGGGCGAGGCTGACGGATCGTCTTCGAGTCCTGGGAGCCAAAAGAGGCGGAAAATCATTGAATTTTCTGACCTGTCCGTCTCGGGAGCCGGCAAACTTTCCTACAAAGGCGACGCCAAAAGAGCGGACGTGAATCCAATTCGCTTCGTCGGCGCGTGCGCCAAGGGGCGCCTTCAGGATATCGACTGGCGGCGGCTTGCTCACCGCAACGGCGACCGTAATTGTCGCAAACCCCTCTACTGGGTCGAGCGAGGCGTAAGCTCCGACCCTTCGGACATATCCGTGCGCTGCACCTGTGGCGCGTCCGTCACCCTGGCCGACCTCTACAAGCCGAATTTCCTGGGAAAATGCGATTGCTTCAGCCCCTGGCTTACGCCTCGCCGCATCGCGGAGGAGACCTGCGCAGAGGAACTGCGCCTGCTTCCGCGGTCCGCGACCAATACATATTTCCCTCAGACGATCACGGTCATATCTCTCATCAAGTCAGAAGACCGCTTACGCCAGGCCATTGCCGAGCATTCATCGGCGATCGAATGGATGAAAAACCTGCCTGACTTCCTTTCGGCGCTGCGCTCGAACCCGCAAACAAAGGCCGCTTTCAAGGATTTCGCCGACGACGAGATCAAGCGCGCGCTAGCGGCAGCCACCGCGAACACGACCGCGACAGACGAAAATCCGCGCATCGCTGAATTCGATATGATGGCGAGCGGCGCGCCGACAATCGGCGCCGACGTTGCGGGCTCCTTCTTTTATGCAGAGACGCTGCGTACGGAGCAGTTGAAGCTGGAGGCCCCGTGGTCGTCGTTTCTGATAGGCGTTGTGAAGGTCCACAGGCTGCGCGAAGTTACCTGCATCTACGGTTTCACGCGGCTAGAGCCGCCCCCGACAATGGCGGAAGACGAACTCGACGAGATCCAACTCGCCGTCGACGGCGCCGACCTCTCGCGATCGGTTGAATGGCTTCCCGCCATCGAGCAATTCGGCGAAGGCGTATTCCTTCATGTGTCCCCGGACTTTGTGAAGCCTTGGCGCGACGCGCCTGAGAACGTTGAGAGAGCAGCCTCGCTTAAGAATCGAGAAATTCTCGATGCTGAGCGTTTCAACCGCGTCCCAAAGCACCGCGGGATCGTTTATTGGGCGCTGCATTCGCTCTCGCATGCCTTCATGTCCGAACTGGCGCTCGAATGCGGCTACCCCCTTTCGTCGCTCAAGGAGCGCATCTACTCCAGCGGCCCGGGTCAGGCCGATCGGTTTGGAATCCTCATCTACACATCGACCGCAGGGGGACAGGGCACACTGGGCGGCCTGAGCAACATGGCGGAGCGCGTCGGCGAACTGCTGGAACGCGCCATCAAAGGCCTCTCCCTCTGCTCGAATGACCCCGTCTGCGCGGAACATAGCGAGGGAAGCGCGGATTATCCTCTACAAGGTGCAGCCTGCCACGCTTGCCTCTTAGTGCCAGAGACGTCATGCGAGGCCCGAAATGCCCGAGTAGATCGAGCGTTGCTAGTCCCAACAGTATTGGGAACCGCATCTCCGTTATTTCAAATTTTTCCGAAAACGTAGCGGTGGGCTAATCTCCATCGTAAACGTTTGCAACGGTGATGGACCTATTAGGGCGATCAGCGGCCTAGGCGAGTATCCTCGGGAGGAGCCCGACAGCGTACCTTATTGAATCGGCGCGGACTGCGACCGAACCCAACGAAATTCTATGCAGAGATCTTGGTGAAAGCCTAATTCACGGGTTTGCGCTCGCAACCCAGGTCAAGTTCTCGGCGCGCAATTCGGTCTCGCCCGACCAACGATATGCCGTAAGGAAGCCGTCCTTCGCCACGCTAAAGTCCAGACAAGAGGCGCGGGGGTGGAGGATGCGTGGTTCGCCGCGCATCCAGTAATGGCCGAAGAGGACGGGGACCGGATCGTGATAGAAGTAGTCGGCGGGAACCGGGTCTTCCGGCAGGTTGGACTCCCTGCCCTCCATGCCAAGCGCCGCGCTGCGAAACGTCGTCGCCTTCGGGTCCCACCAGCGCAAACGCGCCTCATGTCGAACGTGGCCGTCCTTGTCGCGGAAAAAATGGTCGTGAGGCAACCGGACCTCAGGTCCCTTGAGCAGTATTTCAGCCGCCGCGAAAGCCTCGCCGCCGCGCTTGTGAGTCTCGACGATGCCACGTTCGGTCAGCCGGTTCGCGCCATCTAACCAGCCGGCGAGCGTCATTTGGGCCGCCACATTCCAGCACGCATGCACGACCCGCAGGCCGCCGAGGTCGAGCCAGAGCGGGAACGTCTTAAACCACGCGCCTGCGTCGGCGTGATCCGCAGAGCCGTCACCGATTTGATCGAGAAAGGCGCGGTGCTGGGCGCGGTTCTTTGGCGTGCGTGGTCGCAGAAAGCCGCCGACGTCGGCGGGAGTGGCAAAGCCGATGGCGTTGAACTCGTGGTTGCCCATGACGGCGCGCGCTGCACCCGCTTCCACCATCGCGCGCGCGATGCTTAGCACCTCGCGTTGTTGCGGGCCGCGATCTACGAAGTCGCCGACGAAAATTGCGGTGCGTGTCGGGTGTCGGTAGACGCCGTCCTGAGAAGCGTAACCCATCGCATCGAGCAGCCGGACAAGTGCGCCGGCGTGGCCGTGGATGTCGCCGATTGCGTCGAACCCTGCCAACCCGTCTCCTTTTCCGACGCGCCGCCGCGTCCCGCCGCTCAAGACCGCCTCCCTCTTTGCGCGTTCGGCGCAGGCGACGTCAAGAAAGGCGATCGCGCACTTCTCTTCGGGGTCACACGCAGGGATGTCGCGCGTAAATATAAGAAATTTCCCTCGGAAAAAGACGGAAGTGTTCCCGCGCATCCCAGCGCGGGCGCACTCGGTGCCGGGTCATCTGAGCATCGCGTATAACGTCAGCACAGGCGTAACCAGTTACGCCTCTTGTTTTCGGAAGCCCGCAGAATTGCGCCGTTACGTCAGTTACGCCTTCGATCGGCAGGGTAGGAGCGCGCAAAACGACACGGCTGCATTGGGCGGAAGGCGCACGGTCCGGTGTTCGCGCCGGCGCGGCGAGAACCGGGCAATAGATTTATAGGCGAGTTGGGCCGGAAAAGGACGGCGGCCTTTTAGCTCTTTTTCGAAGCGTGCCCGAGCCCTCTCCAACGTTGACAGGGGCTATTCATCGCCGCATGTTGAACGTCAGTATCGCGGAAAAGGCATGTGACGAAGATGCGCCAGCGAGCGTGCTAGCGCGAACGATCGACGCTTAGTTCGTCAGTTTATTACCAACTAGGAACGAAAATGCCTGAGCTTAAGACTCGAAGCCTTTTTATAAGTCACGCATGGGACTATGAGCACCATTATAATTCAATTGTACTATGGTTTAATAATGAGCCTAATTTCGATTGGCGGAACTGCAGTGTTCCCAGCACTGATGCACTACTAGACAAAACGACAAAAGGACTAGCGGATGGCATGACACGGCAGATTGCGCCCGCTCAGGGCGTCATTATACTTGCGGGTATGTACGCGGCTTACAGTGGTTGGATTGAGTATGAAATTTCTGAGGCCATTCGTATGAAAAAGACGATTATCGGTGTTAAGCCGTGGGGCGCTGAGCGAGTCCCTACTAGTGTACAAAACGCTGCGAAAGTGATGGTGAATTGGCAGAGCGCGAGCATAGTTCAAGCGGTGCGCGAATATATATGATCAGATTGAATTAAATGATTTGTCAGTTTTTAATTAAAGCATTCTTTTGCGTGCATCGGAACATACATAGGAGCTGCGATAATAATTTAATTTGGCGCGAACAGCTGAGCGACATAATTGTACTTTCAGGCATGAGAGTGAGCGCTTCATAAATGTCCGACGAGATTGAGTATCCTGCTTTACAAAATGCAATTGGCGCAAGGTCGGCAGCTTACCAGAATCAATACTTGTGGTTGGTGCGTGGGGAGTATTTTCTACTCCTTGTTGCTTCAGTATTGGCGATGGATTTTGCTGTTACTCCTACGTATTTCTTAATATATGCCTTGATATTTCTAGCTGCCTTAGGCGTAATGCTCATACGATCAATGAGTCAACCTTGCCTATCCGGTTGTTACCCACACCCACTAAATGTGGGGTGGGCCCATTCCCCGGAGTACAGCCCGTCAAACGTCGGCGCTACTGCCCCGCCGG
>JAYVYJ010000215.1:0-24487 GCA_043784465.1 Hyphomicrobiales bacterium
TCGTCGAAAATTTTGAGTGCGGCGTTGAGGTCGGCGATCAGGCCCCGGCTCAGCGCGTTGAGCGCCTTGGGCCGGTTGAGCCGGATGAGCCCGACCTTGCCGTGGGTCTCGACGAGGATGTTTTCGTAGGTCATTCGGGCCTCCCTGCTCTTGCGCCGGTTGTACGGGCCCAGCCTCAGGGAGACAAGCGGCGGCGGCGTCAGCGCCCCGCCTTGAAAATATTTGTCGCCCTGCGCGAACCGTTTTCGACCCAGCGCGCCTCTCTTAGATGTCAGCCGTCGCGATGATGACGACAAATGGAGAGCCGTCATGTTTTACCGGAAAAATCTCTACTCCTGGGAATCCGCCTTGCGGATCGTAAGCGGCCTCGCCGTCGCGGCCCTCGGCTACTGGGCGTTGCACGACCCCACCTGGGTCGGCGCGGCCGTCGCGACGGGAATCGGATGGGCCGCCACAGGCGTGGCCGGATGGTGCCCGATGTGCGCTATGGTCGGGCGCAAAATAAACGCGCCCGCGCAAATGAGCTGAACTCGACCCCATGGCTACGTACCCCCTCGCGCTCCTGAAAGCTGCGGGCGAAGGCGACCGCGACGCGATTTGCGGGCTTGTCGCAGCCGCGCAAGGCGACGCCAGACGCTTTGCGCGGCGTACATGCCGTTCGTCGAGCGACGTCGACGACGCGGTTCAGGAGACGCTGTTCATCCTGTCCCGAAAGGTTGGCGCGCTGGGCGCGATCGGCTCGTTGTCGGCGTGGCTGTATGTCGTCGTCAGGCGCGAGTGCCTGCGTCTGGCCCGGATGTTCGGCCGGCCCGCCATCGGCATCGACGAGATCGCGGACGACGTTCGCTTCGCCGCCGCGCCGCCATCCGGACTCCGCCTCGACCTCGTCGACGCGCTCCAATCGCTTCCGCCGCATTATCGCAGCGTCGTGCTGTTGCGCGATTTCGACGAACTCTCCATCGACGAGATCGCAACCACCCTCGCGCTGTCCCGAGAAACGGTGAAGGCGCGGCTCAACCGCGCGCGAACCCTGTTGCGCGAATATTTGCGCGCGTGAGCCGGCGTCACTCCGCCGCCGCCCGCAGCGCCAGCCCGCGCGTCAACAGCGCGCGCAGCGGCGCGGGCTTCACGGGCTTGTAGAGCAGCGCCACGTCCGCCGCCTCGCAGGCCGCCCGCAACTCCGCACCGCGCTCGGCGGTCGCCAGCGCCGCCGGCAATCCCGCCCCCAGCCGCGCGCGCAGGGCGGCGATGGCGTCGAGGCCGTCGCCGTCGTCCAGATGATAGTCGGCGATCACGATGTCGGGCGGCGGATCGAGCCTCGTCAACGCCTCCTCCAGCCCGCTCGCCGTAGCCACCTGCGCCCCCCACTTGCCGATCAGCGTACGCATGCCCTCCAACACGCGCGGCTCGTTGTCGATAGCCAGCACCCGCAGGCCCGCGAGCGGGTCCTGCGCGAAGACGAGGGCGGCCTCGACCGGCGCCGTCGCGGGGGCCGCGCGGCTGAGCGGCGCAGTGACGGCGAACAGCGAGCCGCGCGCGAGCGTCGAGTCGAGCCGGATCGGATGGCCCAGCACCCTCGCAAGCCGCTGCACGATGGAGAGGCCGAGGCCAAGGCCGCGCGCGACCTTCGCGCCCTGGTCGAGCCGATGGAACTCCTCGAACACCGCCAGTTGCATCGTCTGGGGGATGCCGAGCCCGGTGTCCCACACCTCGATGCGCACCTGTTCGCCCGCCCGGCGGGCGCCGACCAGCACGCGGCCTTTGGGCGTATATTTGACGGCGTTGGACACGAAGTTCTGCAACAGCCGCCGCAGCAACCGCCGGTCCGAGCGCACGGCCAGGGTGGTTCGCGCGAAGGTGAGCTTGAGGCCCCTGGCGCGGGCCATCGGCGCGAATTCGATCTCTAGCCGTCCGAATACGTCGGCCAGCGCCACGTCGCCGATCTCGGGACGCGTCGCGCCCGCGTCTAGCCGGGAAATGTCGAGCAGCGCGCCCAAAATTTCTTCGACCGCCTCCAGCGAGGCGTCGATGTTGCGGGAAAGCTGGACGCGCTCCTCGGCGGGCGCGTCATGGGCGGTCTCCACAAGCGAACTCGCGTAGAGCCGTGCAGCGTTAAGCGGTTGCAGGATGTCGTGGCCGGCGGCGGCGAGAAAGCGCGTCTTGGAAAGATTGGCCTCCTCGGCGGCGGTTTTGGCGCGCGCCAGTTCGCCGTTGAGCCGCTCAAGCTCCGCCGTGCGCTCTCCCACACGCCGCTCCAGGCTTTCGTTGGCGGCGGCGAGTTCGTCCTCGAAGGCGACCGTTTCGGAAATGTCGGCGTAAGTCGTCACGATGCCCCCGTCCGGCAGCCGCGCCGAGCGGATCTCCAGCACGCGGGGCGGACTCATCAGCCGCAGGCGGATCGGCTCGTCGCGGTCGAGCAGGCTCGAAATGCGCTCGGCCACGAAATCGTCGGACGGCCCCTCGCCGTAAAGGCCGCGCAACGCATTGAACCGCACGATGGCGTCGAGCCCCAGCCCGTCGCGCAGCATCGAGGGCGGCAGGTTGAACAATTCGGCGAAGGCCCGGTTCCAGGCGAGCAGGCCCAGATTGGCGTCGAAGACGCTGACGCCCTGACGCGCGTGGTCGAGCGCGTTCTGGAGCCGGTCGCGGCTGGTCTGCATCGCGGCGGACGCATCGTCGAGCATCTTCAACGCCGATTCGCCCGACATCGCGCGTCGCTTGAGCAGCAACGACAGCACGAGGCGCGAGGTCGAGGCGCCGATGACGGGCGACAGCAGATGCTCGGCGTGGCGGATCACCATCGCGTCGGCCTCGGCGCTGGCGCGCTTTTCCACGCCGCGCGAGACGAACAGCGCGTCGAACGCCCGCCGCGCCCGCGCTGCGCCCAGAAAGCGCGCCACGGTCGCCTCCAGATCGCCCACCGTCGCGGTCGAGCGCCACAGCCGGAACGCATGGCCGGGGGTCAGCGGCCCGTCGCCGACGAAGGCCAGGGCCTGCGTGCGCTCCAGCAGGGACGGCTGGCGCCAGAGCGAGACCGTCACAAAGGCCAGCACGTTGAGCCCGACCGACAGCGCCGCGCCCCCAACATAGGGCGAAGGCGCGAAGCCGCCCAGCGCGGCGAGCCGCGCCCCGGCGAGCCAATGGCCGCCCCCGGTTAGCAGGGGGGTGAGCGAACCCGCGTCGAGCGAAGGCAGGAACAGGAGATAGACCCAGGCGAGCGAACCCAAAATCATCCCCGCCGCCGCCCCCGCCGCCGTACCGCGCCGCCAGAACAGCGCGGCCAGAAACGCCGGCGCGATCTGCGCCACCGCCGCGAACGACAACAGGCCGAACGCCGACAGCGCGGCGTCGCTGGCGAGCCGCGTATAGACATAGCCCAGCGCCAGCACGCCCAGAATGGCGAAGCGCCTGACATAGAGGATCAGCGCGCCGATCTCGCCCGCCGCCGCGCGCGCCTGCGCGCCGGGACGGCGCAGCAGCACCGGCATCACCAGATCGTTGGAGATGGTGATCGACAGCGCCACGCTCTCCACCACCGCCATCGCCGTCGCCGCCGAAACGCCGCCGATCATCGTCGCCAGCGCCAGCAGGGGGGCGCCCGCGTGCAGCGGCAGCGCCAGCACCGTCAGATCGCGGTCGAAACTGGGATCGGGGAACGCCGTCAGACCCGCCACCGCCAGCGGCAGCACGAAAAGGTTGATGGCGACCAGATAGGCGGGAAACAGCCAGCGCGCGGTCTTGATGTCGGCGGGATCGGCGTTTTCGACGATGGTCACATGGAACTGGCGCGGCAGCAGCAGCGTGGCGCTCGCCGACAGCGCGGTGACGACGATCCAATTGGCCGGCTCCAGCGCGAACGTCATGCGGCTGGCGATCTCGGGACGCCGAGCAAGTTCGAGCAGCGCGCCGGGCCCGCCCGACAGACCCCAGACAGCGAAGATTCCCACAGCGACGAAGGCGACGAGCTTGACGAGCGACTCCGCCGCCACCGCCAGCATCAGCCCGTCCTGCCGCTCGGCCGGATTGAGCCGCCGCGTGCCGAACGCCATCGCGAACAAAGCCAGCAGGAGCGTGACGAACAGCGCCATTTCCGGCGAGGGCGCCGCGAGGCGTCCTCCGGCAGGACCGGCGACGAGCGCAAGCGTGCGGGTAATAGCCTTGACTTGCAACGCCATGTAGGGCGCCGCCGCCATCAGCGCGATGAAGGCGGAAAGCGCCGCTACGAGCTGCGACTTGCCGTAGCGCGCGGCGACGAAATCGGCGACGCTGGTGAGGTTTTGCGCGCGCGCCAGGGCGGCGATGCGCGTGACCAGCCGATGCCCTAAACCGATGACCAGCACGGGGCCGATGTAGATGGGCAGGAAATCGAGCCCATGCGCCGAGGCGACGCCGACCGAGCCGTAATAAGTCCATGACGTGCAATAGACCGCGAGGCTCAGCGCATAGACGAGCTTGCGCCGCCCGCCGACGAGAAATCGCCGTCCGCCGTGATCGCCCCAATAGGCGAGCGCGAACATCGCCAGCACATAGCCGATGGCGGCGGCGAAGACGGTCGTGGCGTTCAGCATCCTCGGGCGATTAGGCCCCGCCGCCGCGCCGCTAGCAAGCCCCTGCGGCGTAAAATAGGGCCAAGCGCCGCCCGCATCGTCGCTCCGAAGCCCGGAGCAGGGGGCGCTTCGGGGAATCGTCGCCGCAGCGCCCCATGTCCTCGGGCGTAGTTTTGCGCTTAAGCGCAGCGTATCTCCGCTGACGAGGCGCGCCAACCAACAATCGCGGCGCTGGCGAACGAGGCGCGAGGCGCCGAAAAGAGGTGGAACCAAACATTTGCGCGACTTACCTGCGCTATTCTCCAAATGAAAACTGGTCCTAGGCCGGTTCGCAAGAAGGTCCTAAGCCCTCCGACCCAATTGACGCCTTCGAACCGTGCGTGCGAGTTACGCGTAGTTGCTCCCGCCACATGGCGACAATCGCAAACCGGCGGGCCGATCGCGACACTTTCATTCGCGATCATTCGCTTTAACGGGCTTCATTCAACGCGGGGGAAGCGACATGCCAATCACCACCAATTCTTGGAACGTCAACACCGACGCAGATTGGACCCTCGCCGCCGACTGGAGCCTCGGCGCACTTCCCGATAGCAACAACAATGCTGTCATCAATACTGTAAGCATCCATACCGTGACACACAATTCCGGCGCCGACACGGTCAACAGCCTGAATGTCGGCAACGATCATTTCGTGATGAACGGCGGCACCCTCGCTTTCGTCGCCGGCGCGAGTTTCAGCCTCGACTATCAGCAATTCGGCGGAACGCTTCTCGGCGCCGGCGCGGTGGCGATCACCGGGGCCGGCAATCTGCTGGGCGGCGGCGCACAGGGAACGCTGGCGTTTCAGATCGGCGGGACGATCCAGATCGGCAATTATTCGCTGGCCGGCTCCACGACGCTCACCAACAACGCCACTACCAATCAAACGGCGCAGATCACGATCGGCGACGGCACGGGCGTAAACGCCAAGATCGCCAACAGCGCCTCGGCCACATATACGATCAATGGCGACTACGGCGTCTCGCAAGGCGCGGCGACGGCCAGCATCGTCAACGCGGGAACCCTGCAAAAGACAGCTGGCGGCGGCAACAGCATCGTCGGCGTCAGCGTCACCGATACGGGCGCGATCTCGGTGGCCAACGGCAATTTGCAGTTCAACGGCCCGAGCAACAGTTTCGCGGGCGCGATCAGCGGCGCAGGCCAATTCTCCATCGGCGGCGGCGGCGTCAACATCATCGCCCCCGGCACAACCGTCACCACCGGCGCTTTCGGCGTCTACGACAATGGAACAGTCGTGACCCTTGGCCAAAATCTCACCTATGCGAACACGTTCAATCAGGGATTTGGCAGCGCCGTCAACCTCAACGGCAAGACGCTGACGTTGACGGGAGCGGCGAATTTCTACAACCAGAATTTCGGCACGCCGACGGTCAACGGCGGCGGTACGCTGGCGACAAGCGGGGCGACATCGGCCAATATCTTCGTGCTGGGCGGCACGGTCAACTGGGTCAACACCGGCGTCGTCACGCAGATCGGACAAAATCAGATCGGCGACGCGAGCGCGAGCGCCGCAACTTTCACCAATCAGGCGGCGGGTCAATTCAACATCGCCAACGATACCAATCTTGTGCATGGCGGCGCTGCGACCTCGGCCTTCGTCAACGCGGGCGCGATCGCCAAGACGGCAGGTTCCGGCACGAGTTTCGTCGACGTGAAGGTCGCCAGCACCGGCGCGATCTCGGCGGCGAGCGGGACGCTGGAGTTCCGGGGGCCCGTCAACAGTTTCGGCGGAACTATCTCTGGCGTGGGCCAGTTCGCGCTAGGCGGCGCGAGCGTGAACACAATTGCAGCCGGCACGTCAATCACGGCCAGCACGTTCGGCGTCTACGACAACGGCACGAGCGTGACCCTCGGCGGCAACCTCGCCTATGCAAATGCGTTCAACCAGGGATATGGCACATCTATCAATCTCAACGGCAATACGCTGACGCTCTCAGGCCCGGCGAATTTCTACAACCAGAACTTCGGCACGCCGACAGTCAATGGCGGCGGCACGCTGGCGACAAGCGGGGCCACGACCGCCAATGTCTTTACGCTGGGCGGAGCCGTCAACTGGGTGAACACCGGCGTCGTCACGCAAAACGGGACAAACCAGATCGGCGACTCCGGCGCGAGCGCCGCAACCTTCACCAATCAGGCGGGGGGGCAGTTCAACATAGCCAACGACACAAATCTGTCGCGAGGCAGAGCGGCGACCTCGTCCTTCGTCAACGCCGGCACGCTCGCCAAGACGGCAGGCTCCGGCACGAGCTTCGTCGACGTGAATATCGCCGACACCGGGACGGTGTCGGTCGCGAGCGGCACGCTGGAGTTCCGGGGCCCGGTCAACAGCTTCGGCGGGACGATCAACGGAGCCGGGCAGTTCGCGTTGGGCGGCGGGAGCGTCAATACGATGGCGGCGGGCACGTCGCTGACCGTCAGCACGTTCGGGCTCTACGACACGGGCTCCACCCTGACGCTCGGTGGAAATCTCAGCTACGCCAACGCCTTCAACCAGGGTTACGGCACTTCGATCAATCTTAACGGCAAAGTTCTGACGCTCTCGGGGACGGCGAATGTTTTCAACGCCAGCTTCGCGACGCCGACCGTCAACGGCGCCGGCACGCTGGCGACAAGCGGCGCGACCACGCAGAACGGCTTCATTCTCGGCGGGTCGGTCAACTGGAGCAACACCGGCACGATCACGGAGGGCGCCCAGCTTCAAATCGGGGACGCTGGCGCAGCGGGAGCGACGCTGACGAACGCGGCGGCGGGACATTTCCATCTCGCCAACGATTTCGGCATTTCGCGCGGGAGCGCGGCGACGTCCGCGATCAACAACGCCGGCGCGTTCGCCAAGACTGGGGGGGCGGGCAAGAGCGTCGTCGGCGTCAACTTCAACAATACCGGCACGGTCGAGGTGATGACCGGAGCGCTGGATTTCGCTAATGCGGTCACGGGCGCGGGCACAATGAAGGTTGACGCGGGAACCACGCTGGAACTCGGCGCTTCGGTCGCCGCGGGCACGTTCAATTTTGCCGCAGCGACCGGCACGCTTCAACTCGACAATGTCGTAGCCTTCAATGGGTCCGTGACCGGCTTCGTCCCCGGCGATGTGCTCGATCTGGCGGGCCAGGCGGTGGCGTCGATGTCGTACACCGGCACGAAGCTTACGGTGACGTTGACCAACAGCACGACCAAGAGTTTTAATTTCACCAGCTCGCTCACCGCGCTGAAGGCGATCAGCGACGGCGGCGGGGGAACCGACATCATCGCTTTGCCCACGCCGTACGCGCTCACGAGCGGAACCGACATCTACGCCTTCGCGTCGGGGACCAACACGGTGACCGCGACGGCGTCCACGCTCACGGCAGGCGACGCCCTCACCGGGGGGTTGGGCGTGGACACGCTGGCGTTGAGCGGCGGCGGGTCATTTAACCTAGCGGCGCTCGCGGCATTGAATTTCGACCGCGTGAGCGCCTCGGGCGGGGCCAATTACACTGTGACGGCGGGGAATTCGGATGTGGTTGGCGGCAAGCTCACCTTTACCGCCGCAGCTTTGACGGCGGCGGACACGCTGAACTTCAACGCGTCGTCCGCGACATTGGGCACGTTTGCCGTCACCGGCGGCGCGGGCGCCGACACGATTGTCGGCGGAGGAGCGTTCGACGCCATAAACGGCCGAGGCGGAAACGATATCTTCACCGGCGGGTCCGGCTCCAATGCCTATTTTTTCAGTACCGCGCTGAACGCGGCGTCCAACGACCCGACGATCACCAACTTCCACGTCGCCTCCGACAACATTTATCTGGCGCACCAGGTGTTCACGGCGCTGGTTGCGGGCGCGCTCCCTGCGGGCGATTTCACGATCGGGACGGGCGCGACGACGCCGAGCCAGCACATCGTCTACAATTCGGGGACCGGCGCCTTGTTCTACGATTCCGACGGCAATGGAGGCGGGGCGGCGGTGCAATTTGCGAATTTGTCGACGGGTCTGAGCCTGACCGCATCGAACTTTAAGGTCACATGAGGGGATATCGCCGCGCTTTGGCGTCGTTTTCGGGGAGACGCCCGGATTCGTGACTCATCGGGGGCAGCTCAGGAATTAAAGCGCCGCCCCGGACGCCATGAACGTGTTTGTCGCGGGCGCGCGCGCCTCTGCGGCGGGGGCCTGCTTTTTTCCAGCTTTCGCTTTCGCGCCGAATTTGACCCCTGCGCGCGCTTTCTCTATTGTCGACAGGCGGCCGCCCTCTCCGGGGGCGGCTGTTTTATTTTCATGCGTTCCCCCTCCGATGTCGACAGGAGAGCCGCCTTGTCTTCCGCGATCGTTCCGACTTACGCGCGCGCCGACCTCACCTTCGATCGCGGCGAAGGTGCGTGGCTGACGACCGTCGAGGGGATACGCTATCTCGATTTCGGGGCCGGCATTGCGGTCGTCTCGCTGGGCCACTCGCACCCCCATCTCGTCGAAGCGCTCAACCGTCAGGGCGCCAAACTCTGGCACACGTCGAACCTGTTCCAGATGCCGGAAGGCGAGAAGCTCGCGCGCCGTCTCGCCGACGCGAGCTTCGCGGACCTCGTGTTTTTCGCCAATTCCGGCGCCGAGGCGAACGAGGCGGCGATCAAGATGGCGCGGCGGCGCCAGTATGTCGACGGCCACCCCGAGCGGTTCCATGTGCTGACCTTCGAGGGCGCGTTCCACGGACGGACGCTCGCGACAATAGCGGCCGGAGGGCAGGCCAAATATCTGGAAGGGTTCGGGCCCAAGGTCGAGGGGTTCGACCAGATCGCGATCACGGATCTGGCCGCCGTCGAGGTGGCGGTGACGGAGGCGACTGCCGCCATCCTGATCGAGCCGGTGCAGGGCGAGGGCGGCGTGCGGTCCGTGCCGACGGCGTTCCTGCGGGGTTTGCGCGAGATTTGCGACCGGCGGGGCCTGCTGTTGATCTTCGACGAGGTGCAGACCGGCGTCGGGCGCTCGGGCAAGCTGTTCGATTATGAGGTCGTCGGCGTGACGCCGGACATTCTTACGTCCGCCAAAGGGCTAGGCGGAGGGTTTCCTATCGCGGCGTGTCTGGCCACGGCCGATGCGGCGCGCGGGTTGACGGCGGGCGTACATGGTACGACCTTCGGCGGCAATCCTCTCGCCATGGCGATCGGCAACGCCGTTTTGGACGTCGTGCTGGCGCCTGGCTTCCTCGAAAACGTCGAGCGGCTCGGCATCAACGCCAAGCAGAAGCTGGCGGCGCTGAAGGACGCGCATCCCGAAATCATCGAGGAAGTGCGCGGCGTCGGCCTCATGCTCGGGCTCAAGCTCAGGATGCCGCCGGGAGAGTTCGCCGCCTACGTGCGCGCCGAACACATGCTGACGATCCCCGCTGGCGACAACACGTTGCGCCTGCTGCCCCCGCTCACCATCACCGACGCCGAACTCGACGAGGCGGTGAACAGGCTTGACCGGGCCTGCGGGCGGGCGGAAGCGGAGATGGCGAAGGCGGCGGCATGAGTCCCCGGCATTTTCTCGATCTGCTCGATCATTCGCCGCAAACCCTGCGCGCCATCCTCGACGCGTCGGCTGAGATGAAAGCCGCGCGCGCCCGGGATCGCGCCACGGCGGCCCGGCCGCTTCAGGGCAAGATGCTGGCGATGATTTTCGACCGGCCTTCCACGCGCACGCGCGTGTCGTTCGATGTCGGGATGCGGGAACTCGGCGGCGAGACCCTCATGCTGACGGGCGCGGAGATGCAGCTGGGGCGCGGCGAGACCATCGCCGACACCGCGCGCGTGCTGTCGCGCTATGTCGACGCGATCATGATCCGCATTCTCGACCCCGACGATCTCAAGGAACTGGCGGAAAATGCGAGCGTCCCCGTCATCAATGGGCTCACCAAGCAATCGCATCCCTGTCAGGTGATGGCCGACATTCTCACCTTCGAGGAGCATCGCGGCGCCATCGCGGGCAAAAAGATCGCCTGGGCGGGGGACTATAACAACGTGCTGTCGTCGTGGATCGACGCTTCGGCGCTGTTCGGCTTCGATCTGGAGATCGCTTGCCCGGACGAATTGCAGCCCTCCGCCAGCCGGATCGCGCGTGCGCGGGCGGCGGGAGGGCGCGTCGTCGTCAGCGACGATCCTGTTCGGGCGGTCAGCGAGGCCAGCGCCGTAATCTCCGATTGCTGGGTCTCGATGGGCGACGAGGACGCAGGGCGCCGGCACAACCTTCTGGCTGCGTATCAGGTCAACGCCAAATTGATGCGGCATGCGGCGCGGGACGCGATCTTCCTGCATTGCCTGCCCGCCCATCGCGGGGAAGAGGTGACCAACGACGTGATCGACGGCCCCGCCTCGGTCGTGTTCGACGAAGCCGAGAACCGGCTGCATGCGCAAAAAGGCATCCTCGCTTGGTGCCTCGGAGCCCTGCCATGACCGATGACATCCGCGACGTCTCCGACGTCGCCCTCGACGACATTGTGACCCCCTATACGGTCGAAGGCCTGTTCACGCGCGGCCGCGTGGCCAAGCTTGGCCCCGCGCTCGACGCGATTCTCGCCCGCCACGATTATCCCCCGGCCATCGCCAAGCTGGTGGCGGAGGCGGCGACGCTGGCCGTGCTGCTCGGCTCCTCGCTCAAAGAGGAAGGGCGGTTCCAGTTGCAGACCCAGGGCGATGGGCCGGTGTCCCTGCTTCTGGTCGATTTCGATGCGCCCTCCAACCTGCGCGCGCTCGCCCGATATGACGAAAAAGCGGTGGACGCGCGGGCAGGGGGAGACCTGCTTGGCAAGGGCTATCTCGCCTTCACCATCGAGCCCAACGGCCTCGCCTCGCGCTATCAGGGCGTGGTCGAGATGGACGGGCGCGGGTTGCAGGCGGCGGCGGGCAATTATTTCGAGAAGTCCGAGCAAATCCCGACGCTGGTGCGCATCGCAGTCGGCCAGACGCTGACAGCGTCCGGGCCAAGCTGGCGTGCGGGCGGGCTGATCGCGCAGTTTTTGCCGCAGAGCGAGGAACGGCGCCGTCAGGCCGATCTCGACCCCGGCGACGCGCCTGAGGGCCATGTGGTCGATACCGTGCCCGAGGACGATGCGTGGACAGAGGCGAAGTCGCTCGCCGCCACGACCGAGGATCACGAATTGCTGGACCCGACGCTGTCGAGCGAGCGGCTGCTCTACCGGCTGTTCCATGAGCGCGGCGTAAGGGTGTTTTCGCCTTCGGCGTTGCGCGACGTGTGCCGCTGCTCGGCGGACCGCATCGACACGATGCTGCAAAACTTCTCGGCCGAGGAGCGCAAGGCGATGGTGGGCGACGACGGCATGATTGGCGTCACTTGCGAATTCTGCTCGGTCAAGCGCATCTTTGACTTCAAGGATTACGCATGAGCGCGGATTTCGCCGAACGGCTCAACGAAGTCGCCGAGCGCGTCGAAACGACGCTTGACAGCCTGTTGTCGGACAAGGCGCTGCCCGGCGAGATCGTGCGGCCCCGGCGCGTGCTGGAGGCCATGCGTTATGGAGCGCTGGGCGGAGGCAAGCGGCTGCGGCCATTTCTGACCGTCGAGACCGCGCGGGCTTTGGGCGTGGACGGGGCGGCGGCGTGGCGGGCCGGAGCGGCGGTGGAATGCGTGCATTGCTATTCGCTGGTGCACGACGATTTGCCTGCGATGGACGACGACGACCTGCGCCGGGGCCGCCCGACCGCGCACAAGGCGTTCGACGAGGCGACGGCGATTCTGGCGGGCGACGGGCTGCTGACGCTGGCGTTCGACATTCTCGCGGACCCGGCGACGCATGGGAGCGCGGAGATCCGGGTCGCGCTCTGTCTGGGGCTGGCGCGGGCGAGCGGGCTGGGCGGCATGGTCGGCGGGCAGATGCTGGACATCGAGGCCGAGAGCGCTTCGGAGCCGCTTGACGATGGGGCCATTCGCCGCTTGCAGGCGATGAAGACCGGGGCGCTCTTGCGGTTTGCCGTCGAGGCGGGCGCGATCGTCGCGGGCGCTTCGGCGCCGGTGCGGGCGGCGCTGCTGCGTTACGGCGAGGCGCTGGGGTCGGCGTTTCAGGTCGCCGACGACATTCTCGACGCCGAGGCGACGTCCGAGCAATTGGGCAAGCGCGCGGGCAAGGACGCCGAGCGCAACAAGGGCACGTTCGTCTCCATCCACGGCCTCGACGGCGCCAAGCGGCTGCGCGACGCATTCGTCGCCCAGGCGGTCGCGGCGCTGGGCGAGGCGGGGCTGGGGCCCGAGGGCGATAATCTGCGCGAGGCGGCGCGCTTCGTCGCCGCGCGCGCGAACTGAGAGAGGAAGCGCCATGAGCGGTTTCAACTGGGCCGACCCTTTCGATCTCGAGTCGCTGCTGAGCGAGGAAGAACGCATGGTTCAAAAGACCGCGTTCGCCTACGCCAACGATCGGCTGAGGCCGCGCGTGCTGGAGGCGTTCCGGCACGAAAAGACCGACCCTGCGATCTTTCGCGAAATGGGGGAACTGGGGTTTCTGGGGCCGACGGTGGCGCCTGAGTTTGGCGGGTCGGGGCTTGGCTATGTCGCCTATGGGCTGATCGCGCGCGAAATCGAACGCATCGACTCCGGCTATCGCTCGATGATGTCGGTGCAGTCCTCGCTGGTGATGCTGCCCATCGAGCAATTCGGCTCGGCGGGGCAGAAGGATAAATATCTGCCCAAGCTGGCGAGCGGGCGCTGGATCGGCTGCTTTGGCCTAACCGAGCCCGACCACGGCTCCGACCCGGGGTCCATGATCACGCGGGCGCGAAAAGTGGCGGGGGGCTACAGCCTTTCGGGGGCGAAGACGTGGATCAGCAATTCGCCGATCGCCGACGTGTTTCTGGTCTGGGCCAAGACGGACGACGGCGCCATTCGCGGGTTCATCCTTGAGAAGGGGACCAAGGGGCTGGAGGCGCCGGCGATCCACGGCAAGGTCGGCCTGCGCGCTTCCATCACCGGGCAGATCCTGATGGACGAGGCGTTGGCGCCCGAGGAGAATATGCTGCCGGAGGTGCGCGGCTTGAAGGGGCCGTTCACCTGCCTCAATTCGGCGCGCTTCGGCATCGCGTGGGGCGCGCTGGGCGCAGCGGAAGCCTGCTATGCGACGGCCCGGCAATATACGATGGACCGCAAGCAGTTCGGCCGCCCGCTCGCCGCCAACCAGCTCGTCCAGAAGAAGCTCGCCGACATGGCGACCGACATTTCGCTGGGGTTGCTGGGTTGTCTGCGGCTCGGGCGCATGAAGGAGGACGGGCATCCCCCGGTCGAGTTGACGTCGATCCTCAAGCGCAATTCTTGCGGCAAGGCGCTGGAGGTGGCTCGGGCGGCGCGGGACATGCTTGGCGGCAACGGCATCTCGGACGAATACGGCGTCGCGCGGCATCTGGTGAACCTTGAGGTCGTCAATACCTATGAAGGGACCCATGACGTGCATGCTTTGATCATCGGGCGCGCGATCACCGGGCTGCAGGCGTTTTCCTGACGCCGTGAACCGCCAAGCGAAGGTTGAAACGAAGCGTTTCTTGCAGGCCGGGCCTGTCGGGCGTTTGCGGCTCGGGGCCGAAGGCGGGGCACGATCTGGTTGTTTGAAAATACAGATAACCTCAACTATTTGATGCGTGAGTTTCCGTTCGTCGCTGCGGCGGGTCGAGGTTTCGCCTCGGGGGGTAGATCCGCCCTGGGCGCTGCGGGGCGGCCAATTCGCTTCAGTACGTCAACGTAACCAGCACGGTGTCGGAATAGGCGCCTTGCTTGGGCGTCGTCTGCGGCGGGACGCGGCCGTAGATCGCCAGGGTCTGCGCCGTGCCGGCGCCCACGCCGCTTACCGTGTCGGCGTTCGCGGCGGGGGGCGGCGTCGCGCCCCAGACGTTCGAGCGCGCAGCGTCCTGATAAAGACTGTAGGCGACCGTCCCGCCGCCGGCTTGCGTCATCAGCCGCGTGGCGGTCGTCGCGCCGGCGCCTGTCCCGGCGCCTAGCGAGATCGTGTAGGGCGTTGTGTTCGTGCACGTCACCGTCAGCGCGGCGGTCGCGTCGACGCTTGCGGTCAACAGGCTGACCGACCCAAAGCTGAGATTGCCCGTCGCTATCGTACAACTCGCCAGCACGGTGACGCTGACGGTGAAGTTGAGCGCAAGGCCCGTATATATCGAGTTGAGTCCACACACGATCGGCGGATTGGTCGTGTTCCAGGTGTCGAAATCGATGAAGCTTTGCGCGGTCGTCGAATAGGTGTCGGTGTAGACGCCCGGCGGCACGGACGCGGCGGAGAGAATCCGGGCGTACGTCGTCGTCGTCGTGTAGCCGCCGGCGGCGGTCGAATAAGGAATGTTGAACGTGTCGGCGCCGGGATAGGCGTATGGTTTCGTGAAGCCCGAATCGCTGTAGAGATTGTAGGAGATCGCATAGGCGCCGTTCGTCATCGTGCGGTTGGTCTGGCTGGCGCTGTTGGTCCCCGCGCCGATCGCGTTGCAGGTCGCCAGATTGCCGCGCGTCGCCCAACCGCCCGAGCAACCTTCGTAGATCGTGCCCGTCGAGGTGGCGCCGGCGACCGATCCGACGCTCACCGAACCGAAGGAGATGTTGCTTGCGTTGGCCACGCAGGTGACCGCCGCGCGCGCCGCGCCGGCGCCGACAAAAAACAGCGCCGCCGCCATCGCACCCCGGATCGTCTTGCGCCCCATCCCGCGTCCTGTAACGCCCTTATCCCCGAATTCTAGGGTTTACAGGGCGCTGGCTATTGCGCAATGGGCCGCGCGCGGGGCTCAATAGGTGAGCGTCAGCACGACCTGGTCGGTGTAGGTGTCGACCGTTGGCAGCGTGGACTGCGCGGGAATGGTGGCGGTTATCTGCGCGGCCTGCTGCACGCCTGTGAACGTAGGCAGCGTCGGCACGGTGAGGCTGTAGGGCAGGAAGCCGCCGAGCGCGCCCTTCATGCGGTTCCCGGCGGCGAAATTCTGGCCCTGGCTCGCGGTCAGGCCCGGCGTGTTGTTGGAGGCGCAAGTGTAGGTCAGCAGACCGCCCATCGCGGCGGTCGAGGTCTTGGCGGTCGCCAGCGTCGCCGCCGCCACCGAGCCGAAATTGATGTCGGTCACGGCCAACGTGCAGGCCGCGGTCACTGTGATGCTGACGTTCATGTTCGAGGTGGACGTCGCTGCGGTGGCGAGCGCCGGGATAGCAAGGGACGCGAACACGGCGAGAACGCCGCGAAGGGAACACATACGCATGGGAACGAACTCCGAAGGAACCCCGACCTCGTCTCCCGTGGCGCCGCTCCATGGCGCCACGCCCAACTCGGCCTCCGTTAAGGTAAACCTTTCCCATTTCCGTAAGGTTAATTGGAAGCTTCAGTAAGTCAGCGTCAGCACGACCGTGTCGACGTAGCTGTCGACGGTGGGGAGCGTCGCCTGCGCGGGAATGGTGGCGGTGATCTGCGCCGTCTGCGCGGACCCGGTGAAAGTGGCGATCGTCGGCAGCGTCAGCGAATAGGGCAGAAAACCGCCGTTCGTCGCGCCCTTCATGCGGTTGTTGGGGGTCGCGAAATTATTGCCCTGGCTGGCCGTCAGCGCCGGCGTGGCGGAGCCCGGGGAGCAGGTGTAGCTGAACAGGCCGCCCATCGCCGCCGTCGAGGTCTGCGCGGTCGCCAGCACGGTGGACGCCACCGAGCCGAAATTGATGTTGGTGACGCCGACCGTGCAACCGGCCGTGATGGTGATGCTGACGTTCATGCTGGCGGTGCTGGTCGTCGCGCCCGCCGGTGCGATGGCGCAGGACAGGCCCGTAGCGAACGACAGGACGGCGGCGAACGCCGACGCTACAACTTTACGCATGGGAGCGGTCCCCTCGTGAGGCTTAAGTCCAACGACTCGACAATCACGACTATTTCATTTCATGGTTGACGCAGCGTTAAATTCCGCAGGGTTTAATGTGGAATTTTGCAAAATTGAGCAGCGTTAACCTGTTATTAATCGTAAAAATCTACCTTTCATTAAGAAACAGGCCGAAGGCGCTTCGAACCGCTTTAGGGCCTCCGGGATCTTTTCGATGCCACGGTTTAGGAAACGCCTCGCGGCCCTCGCGGCCCTGCTTTGCCTCGCCACCCGCACCGCCCACGCGGCCGCGCAGCTCGAAGTCTCGCCCGTGCTGCTCGACGTGATTGCCCCCAGCGCCACGGGCGCGGTCACGCTGAAGAACGACGACGCCCGCCCCACGACGCTTCAGGTGCGCCTGTTCAAATGGCGTCAGGCGAATGGCCAAGAGAGCTACGAGCCGACGCAGGACGTGGTCGCCAGCCCTCCCATCGCCACGCTCGCCCCCGGCGCGACGCTCACCGTGCGCGTCATCCGCGCCGCCGAAACCCCCGTTCTGGCCGAGGAATCCTACCGGCTCGTGCTCGACCAACTGCCCGAGGCCGACCGGACAGGGCGCGCGAAAGTGGCGATGCTGCTGCGTCAGGTTCTGCCCGTCTTTTTCGCGACTGCCGACCGCTCGGGCCCGCAGGTTGTCTGGAGCGTCGGACGCGGCCCCAAAGGCTATGAATTGCGCGCTCGCAACACCGGCGACCAACGCTTGCGCATCGCCCGCGTGACGCTGACGGGCGCGGGCGGCGCGCCTGTCAAACTCGGCGGTGGGTTGCTGGGCTACGTGCTGGGACATGCCGACATGAGCTGGACGCTGGGCAAGTCCGGCGCCTTTCGCCCCGGCGGCGCCGTGACGCTGCACGGCGAGAGCGACCACGGGGACTTGCGTGCCACGGCCCCCGTCTCAGCGGCGCCTTGACCTCGGAGGCGTTGCGCTTCTCCTGACGCTTTCGCTCGGGTTCTCGGGGGCGCGGGCGGACAACGCCGCCATTCCCGATTCGCCCGAGCAACTGGGCCTGCGCGGCGCCGTCGAGGCGGGCTTACAATTGCAGGTCTTTCTCAACGGCTACGACACGAGGCAGATCGTCGGCTTCGAACGCGACGAGGCCGGCGCCTTGCGCGCGCGGCGCGCGGACTTCGCCGCCCTCGGCCTCAAGACGGGCGTCGGGCGGTCCGATGCGTTCGTCCCCCTCGCCGCCCTTCCCGGCCTGACGTTCAAATACGACGAAGCCGCGCAAAGTCTCGCCTTGACCGCGCCGCCGAGCCTGCTGGCCCCCAAAATCTATTCCGCGATGCCGCCCGCGCCGCCGTCCGCCGGGGCGACCTCCGACTGGGGCGCGGCGGTCAATTATGACCTTTTCGCCAGTACGGCCTCGTGGTGGCCGGGTGAACGCTTCGGCTTCGGCTCCGGAGCCCTCACCCTCGACGCGCGCGCCTTTTCTCCCCTCGGCGTCGTCAGCCAGTCCGGCATCCTCGGCGCAACCGCCTTCACCCGCGAGACCGCGTTGCGCCTCGACACGAGCTGGCGTTTCGACGACGAGGCGCACGGCGTCACCTATCGCGTGGGCGACGTCATCAATTCCGGCCTGCCGTGGACGCGGCCGATACGGCTCGGCGGCTTTCAGATCGCCCACGATTTCGGCGAGCGGCCCGATCTCGTGCAGGGGCCGTCAGCGACCGTCTCCGGCACGGCGGCCGTTCCCTCGACCGCCGACGTCTACGTCAACAATTTCAGGATCTATTCGCAGCCCGTCGACGCCGGGCCGTTTCGCATCGACAACTTGCCCGCCATCGGGGGCGGCGGCGCCGCGACGGTGGTGCTGCGCGACGTCACCGGCCGGGAGACGACGCAAACCGCGCCGTTCTTCGCCTCCGGCCGGCTGCTGAAGTCCGGCCAGATCGATTATTCCGCCGAAGGCGGCTACGCCCGGCTCAACTACGGCGTCGCGTCTTTCAACTACGCTCCCCACCCCGTCGCCAGCGCCTCCCTGCGCGCCGGACTTGCCGACGGCCTGACGCTGGAGGGCCACGCCGAAGGCGGCCACGGGCTCGTCAACGGGGGCGTCGGCGCGACTTTCGGCGTGCTCGACCGCGCGGTGTTCGACGTCTCGCTGGCGGGCAGCCAATACAAGGGCCGGCTCGGCGCGCAAGTCGGGTTCGCCGCCTCGACGTCGCTGTATGGGGCGACGCTCGATGTGTCGTTCCAGCAGGCGCTGGGCGGCTACAGCGACCTCGCCGAAGTCACCGCGCCGCGCGGTTACGACAATTCGTCCCTCCTCTCCTATCTGGGCTCGGGCGTCGGCGCGCCGCTCACTTCGCCGCTGCTTTTGTCCACGTCCGTCGCGCCGCCCCGTTCGCTCGACCGCCTCTCGCTGACCGTTCCTCACATGCTGGGCGCGCTGTCGGCCAATTTCGCTTTTCTCAACCAGGTCGACGGCGACGGCGCGAAGTCGCGCATCGCCAGCGTCGGGCTCAGCCATAATTTCCGCAACGGCGTTTCGGCCTTCGCGACCGCCTTCGCCGACGTTGGCTCCCGGCGCGACTACGGCGCGATGATCGGCCTGTCCTATACGTTCGGCGGCGGGATCACGGCGTCCACACAAACCAGTCTGCAACGGCGCGCGATCGCGCAATCGACGGAGATCGTCAAATCGGCGGGACAGGAGATTGGCGACTATGGCGGCTCGCTCGACGATTCGGAAGGCGCCGACCGTTATCTACGCGCCGCCGCCGCCTACCAGAGCGCCGCAGGGCGCGCGAGCGCGGTCGTGACGCAATATGGAATCGGCAAAAACGCTGCGGCGCAGGCGTCGGGCGATTTTGCGGGGTCGGTCGCCTGGCTTGGCGGCGGATTCGGCTTCGCGCCCCAGATCGCCGACAGCTTCGCGATGATCGACGCCGGCGCGCCCAACGTGACGGTGTGGGAGGACAACCGGCCAATCGGGCGCACGGATTCCTCCGGTCGCCTGCTTGTAACGGGCCTGCGCGGCTTTCAAGACAACAGGATAGGCGTCGATCCCACCACCCTGCCGCTTTCCGCCCAGATAGGCGCCACGGAGCTGATCCTGCGCCCCCGCGCGCGCAGCGGCCTCGTCGCCGATTTCAGGGTGCGCACGGACTCGCGCGACGCCGAGATAATGCTGGTCGACGAAAGGGGCGCGCCGCTGGCGGCCGGGTCGCAGATCGAGCGCCCGGACGGGGTCGCGGCGACGGTCGGCTATGACGGGCGCGCCTATCTCACCGATCTCGACGCGCACAACAGCCTGACGGTCCATACGAACGGGCGCACCTGCGTGGCCGCCTTCGATTTCGCGCCCGCCCGCCCGCGCGTGCGCGCGACCAGGGGACCCGTGACCTGTCTGACAAAGATAAGCTGAAGCGATGTTGGTCGTTCGACCGTCGTCGCGTATCAACCGGAGCGATCCAGAGGTCCCCCCTGGTTGAACCGACCCTGCCGTGCCGGTCGCCCGCCTTTGAGGGCTAACCAACGCGAAGCGTCGTCGTTGCCGGACTTGTCCTGGCCATCCACGCGGTCACGAAGAATGCAACCTCGCATGTTGCGGCGCGGCCTTCTTGCAACGCTTCGCGGAAGTTCTGAAACATGGGCTGCAGGACGGCGTGGACGGCCGGGACAAGTCCGGCCACGACGACGGTTGGTCCGCTGGTCCGTCGTTGTTGGCTCACCTCTTGTCCTTGGCGATGAACTGACGGAACCGTTCGGATCTGCAATCGCCAAATAACTCGTCCGGCGGCCCTTCCACCTCTACCAAACCCTTATGCAGGAAGACCACCCGGCTCGAAACGTCACGCGCAAAACTCATCTCGTGCGTCACTACCAGCATCGTGCGGCCTTCCTCCGCCAGCGCACGCATGACGCGCAGCACTTCGCCGACGAGTTCGGGGTCGAGCGCGGAGGTCGGCTCGTCGAACAGCATCACTTTGGGCTTCATCGCCAGCGCGCGCGCGATGGCCGCGCGCTGCTGCTGGCCACCTGAGAGATGGGCCGGATAATGCGCCCACTTGTCGCCGATGCCGACCTTCTCCAACAGCCCACGCGCCTCCGCAACGCATTCGGCCTTTGGGCGCTTCAGCACATGGATCGGCGCCTCGATCACGTTCTCCAGAATCGTCATATGCGACCAGAGGTTGAAGCTCTGGAACACCATGCCGAGCTCCGAGCGGATGCGGTCGACCTGACGGCGGTCGGCCGGCTCGGCGCGCCCGCCGCGGGTTGGCCGCATCCTGATGGTCTCGCCGCCGACGGCGACCGAACCCGCGTCGGGCGTCTCCAGCAGGTTGATGCATCTGAGAAACGTGCTCTTTCCCGATCCCGACGAACCCAGAATCGAGATCACGTCGCCCTCGCGCGCGTCGAGAGATATGCCCTTGAGCACTTCCAGATCGCCAAAGCGCTTGCGCAGGCCTGTGACCGTCAAGGCGTAGGAGGTGGGCATGCCAGGCGCTTCCAACTAACGGGGCCGGCCGCGCAGATGCGGCGTCAATCTGTATTCGAAGAACATGAACAGCCGGGCGAGCAGAAAATTGAGCACGAAATAGATGATGCCGGCCACCAGCAGCGGCGTGTAGGTGACCAGGGTATCGTTGCGGATTTTCAGCGCGACGCTCAACACGTCCCACAACGCGACCAGCGACACCAGCGCCGTCGCCTTGGTCATCGAGATGACCTCGCTGGAATAGGCCGGCAATCCCTGGCGCAACGCAATGGGAAAGATCACCCGTCGAAACAGCTGGAAGCCCGACATGCCGCAGGCCCTCGCCGCCTCGATCTGTCCCGGGGGCACCTGAGCCAGCGCGCCGCGAAAGATCTCGCTCTGATAGGCGGCCGTGCACAGGGCCAGCGACAGCACCGCGCAATCGAACGCGTCGCGCAGAAATGGCCAGAAGATGCTGTGCCGCACGGCGGGAAACGACGATAGGCCGTAGTAGACGATGAACAATTGCACGAGCAGCGGCGTGCTGCGAAACACGAACACATAGGCGCGCGCAAAGATCTTCAGCGGCCATAGGCCGCTGGCGCGCATCCACGTGACGCCGGCGCCCAGCACGGCGCCCAGCGCCACCGAAAGCGACCACACGCCCAACGTGAGGGGCAGCGCGCGGATCAGCTTGACAAAGATATCGCCGACGAACCCGAAATCCATGCCGGTCAGACTCCCGGCCGCCGGAGGGCGCGCGTCGTGCGCGCCTCGGCATATTCAAAAACGCGGTCGGAGGCCGCGCTCAGCAGCAGATAAAGTACGCCGCCCGCGACATAGAAGGTGAACGGCTGGCGGGTCGAAGCTGCGCCGACCTGACTGATGCGCATAAGTTCGACCAGCCCCGTGACCGAGATCAATGAGGAATCCTTGAGCGCCACCTGCCACAGGTTGCCCAGACCGGGGAGCGCGAAGCGGAACACCTGTGGCGCGACGATGCGGCGGAACGCCAGTCCGCGCGACATACCCATCGCCCTCGCCGCCTCCATCTCGCCCTTGCCGATGGCCAGAAACGCGCCGCGAAACACTTCCGCCTGATAGGCGCCAGAAATGACCCCCACCGCCAGCGCCCCCGCCACGAACGAAGGCACCCCAAAAAACCCCTCGAAGCCGAGCGCATGGACGATCGCCGTCAGCAGCGCCGACGAGCCGAAATAGACGAAATAGATCACCAGCAGTTCCGGCAGGCCGCGAAACAAAGCGGCGTAACCCTCGCCTACGACGCCCGCCACGCGCGCGCCCGAGAGCCGCGACCAGGCGACCAGCCCGCCGAACACGGCGCCGACCGCGAGCCCCGCGAGCGACACGGCAAGGGTCATGAGCGCGCCCCGGACGAGGGCGAAACCCCAGCCGCCCTCGCCAAAGCCGATCAAAGCGAACGCGTTCACGCCTCAAACGATCAAGGCGTGGTGTCGAGCTTGAACCATTTCATCGAATATTTGAGCACCGACCCGTCGGCGAACGCCGCTTTCAGCGCTTTGTCGAACATGGCCGTCAGGTCTGCGTCGCTCTTGCGCAGGCCCATGCCGGAACCAACGCCAAATGCGCCGCCCTTAAGCAACGGCCCGCTTAACGTCAGATCGCTCGCGTCAGGCTTGGCGAGCATCTGCACCAGCGAGGGTTGATCGTCGAGCGACACGTCGATGCGGCCCGCTTTCAGGTCGAGGTCGCGGTCGTCGGTGGTCTTGTATTCCTTGACCGTGGCGACGCCCTTGAACGTCTCGCCGGCGAAATTGGCGTGGGTGGTCGAGACCTGAACGCCTAGGGTCTTGCCCTTGAACGCGGCCTGCAAAGATTTCATGGTGGCGTCGGCGGCCGCCTTGTCGGCGGACAGGTTCACGATCTTGCCGTCCTCGGGGAGCTTGGCCAGCGGACCGCCCTTGGCGACCGCGAAGGCGGCTGGCGAGGAAGCGTAGGGGTCGGAGAAGTCGATAGATTTCTTGCGCTCGTCGGTGATCGACATGCCGTCCATGATGACGTCGAACTTGCCGGCGTTAAGGCCGGGGATCATGCCGTCCCAATCCTGCGCGACGATCTTGCACTCCACTTTCATGCGGGCGCAAAGGTCCATCACCAGATCGGGCTCGAACCCGACGATCTTGCCGCTGGAATCGGTCAGGTTATAGGGCTCGTAGGCGCCCTCCATGCCGATGACGACGGTCTTCCAGTCCTTCGCCTGCGCGGCGCCGGTCAACATAAGGCTCGCCGCCGTCAGCGCGCGAAGTCTAGCGAACTTACCCATTCCGTAGCGCCCTCCCGATTGCGGCGCGCACGGGGCCGCAATTATCGGGCCAATACAGAGCATCATGACGCATTTGTAAACGCCAAGCGGCGAAAATCCGCGCAGGCTTTGCATCAGTGACGATCGCAAGCGGAGGGTTGAAGGCAAGCTTTTGGGGCAGGCCCCGCTTGTCCGCACAGATTTTCCTGACCGATAAGTTGCATCCTGCCGGGGTCGAGGTGCTTGCCGATGGGGGGGACGGAGGATGGGCTGAGCCCGACCGGGGGCCCCGATCCCTATCGGCACGGAAAGTTTCATAAGACCGCATTCGTTCAGAATTGACGACGCCGAGGCGCGGAAGCGGTGACCCGTCAAGTCGTCATTCGCGAACCCATCCGCCGCTGTGCCGCGTTGAGTGCGGTTTCCGGCATGCAACGCGCCGAAAACCGCACGGATGCGTAAAGCAAGCGGCCTTGGCCGCTCAACTTACGAAGTTCGTACAAGGTCATGGTGCCGTCGCGATCGCGAATCAAAACGCGTCGCCTACAGCGATTCGCCGGGTGTGGCGGTCTCGTACCCGCCGCGCGCCTCGACCTCTTTGAGGACGGCGAGAACCTCGGACGCCTTAAATCTCGTTGAACGACCTTGAGCCCGCCGTCGAATAGGCGAAGGTCATGTATCGGTCGAACCTCCGCAGCGCCGCCGGCTTCTTTCTGTCCCAGCGTTTTTTCTCCGCCAGATCGAACGCGACGACCAGAGGGCGTTCAAGCCCTCGTCGGCCTTGTTCGCCTATTCTCCTTCCTGACCGCCAGAGGGTCGTCGCCGCGCGCCCAAGCCTTACGGGAGGCGCCTCGCGAGTCACGCACGTCCCGCAAGCCCACTTCCGGACAGACCCGGAGGGCGTGCGTCGTCTTGTGCGCCGCCGATGCGATTGGCGCGACGCCAGCGCTTTTCGCCGTCGGGCGTGCTCCACAATTGCAGCCCCCGCCATCGGAAAGCCTCGCAATTTTTGCGTCGGGTCGCGCGCGCGTGATCGCGCGATCGGCGAGGGGCGTTTTGATGCACTGGGCGGGCATGAAGTTCGCGTACCGACAGTTGCACCAACGAATGTGCTCGATGCAAACGCAAGGCGAAATATTGACCTTGCCCCCGAAGAACGTCTTCCGATCGTTTTGAACTATGCGGCGTCTGCGAGCTTTCGGGCAAGCCATTTCCTTTCGTAATTCCTGGGGCTGAGCTCAGCGATCCCCTCATTTTTTCGGGCGCAAAAATGCAACCGGCAGTTGGCGATTTGGTGCGAGGAATCCCGTATGACGAGTCCTGGAATGCGGTTC
>JAYVYJ010000216.1:0-5360 GCA_043784465.1 Hyphomicrobiales bacterium
GCACGCGCTTGCGGCCGATCCCCAGGTCGAAAAAGTCGCCTATGGGACGGAGGCCGGGTTCTTTCAGGCTTACGGCGTGCCAACGGTGGTAATCGGCCCCGGGAGCATCCAGCAGGAGAGCGTTGAACAGCCCTGCGCCAGCACCTCGATTGCGAAGCGACCAGCCTCAGCTTCTTGTCGAAAATGCTTCGAACGAATGGCTCGTGCCCATGCGGTTGACGCCAGCATATCGTCCTTGGTGCACGCGAAGCCCCGGTCCAAATCGGTCGGCTGATGGAGCGGGTTTAAGAAATGCAGGAGTTCGTGCGCGGTGGTAAACCTGCGCCGCGGGACGCTCGCCTGGGCGTTGACGACTATGGCGCCCATGGAGCGGTTGTCGGTCATCACAAGCGCGCCCTCGATACCTACAAGCTCACAGCTGCGGATTTCAACGATGTCGAGGGCATACGCGATCTGTTCGATCGGAACCTTCCCGGCGACATAACCCAGTTGCGCGTGAATGGCGTCCGCGAGATCGACAGGACTAGGCCCGGCTTCTTCCACCCGCATGCGGTCCAAGACAAGCTTACGGGTCACCTCGAGGAATCCTCGCGCTCTTTGCGCTGTGACGTTTCAGCAGCGAATCCAAGACGTCATCCAACACCTTAAGATCGTCAGGATGAAGCTCCTTTGCCCGCCGAAACATTCGGGCGACGGCGATATCCGTACCCGTCGCGCCGGGGTCTTCACCGATGAGCGCGCCGACAGATAGCTTGAAATGGTCGGCGAGCCCCGTGAGCAGGGCGAGCGAAGGGTTCTGCGTGCGACCTTTTTCGAGCTCCCAAATGTGAGCCTTCGATACGCCGGCGGCGTCCGCGACGTCCTGAAGGGATTCCCCCGCGCCCAAGCGTAACTGGGTCAGACGCGCTCCCAAGCTCATGACAACCTCGTCGCGGATGCCGCGAGATTGCGGCGGCAGCTTACCAAAAAGGCTCGACCGGACGAATCGATCCGGTCCCTGTTCGAATAATCTTACGCATAAGTGCAACGTTTGCGGACTTCAAGCGTTCACTTAATCTAACGCTGTCGGCAGACCGTTGCCCCCCCGAAAAACCTCCAAAGGAATTGTCATGACGTCCCGCTCCATCGAAAATCTCCCCATTGATGTCCTCATACCCTGGAGCCGTAACGCCAGGGACCACTCCGCAAAGCAAATTCGCCAGATCGCCGACAGCATCCGCCGCTTTGGCTTCACCAATCCTGTCCTGATCGACGAAGAGCGTCACATCCTCGCCGGCCACGGCCGCGTCGAGGCGGCGAAGGAATTGGGAATGAAAGAGATCCCGTGTCTTCAAATCGGGAACATGTCGCCGGCGCAGAAACGCGCCTACGTGATCGCCGACAACAAGATAGCGCTGAACGCGGGTTGGGACGAAGAGTTGCTCGCTCTCGAACTTAAGGAGCTGATGGAAACCGACATTACCTTTAACGTCGAGTGGACCGGCTTCTCGATCGCGGAGGCGGACATTTTGATCGAGGGACTGGCCCCCGAAGATCCTGGAGATCCGGCGGCCGAGAGACTCCCAAAAGCCGCCGAGGTGAAACCGCGCTGTCGGCTTGGCGACATTTGGCGTCTAGGACGTCACCGACTGATTTGCGGCGACGCCCTCGATGCGCAAGTAGTCGACGCCCTGATGGACGGTGAACTTGCCGAGATGATTTTCACCGATCCGCCTTACAATATTGCGATTGAAAATAACGTCTCGGGCCTGGGCAAGGTAAAACACAGTAATTTCGCGATGGCGGCCGGCGAAATGTCTAGCGAGGAATTCACCGCCTTTCTGTCGAAGGCGGTTCAGAATTTGGCGGCCCATAGCCTCGATGGATCCATTCACTTCATTTGCATGGATTGGCGGCATATGTCCGAGATGCACGCAGCAGGAAAATTCTCCTACAACGAACTGAAAAATCTGATTGTTTGGTGCAAGGACAACGGCGGCATGGGCACTTTTTACAGGTCGCGCCATGAGCTGATTTTTGCGTTCAAGAAAGGCGACGCGCCTCACATCAATACTTTTGAGCTTGGCCAACACGGTCGCTATCGCACCAACATCTGGCAGTACCGCGGCGTCAATACTTTGAAGGCGGGTCGGCTTGACGAACTAACAATGCATCCCACGACAAAGCCCGTTCAGATGATTGTCGACGCGATCAAAGATGTTTCTCGCCGCAACGGGATTGTCCTCGATCTGTTCGGAGGATTTGGAGCGACGATCATCGCGGCTCAAAAGACGAGCCGCCGCGCGCGGGTGTGCGAGATTGATCCGATCTTTTGCGACCGCATGCTCACGCGCTGGGAGCGATTTGCCAAAGACGATGCTGAGTTGATCGCCTGCGGGGTCGGAGGCAACCTCAGCGCTGAACCCTCGCTCGTCTGCACAAATGCGAAGGTGGCCTGACGATGCCCACATCCCGTCCGCCGAAGCCTCCGCAGCCCCCTAAAGAGGGCGCCACACCCTATGAAGTCGGCTATAAGAAGACGCCAGTTGAAACTCGTTTTCAGCCGGGCGTCTCCGGTCATCCGAAGGGGCGTCCCAAAGGAGCGCGCAATAAAGCGCCGCCGAGTTTTGAACGCCTTCGCGACATCATCCGAGAAGAGGCATTCCGCGAAATCGTTGTCAATGACGGCGACCGCGATCTCCGATTTCCTCTCGCCAGAGCGGTGTTTCGTTCAATAGGACTTAACGCTGCCAAAGGGCAATCTCGGTCGCAGCAACTCTTTATTGCAATTGTCAGCGAAACTGAGTTGGCCGACAAACTCAAGCGGGACGACTATTTTAAGACGTTCTGCGAATACAAAGTTTGGTGGGAGAGAGAGTTAGAGCGGCGCGCGTCAACAGGGACAACTGGCATCGAGCCGTACCCACATCCTGACCATGTCATCATCGACCCGCGCGCGGGGACGATCGTCATAAAAGGCCCCATGACAAAAGAAGAGCTGCCGCAATTTCAATTTCTTTGGAATCGTATCACCCAGTTGGACGGAACCATTGCGTATTTGGAAAGGGAGCTCCAAACGGAGCGCAGGAAACGCAGAAAGGACCTCCTCATCCAAGCGATCGCGGACCTAACAAAAATGCGCAAAGGCTTTTCAGACGCAGTCGGAGAACCGCCTACTCAGAGGACATAGGTTTGAGCAGAAATTGAGCGTTTATTTGTTAGCACGGTAACCGCGCAATTGGACGCTTCTAAAAACCTCGCGCTCCGGCGCAATTTCTGATTCCCTCTTGGATGACGAAGCGGAGGTGATTTGATGCGCGAACAGCCAGGGCATTTCGACGTCAACGAGCGTTTGCAACAGCTGAGCGAGCTCGGCGATCAGTTGGTGGCCTGCGCCGACGTCGTCGATTGCGAGATTCTCCGTTCTGATCTTTTGAAGGCGCTGACCCATTCGGGCGGCGCGCAGGGCGGGAGACCGCCGTTCGATCCGGTCATGATGTTCCAAATCCTTGTCTGGCGCCATGTGCGCGGCCGTTTCTACAAGCTTGCTATCGCTGTGGCCTCGGCGATCGTCAACGAGGTGCTACAACGCATGGGCAAGACGTCGGCCTCTTCAAACGGATCAAATACCTTCCCGTGATGCTCGCCCGCCGGCGTAGGAGGCGCGAAGCGTCGCTAAGCGCCGCCGTCATCGACAGCCAGGAGATTAAGACGAGCGAGACAGCAGGGACGAAGGGATACAACGGTAACAAGAAAGTCAAGCGCCCGAAGCGGTATTTCCTCGTCGATGCTGACGGGCGACTGCTCGATTTCTGCGTGTCGCCGGGGGACATGCACATTCCCGTGTAGGGCCGCATCTGCTTTAGGCCGCGCACCGGCCTTAGCTGTCAATCAAAATCGTATATGTGGGGTCAGCAAATAGCTGCTAGCGGTTCGCCGCCGTGAGGCCGATCAGCGTGACCATCGTCACTGGTCCGCCGGCCCAACGGGGGGTGATTGTCTAGAAGCGAGGGCGGTTCGTCGAAAGGACAATGGTCTGGATCGACCAAAGACGCTGGCTCGCGAAAAACTATCAACGCTAAGTGTCGACTGCGCGCGCCCTCGTTTTCCTCGCCGGAGCATTTCCCTCATGAAGCGCGTGTTCAGGGCTTTATGATTTTCGGGTCGTCTGCTTGGCCGCTGATCGCCTCTAGTGGCGTTGAACATTGTGTTGAAACCCACAACTTATTCTACAAATTCGGATCTTCGCATTCGTTTGGTGCGTGCCACTTATTTGTCGGAGGACAAATCATTTCGAGCGGCCTTCTCAGATAGGTGTTATAACAATGCGACAAGCGGCGAACTTTGTCGAACGTTGGAGACGAACTGTGGTAAAAATCCCGACCCGTCTCGCATTTATTTTAGCGTTCGCTACAACAATTGAGTTATGTCACGCGCAAGCGGTCGGGGACCCAGAAGAGGGCCTTACCTTGGCGCAGCAAGTCTGCTCGCAATGTCATGCCACAACCGCCGGATTGGTTCAGTCACCAAATTCGCGCGCACCGTCATTTCCTGCGCTCGCGATCACCCCCGGTATGACAAGGACCGCTTTGTTGGTCGCTCTCACCACACCCCATGTCGGCATGCCGATGTTTACGTTCACCGGCGAGCAGCGAGATGATCTGATCGCCTATATCCTGAGCTTGAAATAGTATAACGGTTAGAGAGCACCATTCCCGTCGACGATCGCGCACCTTCACTGATTTTGAAGATCCCGCAGATACTGCATGGTCCCGGTCATTTTGCGTCAACAAATGAAGCGGCCCAGTTAAAACGCGCCCGTCCTTTGTTAGTGATCGGCCGGCTACGATTGTCGGCAACCGATTGATCTTGCGACAAAGGCGGATGACCCCAAACCACCAGAGATCGAATCAAACCAATGTCATCGCCAATTGCGATCGCGCTCTCGTCGCGTGTTACGAAGAACATGCAATCCAAGATGATGTCACTGGATCGTCTTAAAAAAATAAGTCTGTGAGGTTAAGAGCTTCGGGTCAGACTTTCAGCGAAACGCTTTGACCAGCGCCTCGAACTGCACGCTCAAATCCTTGTCGTGTGGCGTCACGGGTGGAATCTTGCGATCGATGCCCATCAGCTCATATACTGCGGTTTGTGCGGCGCGCACGGAATATTCGACGGTGAAAACGACGTCGTCCGAAATTTCTACGAATTGGCTGACGAACGCGAGATTGCGCGCGCCCGGCGGTAGCGGAACTGGCCGATCGCTACGAACGCGTGGCATGAACCTTGCCTATCCGGTTGTTACCCACACCCACTAAATGTGGGGTGGGCCCATTCCCCGGAGTACAGCCCGTCAAACGTCGGCGCTACTGCCCCGCCGG
>JAYVYJ010000217.1:0-4429 GCA_043784465.1 Hyphomicrobiales bacterium
ATGAAGCGCAAGGACTCCACCGAAGGCGGCTTCGACGACCTGATCGCGAAAATGCCGCGCAACATGGCGGGACTGATCGCGTTCCTCAATCATAATCGCGAACGCATCCAGCGCGATGCACAGACCCTCGAAAAGCCCGTTGGGCTCAAAGCCGGCGACAATTCCTTCCTCGCCGACAACCCGGTCGCGGGGCTGGAGGCGCTCAAGAACTCAATCGAACAATTCGCGGCGGCGGTCTCCGGCCCCTCGATGGGGGAAGTTGGCAAGGGGCTTGAGTCCATGGCCCAAGGCATTCAGAGCATCGCTGCATCCTATGGCGACTGGGCCAAGAAAAACCCGGATGTAGCCAAGGACGTTGGCGTAGGCGTTGGCGCTGCGGGGGCTGCGGGCGCGGGCTGGCTTTCGTGGAAGCTCTTGTCGGGCGTCGGGAGCTTTCTCGGCTTCGGCGGCGGCGCGGCCGAGGGCGCCGGCGGCGCGGCAGCGGCAGGCGGCGGTTTGCTGGCGGGCGGCCCTTTCGCGGCTTTGGCCGCCATTGGTTACGAACTCGGCAACCCGGATTCGTTCATTCGCAAGTGGATGGACAAAAACATAAACAGCCATCCCGGCGTTAAGGCCGGCAGCGATTGGGCGACGACGGGAGACTGGCGCACGCGGGTCGCCTATGGCCGACAGGCCGAAGACCATCCGATGCTCTACGGCGTGCGGGATATGGAAGGGGCACGCGGCCGCGCGATGATGGGTCTTGGCGAGCAACATGGGCCTGTTCAGGCGGAAACGATTGTCCATGGGGATGCGACAATTTCCGGCGTCATTCGCGTCGAGGCGGGTTCGCAATTGTTGAGCATCGTGAACGAGGCATTGCAGATCAAACAAACTGTTGCGCTGAACCCGGTCCAAGGTGGCCACGGCGGACGAATGGATTCCGACGCGGCTCCGCTCGGACGTGGTGGGATCGGAAGCCGGTGACATGCAAATCAAAGTCGACGCGCACGAACTCGAAAAGCTCGTCAAGCTCGTCGAGCGGCTTCAGAAGCAAATTCCGGGCGCCATCGCTCGCGGTCTAAACGAAGGCGGCGATAAGGTCAGGACCAAGGTGCAGAAGGCGCTTCAGAAGCAGACAAGCCTTGTGCGCTACGGAAGCGTGACAAGTCGCGTTCGCACTGCCCGCGCCTTTGGAGGCCAGGGTGATCTTTCATCGGTCTCAAAGGGATCCGCCGTTGGGCAGGGCATGTCCTATCAGATCATCGTCAGCGGCAAGCCGACGAAGATGTACGAATTCAAGACCCAGGTGACGAAAGGCCCCGGCGGCGGCGTCACGGCTTGGATGTGGGGTAACCCCCACAAGTTTAAGCGCAGCTTTGAAGGCTCCGGGAAAATCGCCGGCCGACTCGTGATGCGCACCACTGGCCCCCGCACGCCGCTTCGGTCCTTCGACGGCCCGAACCTCGCGAAAGAGGCGATCAAGGATAAGTCGGCGGAGGCATTCTTCGCAACGGCGGAAACCGAAGTTCCGGCGGCTGTCCTGAAACACTTGGGGAAGGCGCTCTGACCTCGCAACAACTTCCCGCCGGATGGGTGTCGATCTCCGACCTTGCCCGCGAGCGCGGCGTCGATAAGGGGGGCGTCTCGCGCAAGTGCGCCAAGCTTGAAGCCTTGGGCTATCTTGAGACTCGGTCCTTCGGTCAGGCGAAGATCGTCAACCGCGAGGCGTTTGATAGCGCCTGCGGGCCGGTGCAAAATACGCAACCCCTTGCGTCACCCGCGAGCGCCGCCGCCGCCCCGCTTGAGGTCGCGGCGAAGGCTGACGGCTTGCCGGACTTTTCGGAAGAGCGCGCCAAGCGAACGAAATTCGAGGCCGACCTGAAGCGCCTCGACGTCGAGGAGCGGCTCGGCCGCTTGGTCGAAGCCGACGACGTGCGCCACAACATCGAGGCGTGTGCGCTTGAGCTTGCGCGGGCGCTGGACGCGCTTCCGCGCCACGCCGAGGCACTGGCGGCAACGATGGCGAAAGAGGGCGTGGCGGGCCTGCGTGCGGGCCTGCGTGAGCTGGGGCGCGAGATGCGCGAGACGTTGGCGCGGGCCGCCGACCGTTTTGCTGACGACGCTCTTGCCGAAGACGATGAGGCGGCGGCGTGAAGCACGTTTCCCCTCGCGTCATGGTCGGCCGCGCCTTTGCGGAGGCGTTGCGGCCGCCGGAGCCGCTCACGCCCTCAGAATGGGCCGTGCGCAATCTCATCGTGCCTGACGGGCCGCACGCCGGCCGTTCGTTCGATCTTCGCCTTGCGCCCTATTTGGCCGAGCCCTTGAACGCGCTCGGCCCCGATTCCGGCGTCAATGAAATCGCCGTGATGAAGTCGGCGCAATCGGGTTTCACGCTCATGCTGCTCGCGGCGCTGGGCTATCTCGTCGACCGTGCTCCCTGCCGCGTCATGCTCATTCAGCCGACGTCGGACGCCGTCTCCGAGTTCAATCGCGAAAAGCTCGACCCCTCGATCCGGGCCTCGCCCGCGCTCCTCCGTAAGGTCGCGTCGCAGACCTCGCGCTCGTCGGAAGGCTCCACGACCTATTCGAAGCGCTTTCCCGGCGGTTCGCTGACATTGGCGATTTCCACTTCGGCCGCCGATCTTCGGTCGAAGACGGTCAAGGTCCTAATGCGCGACGAGATCGACCAATATCCCGACGACCTCGACGGTCAGGGCGACCCGCTCAAGATCAGCGACGGCCGCCTGATATCCTTCCTTGCGGCCGGCGACTGGCGCAAGGCCGACATTTCCACGCCCACGATCAAGGGGGGCTCTAAAATCGAAGCCCGATACGAAGCCGGCGATCAACGCCGATGGCACGTCCCTTGTCCGCATTGCGAGGGGGAATTCGTGTTCGAGATGGGGCCGAACTTTCGGTTCGAGAAAGCTCACCCGTACCGCGCGCATTACGTCGCGCCGTGCTGCGGCGCCATTATCGAGGCCGCCGAGAAACAGGCCCTTGTCGCGCGCGGCCGATGGATTGCGACAGCGCCCCGGCCTGGCGCGTTCCCGTCCTATCACTTTGACGCCTTCTCCAGCCCCTTCGTGCCTTGGGACAAGATCGCCGACGAATTCCTTTCCGCCGGCGACGATCCGCAGCGCCTCAAGGCGTTCTCGAATCTTTGGCTCGGCTTGCCCTACGAGATGCGCGGCGACGCGCCCGACCATGTGCGGCTGATGGAACGGCGCGAGGAAGGCTTGCCGCGCGGACACGTCCCGCCTCGCGGTCTGATGTTGGTCGCGGCCGCCGACGTGCAGATGCGCGGCATTTGGGTTTCGATCATCGCCTTCGCACCGAACCGCGAGAGTTGGGTTGTGGACGCGTTCTATTGTGACGGCTCCACGGAAGCGCCGGGTTCGCTGGACGATCGGCCTGACAGCGGGAACGCCTTCTCCCTGTTGCTTCATCGAACGATCGGGCGCGAGTTTCCCGACGCCTTCGGCCGCACGCGCAAGCTCGACGCGTTGGGGATCGACTCCGGCTTCCGCAGCCATGTCGTCTATGCGACCGCGCGCGCAAATCAGCGGCTTCACGAATGGACTGGCCAAGAGATCGTCTACGCCCTCGACGGTCGCGACGGATGGGGCAAGCCGGCGCTGGGAACGCCGAGCCTTGTCGACATCGATTTCGCCGGCGCGCGCGTTCGCCAGGGCGTGAAGCTTTGGCCGGTCGGGACATGGCCGCTCAAGGGCGCGTTCTATGCCGACCTGCGCAAAGAAGGCGTGCGTAGCGGCGCCGAAACCGACCCGCCCGGCTATTGCCACTTCGGCACCTGGCTCGACGAGGGCTTCTTTCGCCAAATCACCGCCGAGTACCTCGTCGAGGAAAAGTTCAAGGGCCGGGCGCGCAAGTTCTGGAAGCAGCGGCCCGCCCAGCGCGACAACCACTTCCTTGACTGCGCGGTCTACGCGATGGCGCTCGCCGAACATCTTGGCCTGTCGAGCCTGACAGCGGCCGAGTGGGCCGGCATTGCGCGCGAGCGCGGCGCGCCGCTGGAGATGACGCAGGCCTCAAAACTCGCGCCGCCTCGCGAAGGCGCGGAACCGCCCGTCTATGCCGCGCCGACGACAGCGGCCGCGATCGGCTCCGAGTATGCCGTCGACGAACTCGACGCGCGCCTGGCGCGGCTGATGAAAGCCAACGGCGATTTGATGTCTCAGCGACGCGGCATTTGAAACACGGTCGACCCTATCCACCACTCCGCGCCGACAGCGCCTCAACGTCCGCCGTGTCGCTCTCGACCTGACGAATAAATTCGGGCTCGGGGACGTTGGCGACGCGGACGGCGGTGACCTGTTGGCGTTCAGACCTTGCCTATCCGGTTGTTACCCACACCCACTAAATGTGGGGTGGGCCCATTCCCCGGAGTACAGCCCGTCAAACGTCGGCGCTACTGCCCCGCCGG
>JAYVYJ010000218.1:0-3240 GCA_043784465.1 Hyphomicrobiales bacterium
CCGGCGGGGCAGTAGCGCCGACGTTTGACGGGCTGTACTCCGGGGAATGGGCCCACCCCACATTTAGTGGGTGTGGGTAACAACCGGATAGGCAAGGATCGCAGAAATAAACCCTGATTTTCAGTTGTCGGGCGAGTTCGGCATGGTGCGCAATTTTCTTGTCCTGGCCGTAGGCGCGGCTCGTTCGCATGGCTTCCGGCACTTTGCGGAGCGCCCTCTGGAAGCCATCGGGCGCCGCATCCGCGCCGCCGTCTTTCTTTTTGACCAGGATCGTAAACCGTCTCTTGCGCTCCACCAAAGTGCCAGGGGCGCTGGCGTTGCCGGCGCCCTTGATCAGGTCGCCATACCAGTCGCCGAACAGTTGGAAAGTCAGGACGGAGGCCGGGCGCTCAACGATGGGCGTCATTCCAACGATCCCGCCACGCCGGTCTTCGCCTCGCCCGCGCGGGCGGCGCAACTTGCAGCCCTGACGCAGCCACGAGATAAGTTGCTGACGGATTTCACCGCGCGGCAAGACGTCGATCGCTCAGTAAAACGTCTCGTGCGAGACACGACCGATGAAGTGCGGCATCGACGCAAGAGTGCCGGATATCTGTTGCGGCGACCATCGCTTTCCGATGTGTGCGGACACGTGCCCGCGCAGCGCCGAACCCTCGCGCAATTTGACAAGGCCGCGGAAGCGGCCGAGCGCGGACCTCCCGGCGTCGACGGAGTCATAGCCCCCCGCCTCGCCGCGATGGCGCGACACGTCTGTGGAGATCGCCAAAGCCAGACTCCCCAGTGCCGTCGCGATTCAGCCACGGCTGCGATCCTCGATCAGACGCCGGTGAATGAATTTCTGCTCAACCGAGTCGAGGCGCCTATAAGCCTGTCCCATGGAAACACCCGATAAACCGCCGGTCGTTGTACTCCATTTGAGACCGACGTTCTATTTGAGATTGCGCATAAAATTTGGCGGAGAGGAAGTCCGCCTAACTCTTGTTCTACGCTGTTCGCACGAGTTTGAAAAACCCTTGATATTCAGAGCCACTAACGACAAGCCGTCCGGCTTCGTCCATTGACGTTCGCCCCAAGTCGTGTTTTTAGTTGGGGCAAATGTTGGGGCAAGACAGACATGGCGAGCGCTCGAAGCCGCAAGCAAAACCTCCTCTCTTCCCGTGCCGTCGAGGCGACGAAAGAGGCAGGCAAGTACGCCGACGGGAACGGGCTATATCTGATCGTCCGCGCCGGCGGCTCTCGGCAGTGGTTCTTCATCTACCGGCGCGACGGCAAACTGAAGGAAATGGGTCTTGGGTCGCCCGCAAAGGGCGTCACGCTGGCGATGGCGCGAGGGCTTCGCGACAATGCGCGCGCGGTTCTGGCGCGGGGCGACGATCCGCTCGAAGCTCGGCGCGTTGCCGAGCGAGCCGGGGCGACGGTTCCAAAATTCGGCGCTTACGCGCTGGCTCTGGTAGATCGGATCGAAGATGGCTTCTCAAATCCCAAGCATCGCCAGCAATGGCGCAACACGCTCGAAACTTATTGCGCGCCGATCTGGGCGACCGCGATCGATCGCATCGATACAGCGGGCGTGCTCGCCTGTCTGGCGCCGATCTGGAAAACCAAGCCCGAAACCGCCTCGCGGGTCCGAGGCCGGATCGAGCGCGTGCTAAGCGCCGCTAAGGCGGAGCGCTTGCGTGTCGGCGAAAATCCGGCGACATGGCGCGGCCATCTCGACGCGACCTTGCCGAAGCCGGCAAAACTGACACGCGGCCATCATAAGGCGCTCGCCTATTCTGATTTGCCCGCCTTCGTGCAGGAGTTGCGCGCTCGCCCCGCGCTGGCGGCGCTGGCGATGGAATTGGCGTTGCTGACGGCGACGCGAACAACCGAGGTACTGGCGGCGCAATGGGCGGAGTTCGACCTGGAAGCCGGGCTTTGGACGATCCCGATGGAGCGCATGAAGGCGCGCAAGGAGCATCGCGTTGCGCTGTCCAGGCGCGCGTTGGCTATCTTGAAGGGCCTTGCCGAAGCCAGGACAGCGGACTACGTTTTTCCTGGCCAGCGGCCGGGCAAGCCGCTTTCGAACATGGCAATGCTGATGTTGCTGGACCGGATGGGCCGGCGCGGCACGATTACGGTGCACGGGCTCCGCTCGACGTTCTCCGATTGGGCGTCAGAAGTGTCGCCGTTCTCCGCGGAGCTTCGCGAGACGGCGCTCGCGCACACGATCGGCAACAAGGCGGAGGCTGCCTATAGGCGCGGGGATGCTTTGGAAAAGCGCCGGACAATGATGGAAGCTTGGGCGCAATGGTGCGAGCCGAGAATGGCGAATGTCTTGGCTTTTGCGAAGCCGAGCGGCGAAGCATAACCGGCTCAAAACTGCCGTTGAATATACTCGATTGTCCAAATTTGTCTGGATTTGTTACATTCAGCCAAAAGCCGCCCAGACTGACGGGCCGCCAATGAGGTGATGTTTCAAACTCAAGCTGGACTTCCTGTATGGACGACGACGAACGGCGACGCACCAATGCGTTCTGGAAAATATCGCACACCACAAGGCACGGCGAGGTAGACGGAATTGAGTTCGATGTACGTCATCCTGATCTAAATCCGGATGAATGGGTATTGGAAAATTTGCAAAATAATACGTCAGATTATGGGCGGCTGCCGCATATGCCGTTTTTTTGGTATCCGTGGAATGGCGAGTTCATCGCGGCCGATTTACGCCGTAAATTTGCTGCGGCAAGCAAGAGGTATGGAATAAGAAAATCAAAAGCTGAATTAAGTAAGGACATTGAAGATTGCACACCAGATGCTTTTATTTACGCTGGAGATAAGATTACAATTCGTAAAATTGAGAAAGTATCGCTCGAAAATTCCCTTAAACATAAACACGATGAAAATCAAATTTTCGCGTACCTTAATATTGTTAGGAAAAGCGGAACTGTATTTGAAATAAATAGACCGCTTATATTTTTCGGGAAGATGTCCCTCAGGAAAAATCCCGCTTCATCGCACGTTAGTATAATAGACAAAATTAAATGGAGAATTTTTCAGCATTTTCATATTTCAGATTTTTCTGATCCAAGGTTTGATAGCTTAATTCCTCCGTATCCGGAGAGCCTTTCGAGTGATGAACGTGCATACCGAGAGCTTTGGACCTTGCCTATCCGGTTGACACCCACACCCACTAGATTTAGCGTTTGGCCATGGATATCCTGGCCCGTGAAGACCTGCCTTTCCCCGAGTCTCTGCCGG
>JAYVYJ010000219.1:0-16271 GCA_043784465.1 Hyphomicrobiales bacterium
GCATGGCCGGACCCTCCAATTAGCAAAGCCTTTCATTCAGCACCAGGTCCGGCGCCGTCGACATTCCGGTTCGGCCGACGCCATCCGCATCCGGCGCCCAGAGGAGTTACAGGCGCCATTCCTTCCGGGCGCAGGTCGGGATGGGCGCGATAAATGACTTCCAGAACGCCAAGATCAAGCTCCATGATGATTTGGCCCCATGTGTCCATGACGCTTCTGAAATCGGCCTGATCCAGTAGAGGCTGGAGAAATCCGCTCACGCCTCCCATGAGGGCGAAAGCCGCCTCGATTCGCTTGGTGAACTCGATTGCCGTTTCGCGATCCATCAAGGCTCTCCCCGCTTTCCGGCAATTCTCAAACCTTTGCACGCCGCACGGCCCCCTGCTAGGCTGGCCACATGTCAATACTATTCACCGTGACCGCCGTCTGGGACGCGCAAGCCGAGGTGTTCACGACGCAGTCCGACATTCCCGGCCTCGTCGTGGAGGCTTCGACATTCGAAGAACTGGTCGATCTCGTTCGCGCGCTTGCGCCCGATATCATCGCCGCAAATGTTCCCGCCGCCTCGACGCCCTACAAAGTCGAGATTGTGACGCGGCGCGAACTCGCCGTCGCGTGAATCGCGAAGGACTATTATGACGAGGTCACACGTTCGCTCTGGCTGGCCGGTTGGACGCGGACGACCGGCGGCAAGGGTAGCCACGAGAAATGGATTCACTCCGACACAAAGCGGCTCGTCATCGTCACGCGCTCGAAAAGTCGTCACACAGCTAACGAGGTCCTGAAGCAAGCCGGATTGCCGAAGGCGTTTTAAAAATTCCCACGTCCCACGATTGACACAGGCCCCCATGCCCTTCGCCGGTTTCGGCCCCGACGCCCTGCCCTTCCTGAATGCGCTCGCGTTCCATCAGTCAAAGGAATGGTTCGAGGCCAATAGACCGACCTTCGAGTCGGATCTTAAAACCCCGATGGGCGATCTCGTCGAGTCTCTCGCCGCCGCCTTCGCCAAGGCGAAAATCCCGCTCAAGGGCGACCGCAAGTCGGCGCTCTTCCGCATGCATCGCGACGTGCGGTTCGCCAAGGACAAGAGCCCCTACAAGACCCATGTCGGAGCCGTGATGACGCGCACCGGCGCCAAGAACGAGCCGGGCGTGCTCTATATCCACATCGAACCCGGCGGCTGTTTCGCAGCGGCGGGATTTTACGATCCTGAGCCCGAATCGCTCGCCCGATTTCGCGCCGCGATGACCGGCGCGCCGCCCGTCTGGAAGCGCATGCTCGGGGCGCTCGCCAAAACAGATCTCGCGCTCTCCCGCGAGTACGCAATGAAACGCAATCCGCGCGGCTTCGAGGACATCGACGACGAGACCACCCAGACGGCCGTGCGGCTCAAATCGCTCGTGGTCCGGCGCGCGCTGCCCGACGCGCGGCTTGCGTCGCCCCAACTGGCGGACGAACTCCTCGCCTTCGCGCGCGACGCCAAGTCGCTGCTAGATTGGGGCTGGAAGGCCCTCGCCTGACCGGCGTTTTCGGGTGGCGCCTCGCTCCGGCCTGAGCGACAACACGTCCATGCTCGATGTCCCCGCCTCCGCCGATTACGCCACCGTCCGCCGCGCGCTGGAATTCGTCACCACGCGCTGGCGCCAGCAACCTTCCGTCGAGACCATCGCCGAACACGTCGGCCTCTCGACCTCGCATCTGACGGTAATCTTCCGTCGCTGGGCGGGCTGCACCCCTAAGGCGTTCCTGCAAGCCATCACCATCGAGCGCGCGCGTGAACTCTTGCGCGAATCCGCCACCGTTCTCGACGCGGCCTACGAGGTTGGGCTTTCCGGACCGGGGCGGCTGCACGATCTGTTCGTCACGCACGAGCGGCTGACGCCCGGCGATTATCGCCGCGACGATCTCGTGCTGACCTACGGCTTCCACGCCTCCCCGTTCGGCGAGTCATTAGTTGTCGCCGCTCCGCGCGGGTTGGCGGGGTTAGGGTTCGTGGACGAGGGCGACCGGGCGGCGGCGCTCGCCGACATGCAGCGCCGCTGGCCGCGCGCGCGGCTGGAGCCTGACGACGAGGGCACGTCCGCACTCGCCCGCCGCGCGTTCGACCCTGAACTCTGGCGCCCCGATCAACCGCTGCGGATCGTCATGATCGGCGGCGATTTCGAAATGCGGGTGTGGGAGACGCTGCTCTCAGTCCCGCTCGGCCGACTGACGACCTATGGCGACATCGCCGCCAAACTCGGCAAGCCCACCGCCGCGCGCGCCGTGGGCACAGCGGTCGGGCGCAACCCGATCTCGTTCGTGGTGCCCTGCCATCGCGTGCTCGGCCGTTCGGGCGCGCTGACGGGTTACCATTGGGGCCTCACCCGCAAGCAGGCGATCATCGGCTGGGAGGCGGGGCGCGCCTGACGCTCGCCCGCCGAGGCGTCGCGAACGCCTGCGCGCCTTCAATCCGCAGCCATACGATCCCTGTCAAAGCGTATCTGACGGGTGAAGATGTCCGTGCGCTGCGGTCCCGTGGTCGTTGCAAATATCGGATAGACCGATTCGTCCGCGCGCTTCAGCCCCATATAATCGCCGAGGAACAAGCCGCCCGCTTCGGGCGCCTGAAGAAAGTCAAACGACGCGCGGGTCAGGCGCAACTCACGGCCCCAGTTGGCGGGATTGGTGCAATCGCGCTCACGCGACTCGCAAAATACGGCCCAATAATCCGTCGATTCCTTCCCGTCGTCCACGTCGTTGCGGAAATCGTAGTAGGTCACGACCAGGACGCCGTGCGGGCCGACCTCGATGGCGGGAATGAAAGCCTGCTGACGCCGTAAATTGGCGTTGGCGGGCGTCTTGTTGATGCGCACCGGCGCGGACCAGGAGGCGCCGTTATCCGTCGAGCGCGCGAAGGCGATCTCGTCGAAGCCGTGGAAGCGCGAATCCTGCCACGCCAGATAAAGCGCGCCCGTGCGCCGGTCTACGGTCACGCTATAAAGTATGGAGGCGTCGCGCACCGCCGCCTGCGCATCGGGCGTGACGACGCCCAGCGCCTGATTGGTCTCCGCCATGATCGCTGGTCCAAAAGTCCGCCCATGGTCGAATGAGCGCACCAGATCGGTCTCGATGGAGCCATCGGTGAAAATGTGCGTGAAGAAGTCGATGACGGTTCCGTTCGGCGGCGCCACGACGAGATTGTCGATCGTCTGGGCGTTCGGACCGGGATCGAAGATGATGCGCGGCGTCTCCCAGCTCGTGCCGTAGTCGGTGGTGCGGCTAAAATAGGCCGGCCCCAGGAACTCGACGGAGTCCGCCGCCTGCGCCTTCGCCTTCGACTGCGCTTTCAGCGCCCTCGCGCGCGCCCTCGCCCCGGCGACGCCGTCGCCCGGCCCCATCATAGCGGGCGCAGCCCCGCCATGCTCATGATGGCTGCCCGTGATGGTGAAGTCTTGCAGACGATCCCAGACCGCATAAGCGAGCGCGCCATATTTGGGATCGGCCGTCATCGAATTCTTGTCGTTGAGCACCTGCGGGTCCGTGTCCGCGATCAACGCGATGGGCGCCGTCCAATTGCGGCCGCCGTCGAACGACCTCGTCATCAGCATGCCGTTGGCGCCGAAGCCGCCGGTGGGCGTGTCCTGTTGGAAAGCCAGATGCATGTAATAGAGGACGCCCGAGAGCGAGTAATCCACCCAGGGGTCCGAAGCGCGGGCGTAGGGCCCGCCTTGGCACTGCGTCACTTTGCCGGGCGCAACGACCTTCCAGCCGCCGCGCTCGTCCCGAAGCACCCCCGCCGTCAATCCGCGGGAGCCGCCGTTCGACCAGCGATCCTGCTGCCAACCCGCAACCAGGCGGCGCGGATTGCGCGGATCGACCGTGATCCAGGGTTCGATCCCCGTGCCGGGATAGTTGACGCCCGCCTGACCGGAAGAATTATCCGCCGTGCACCCGAGGAACGGATCAGCCCCCGTGACTTTCTCCAACGGCCCAAGTTCCGCCGCGCCGCTTGGCGCCGCCAGCGCGAGCGTCACGCTCAACGCCGCCGCGCCGACACGCAATCGTGTGACGATCTCGCCCATCTCGGCCTCCCTTACTTCGCCGGATCCGTCGCGCGCGCCTTCAGGAGAAGTCGATTCGCGAGTTTCGACCCAAGAATATTGAAGCTTGCGGTTTTGCTTCTGAGTGAAGATAAAAGCGCAAAAATATACGCGGGTCAAACTCTTCGTAGGTAAGGGCGCTCAATAGTCGTCTCGGCGCGCGACTTGCGTCCGTCCTGTTCGCAAGGCCCGCCGAACGCTACGTCGCGTCGGCAAGCCGCCGCAGATAGGCCCCGTAATCCCCCTTGTAGGCCGCTGCGAGCTTCAGCACCTGCGCGCGCGAAATCCAGCCCGAATGGAACGCGATCTCCTCGGGGCAGGCGACCTTAAAGCCCTGCCGCTTCTCCAGCGCGCGAATGAACTCCGCCGCTTCGACCAGCGAATCCGGCGTGCCCGTGTCGAGCCACGCAAAGCCGCGCCCGAGCCGCTCGACCGAAAGATCGCCGCGCTCCAGATAGAGCCGGTTCAAGTCGGTGATCTCCAATTCCCCGCGCACGGAGGGTTTGAGATCGCGGGCGAAGCGGCTCACGCGCTCGTCGTAGAAATAAAGCCCCGTCACCGCCCACGGCGATTTCGGCGCTTTCGGCTTCTCTTCAATCGTGATCGCGCGCCCGCCCGCATCGAACTCCACGACGCCGTAACGCTCGGGGTCGGTCACATGATAGGCGAAAACAGTCGCGCCCGGCCCCTGCTTGAGCGCGGCGCTCGTCAGCATCTGCGACAGGCCGTGGCCGTAAAACAGATTGTCGCCAAGCACCAGCGCGCAGGACCGTCCGCGCACGAACTCCTCGCCGATGATGAACGCCTGCGCAAGCCCGTCGGGGCTGGGTTGCTCCGCATAGGAGAGCGCCAGCCCCCACTTGCTTCCGTCGCCAAGCAGATCGCGAAACATCGGCAGATCGCGCGGCGTCGAGATGACTAGAATTTCACGGATGCCCGCCAGCATCAGCGTGGTGAGCGGATAATAGATCATCGGCTTGTCGTAGACGGGCAGGATCTGCTTGGAGACGACCTGCGTCATCGGATGAAGCCGCGTGCCGGACCCGCCGGCCAGAACGATACCGCGCATTAGCCCTCCAACAGCCGGGCGACCACCGGCTTCAACGAATCCCGCCAATGCGGCAGGCGCACTCCATAGACCCGCTCTAGCCGCGCGCCGTCGAGCCGCGAATTGGCCGGACGGCGGGCGGGAGTAGGATATTGCGCGGTCGTGATCGAGGCCACGGCGACAGGCTTGCGCCCCAGAGCTTGCGCTTCGCTGAAGATCGCCTGCGCAAATTCCGCCCAGGTCGCCTCGCCCCCGCCCGTCAGATGAAACACGCCGTAATCCTCCGGTCCCGGCTCGGCCAGCATCCGCAGCGCCACGGCGAAAACCGCGTCGGCGATGTCGTGCGCGCTCGTGGGAGCGCCCCACTGATCGCCGACGACGCGCATCTCGTCGCGGGTCTCGCCCAGGCGCAGCATGGTTTTGACGAAGTTCGAGCCGAACGGGCTGTAGACCCAGGCCGTGCGCAGAATCGCATGACGGGGATTGGCGGCGGCGACCGCCTCCTCGCCCGCCAGCTTCGAGCGGCCATAAACGCCAAGCGGCGCGGAGGCGTCGTCCTCGCGATAGGGACGGTCGAGCGAACCGTCGAACACATAGTCCGTTGAAAGCTGGATGACGGGTGCGCCGAGATCGCGCGCGATGTCGGCCACGAGGCCCGCGCCTGCGCCGTTGACGCGCATCGCCAGTTCGGGCTCGCTTTCGGCCTTGTCCACGGCGGTGTAGGCCGCCGCGTTGATGACGATATCCGCCGTCTCGCCGTCGAAGGCGGAGCGGATGGAATCGGGGTCGGCGAGGTCCAGTTCGGGGCGTCCCAACGTCAGCACTTCGACGCCCGGCGGCGCGCGCTCCGCCAGCGCGGTGACGACCTGACCCTTTTGGCCGGTCACAAGGAAACGCAGCGGGCTGGTCAAAACTGCGGCCCGAGGTCGGCGAGCTTGGGATGCCTGCGGTCTTTGTCCGAAAGGATCGCTCTCCCGAGGTCGATCCCCCAGTCGATCCCGAGTTCGGGATCGTCGAAGGCGAGGCCACGATCGTGCGCGGGCGAATAAAGGTTGGTCACCTTGTAGAGCACCTCGCAATTGGGCTCCAAAGTGCAAAACCCATGCGCGAAGCCGACAGGCACCAACAATTGCCGCCAGTTCGCCGCCGATAGCTCCACCGCGACATGCCGCCCGAAATGGGGCGAGCCGCGCCGCAGGTCCACGGCGACGTCGAGAATCCGGCCGCGAGCCACGCGCACCAGCTTGGTCTGCCCGAACGGCTCCAGCTGGAAATGCAGGCCCCGGATCACGCCGGCCTCGGCCGAGTAGGAATGATTGTCCTGCACGAAAGCGTAGTCGAGCCCGGCTTGCGCCCACGCCGTCGCGTTATAGACTTCGGAGAAAAATCCACGATGGTCGCCGTGCTTCTTCGGGCTGACGATCTTCACTTCGGGCAGGTCGGTCGGTTCGATCAACATCGCGCTTCAGGCCTTCAGTCCAAGCCGCTCGCCGCGATAGGCGCCCGAGCGGATCGCCGCCCACCACGGCTCGTTGTCGAGATACCACTTCACCGTCTCGCGCAAGCCGCCCGTGAAATCGCGTTTGGGGATCCAGCCCAGTTCGCGCTCGATCTTGCCCGCGTCGATGGCGTAGCGGGCGTCGTGGCCGGGACGGTCGGCGACGAAACGGATGAGGTCGCGACGGGAACCCGCGCGCGGCGCCAGTTCGTCCACCAGATCGCAGATCGCCTCGACGACTTCCAGATTGCGGCGCTCCGCATGCCCGCCGATATTGTAGCTCTCCCCGATCCGTCCGTGTTCGACCACCGCGAGCAGCGCTTCGGCGTGGTCCTCCACATGCAGCCAGTCGCGCACGTTTTCGCCCCGCCCGTAGACCGGCAGCGGCTTGCCTTCCAGCGCGTTGAGAATGACGAGCGGAATCAGCTTCTCGGGGAAGTGATATGGCCCGTAATTGTTGGAGCAGTTGGTCTGCACCGTCGGCAGCTTGTAGGTGTGGAACCACGCGCGCACCAGATGGTCGGACGCCGCCTTGCTCGCCGAGTAGGGCGAGTTGGGCGCATAGGGCGTGTCCTCGCGGAAAAAGCCGTCCGCGCCTAGCGAGCCGAACACCTCGTCGGTCGAGATGTGATGGAAGCGGAACGCCTCGCGCACATCGGCTTGCGCGCCCCTCCAGTAAGCCAGCGCCGCCTCCAGCATCACGCCCGCGCCCACAACATTGGTGCGGATGAATTCGGCCGGGCCGTCGATGGAGCGGTCGACATGGCTCTCGGCGGCGAGGTTCATGATCCAGTGCGGGCGAAACTTGGCGAGCGCGTCTTCTACCGCCGCAGGATCGCAAATGTCGCCCTGGATGAACGAGAAGCGCGGATCGCTCGCGATCGGCGTCAGCGAGGCGAGATTGCCGGCGTAAGTCAGCTTGTCGAAAACCAGCACGTCGTGCGGCGTCTCTTTCACTATCCGGCGCGCGACCGCCGAGCCGATGAAGCCGGCGCCGCCGGTCACAAAAATCCGCATCGCTTCGCCCGCCCTCAGCCCCATTATTTCCTAGGCGAAAGAATCGTCGCGCGCAAAGCGCAAACCCGAAACCTTACGTTAACCTTGACGGCGCCGGCGCGCTCCCCGCTATTGGCGGCTTCTTGAGGATCACGAACCCGCAGCGGTCGAGATGCTCGACCAGCCGCTTGGCCACGAGCGCCGCCATGATCTCGGCGGAATCATGCACCCGCTTTCGCCCGCTGTAGCGCAGCGCAAAGGCGAGCGCGTCGGCGATGTCCTCGGGGCGGGCGGGGGTCAGAGGATCGGTCGTCATCGGCGGCGACCCTAGCGAGTTGTTCGGAACATAACAAGAACGAGTTACCTGGCCTTGCGCCGGTAAAGCGCCAGCACGGCGAGCATCGAGCAGGCGGCGGCCCCCATCAGCCAGAAGGCGGGGACTTCGCGCCGGCCTGTCTGCTCGATCATGAATTTCGACAGAAACGGCGTAGCAGCGCCAAAAAGCGCGGCGGCCAACGAATAGGCGAGCGCGAAACAGGAGGCTCGCACTTGCTCGGGGACAAGCTCCGTCAGGGCGACGACCATCGCCCCGTTATATAGCCCATAGCCCAGTGACAGCACCAATTCGACGCCCAGCAGCTTGCCAAACGTCGGCGCGGCGGCGACCCAGGCCAGCGAAGGCCAGGCGGCCGCCAGAATCAGCGTGGCGGCGACGAGCATCACCGGCAGTCTCCCGACACGATCCGACAGCGCGCCCCCGATCGGCAACCACACGAAATTGGAGATCGCCACCAGCGCCGTCACAGACAGCGCCGCGCTGGGGCTCAGCTTCATGGTCTTGCCGAAATCGGGCGTGTAGACGGTGATGAAATAAAAGCAGACCGTCGTCAGCATGACCATCATCATGCCGAGCGCGACCGTGCCGGAATGGGCGGCGACGGCGGAGTAGATCTGGCGGGCGGTCAGGCGCTCCTTGCGGGCGCGGAACGCCGGCGTTTCGCTCAGCGAACCGCGAAGCACGAAGATGAGCGGCACAATGGCGCAGCCGACGGCGAACGGGATGCGCCAGCCCCACGCCTCCAGCGTGTCCGGGTCCATCGACTGGTTGAGCGCGAAGCCGATCAGCGCGGCCGCCAGTACGGCGACCTGCTGGCTCGCCGACTGGAACGAGGTGACGAAGCCCCGGTTGGCCGGGCTCGCGATCTCCGCCAGATAGACCGAGACGCCCCCCAACTCCACGCCCGCCGAAAAGCCCTGCAACAACCGTCCGATTACGACGACGATCGGCGCCGCGACGCCGATTTGGGCGTAAGTCGGCGTGACGGCGATGATGACGGTGCCGACCGCCATAATGGCGAGCGTCAAGATCAAGCCCTTGCGGCGGCCAAGCCGGTCGACGTAGGCGCCCAGATAGACAGCGCCCAGCGGGCGCATCATCGCGCCGATCCAGAACACGACGAAGGCGATGGAGGTGTCCAACGCCTCCGCGCCCGTGTGAAAAAACGCCTTGCCGATCGGCGCCGCGTAGAGGCCGAACAGGAAGAAGTCGAACATCTCCAGAAAATTGCCGCTGGTCGCGCGCAGCACGGCCCCGATCTGCGAGGGCGCGGCGGCGGCGATGGCGGTCAAGGGCGTTCTCTCTGTTCAGGGAGACATGCCGCCACGCGGACGCCGATGCAAGCTACTCCGCCGCCGCGACCCGCACGCGTGGCGGCGCCGGGGCGAAGGCCCGCGACAAGGCGAACCCGCCGACCAGCACGACCGCGTAAACCGCCACCTGCATTTGCGAGGGCTGATCCGAATAGCCGATCAGCGTATGGAACACGCGCCCGATCAGGCTTCTGTCGGAGAGCCATGCCGACGTGTCCCACGCCGTCTGCGACAGCGCCTCCACGAGGCCCGCCTGTTGCAGGAACACGACCGCCTGCGCCGCGAGCCCGGCCGCAAGGAACCCGATTAGCACCGTCGTCACCCTGAACAGCCATTTGGTGGGGATCGTCACCAGACCGAAATAGGTCAACAACGTCACGCCCGCGCCGAGCGCGAGGCCGATCGCCGAACCCTCCAGCAACTCCGGCGTCGTGGAATTGGCCGAGGCGACGAGACCGTAGAGAAACAGCGCCACCTCAGAACCCTCGCGCATCACCGCGACCGCCACCACCACGCCGAGCGCCGCCACCGTGCGTGAGCCCGCTTTCACTTGCGCGCCGACGTTTTTCATCTGCGTCGCGATTTCGCGACCGTGGCTCGCCATCCAGATGTTGTGCCAGGTCAGCATCGCTACGGCCAAAAAAAGGATGCCGGCGTTGAAGATCTCCTGCCCCACGCCCGCCAGCGCCCCGGCGATGACGCCGGCGAAAGCCGCCACCAGCGAGGCCCCCGCGACGCCCGCCGCAACGCCGAGAGCGATCATGCTCCGGCTGCCCTTGAGGCCTCTGGTCACCGCCAGCATGATGCCGACGATCAACCCGGCCTCGATGACTTCACGAAATACGATGATCAGCGCACCCAGCATCGCGAACTCCCCTCACTTGACGATCAGGAAACCGGATGTCGTGTCCTCGTGGTAATCGTCGAAGAACTGATAGCGCCCCGGCGCCAGCGCATGAACGCGCAGGGTCACCGTGCCGCCGGCGGGCACGATCTTTTCGACGCGCAGCGCCTTGCTTTCAAATTCGGCGGGGGTGCTGTCCTGGTTCGTCACCATGAGCGTCAGCGGTTTGCCAGCGGGCGCGGAGGTCTCGGCGGCCGAGAATTTGTGATCTTTCAGCGTCAGTTGCAGCGACGAATCGTCAGCGAAAGCCGGAGAGGCCGAGGCGAGCGCCGCCACAAGAACAAGAATTTTACGCATCGGAGTTTCCTCGCCGCCAGGGGCCGCGCGCGGCGGACCTTTTTCCACAGCTAAGGTAATGGTCGCCCTGCGCCTCGCGCAACGGGCGGAAGCCGATTTGAAACGATTCCAATCACTTTAGAAAGTGTTCAAACCGCGCCATCGGACATTCACGCGGAGCCTCGCCCGCCTTCACGCGTACGATCACGTCAATGCCGGTCACATGCGCGCCAGTGGGCGCGGGAACGCTGAGCGCCGGCACATGCTCTTCGGGAATGTCGGAGAGCTCCTGCGTCTCCTCCCAGAAGTAATGCGAGTGCGGCCCGGTGTTGGTGTCGTACCAGACTTTGGCGTCATAGAGCGCGATCTCGCGCAACAGGCCCGTCTGCACAAGCTGGTTGATCGTGTTGTAGATCGTGCCGAGCGAAGGCGGATACCGCAGCGCCTTGGCTTCGCCGTGAATCATCTCGGCCGTGAAGTGCCGATCGCCCTTGCCGAACAGAAGTTCGGCGAGTTCGAGACGTTGACGCGTAGGGCGAACGCCGGCGGACGCCAGCTTCACCCACAACGGCCCCATTTCGGAAAGCGTGCTCACGTATCTAAGCCGACGCGTCGAGCGCCGTCCTTGTTCTGATGCTGAGACTCCTATGTAGCAGCGCCGGGCTCAAAAGCAATCGTCCGCCGCGCGGCGTCGTGAATTCGTCAAGAAACGACAGGATTATGACAGGCCGCAAACCCGTCGGGCGGTCAAAAACCGCTTGCAATCTGGCGTCGTTCGCCCAAATAGGGATCGCCCAATACGCACGTGCCTGTGGTCGTGTGTCAGCCGGCGGGGATCTGGACAAGAGGCCAGTCAACCGCCTTCCACAAAGCTGGCAGCCGGAGGCTAACCGGCGCACCCCGCCCAACGGGGGACGCGACTTGAAGCAACGACGGACCGGGCTTTTTTGGTCTCTGCCGACCCTCCAAAGGTCAGCTCACCGAAGAGGCTTGTCTATGTTGCCGGGCGTGCGGACGGGAATCCTCCTTGTCCAAACGACGGCCCCGGAAACCGGGGCTACGGCTCAGCATCTGATCTGTTCCGAATCGGCCTGACCCTCAGGCTGGATTTGGGCGGGTTGTCGTTGGCGGCTCCATGCGGGACTCAGCGCGTCTCCAACGCGCGATGGGCCTCGCGCTTCGCCGCCGTCCACTTCTCGTTTGGTCGGCGCGCGCCGCGCGCCGGGAGGATGCCGCATGACCGATCGCATCAGGGACTTCCTCGCCCGCACGCCCGACGAGGGCCCGCGCCTCGTCGTCGACCTCGAAATCGTGCGCGAGAATTTTCAAAACTTCGCCACAGCCCTGCCCGACACGAGGGTGTTCTACGCGGTGAAGGCGAACCCCGCGCCCGAGATCCTTGCTCTGCTGGCGGGCCTTGGCTCCTGCTTCGACTGCGCCAGCGCGCCCGAAATCGAGCAGGCCCTCGGCGCCGGCGCGTCGCCCGGGCGCATCAGTTATGGCAACACGATCAAAAAGGAGCGCGACGTCGCGCGCGCTTTTGCGCTGGGCGTAAGGCTCTACGCCGTCGATTGCGAAGCCGAGGTCGAGAAGATCGCGCGCGCCGCGCCGGGTTCGCGCGTGTTCTGCCGGATCCTGAGCGACGGCGCGGGCGCCGACTGGCCGCTCTCGCGCAAATTCGGTTGCGACCCGCAGATGGCCGCGCGGGTGCTGGAGCACGCCCACCGTCTCGGGCTGGTGGCTTATGGCCTGTCGTTCCACGTCGGCTCGCAGCAGCGCAACCCGCACATGTGGGATGGCGCGCTGAAGACGTCGGCCGCGATCTTCCGCGATCTCGCCGAGCGCGGGATCGAATTGCAGATGCTCAACCTCGGCGGCGGCTTCCCGACGCGCTATCTGAAAGACGTGCCGGCGGTAAAGGTCTATGGTCGCACGATCTTCCGAGCGTTGCGCCGCCATTTCGGCAACCGCATCCCCGAGACGATCATCGAGCCCGGTCGCGGCATGGTCGGCGCGGCTGGCGTCATTGAGGCGGAGGTCGTGCTGATTTCCCGCAAGTCCGACACCGACGCGCATAGGTGGGTCTATCTCGACATCGGCAAGTTCAACGGCCTCGCCGAGACGATGGACGAGATGATCCGTTATCCCATCCGCACCGAGTTCGACGGCGACGAACTGGGGCCGTGCGTGCTGGCGGGGCCAAGTTGCGACTCGGTCGACGTGCTCTACGAGAAGGAGCCCTACCTGTTGCCGGTTTCGCTGGAGATCGGCGCGAAGGTGCTGATCGAGGGGACGGGGGCGTATACGACCACCTACGCGTCCGTGGGCTTCAACGGGTTCGCGCCGCTGAAAGCTTACGTGATATGAGACGCGCCCTGCGTCTTCAAATCCGCGCGCACTCCAGCGCCAGCAGCAACTCGACCAGTTGATGATGCCGCTGGCCGTCGAGGCCGGTCAGATCGCGCACCCGAGCCAAGCGCGCGTAAACCGTGTTGGCGTGCACCCCGAGCGTCCGCCCCGCTTTCTGCACGTTGAGATCGGCCTCGGCGAGCGCGGACAGCGTACCCGCCAGCGCGCCGCCCGCCCGGGCGTCCGCGCCAAGCAAGTCGGCCACCCACGCCGGCGCGGTCGCGCGCACATATTCGCCGCCCGCGTGCACCAGCAGGCTGCGCACCGGCAGATCGGCGAAGACGACGACGCGCCGGTCGACCGTGGCGAAATCGAGCGCGGCGACCGCCTCGCGAAGTGCGCGCGGTATCGACGCGGTCGAAGGCCGGTCGGAACTGACGCCGACCAGCACCGAAGAGCCAAGCTGCATCAGCAGCGGCACGAGGCGTTCGGCCAGCGCGCTCTGCGGCGCCGTCCAGCCCGATTGCCGGCGCAACGCGGAGGCGACGGCGACGACGCGCACGCCGCGAGGGCCCGCGAGCAGTCGGATTGGGGTCGGCGCGAACAGTTCGGCGAGCGCGGCCTGCACGCGCCGGGCGCGCGCGGGGTTCTCCATTTCGCTGGCGATGGGGGTGCGCACGGCGACGGCGACATAGGACTGGCGCTGGTCGAGATACCCCGCCGCCTTCAGTAAGCGGGCGATGCGCCCGTCGGATTCGTCGTAGCCGCCCAGCAATAGGTCCAGCAGCTCGGCTCCGCGATCCCGCTCCGCCGCCTCGACGATTCTCGTATGGGCGACATATTCGGAAGCGATCGCGGAACTGACGGCGTTTGTATATTCGAGCGCGAAATCGGCGGTGGCGTCGATGGCCGCCGAAGCGTCCTCCGGACAGGCCACGACGGCGGCGTCGCGCAACCAGCGCGACATCGCACGGTGGCCGCAGCGATAGGCATGCAGGATGGCCTCAAGCGGAAAGCGTTGTTCGGCGTGCCGACGTGCGTGCGACTTGACGAAGTCGAGGTCGCCCGTCCCGCCGCCGTCGAAGAGCCGGACCACCTCGCCCACATGGTCGGCGGCATGGGCCTTGAGATCGGGAAGAATTTGCGGATTGCGCGTTTGCGAATAGGCGCCGACCTCGGTGAGGATCGCTTCCCGCAACGCGGTTTCGACGGGGTCGGCCGAGCGGCGCAAGACCGGAGCCACGCCCGGGATGACGCCGAGATGCACGAGCGCGGCGAGCGTTCGGTCGAGCGGCGCCTTCATTTTTGTGAACTCTTCACAATCGTCTGCCTCGATCGGACCGAAGAGTCGCCATGTGCGTCCGCGGGCCGATTTGTTACGTCAGGCGCGTTCCCTGTAAACCCGGAGAGCTGACATGGCCAAGTATCTGTTTGTATATCACGGCGGAAAAGTCGCTACCAACCCGCAGGAAAAGCAGGCGGAAATGAACGCGTGGGGCGCCTGGTTCGGTGCGCTGGGCGCGTCCGTGCTCGACGGCGGCAACCCGGTTGGCCAATCGTTCACCGTGCGGGCGGACGGATCGCTGACCAACGGCGGCGGCGCCAATGCGGCGAGTGGTTACAGCCTCATCGAGGCGGCCAGTGCGGAAGACGCGCACGCCAAGGCCAAGACCTGTCCGCTGCTGAAGTCCGGCGGCTCCATCGAATTCGCCCAGGCGATCGATATGTGAGGACGCCCTGCGTCGCACGCTGTCGCGACGCCTGTCATTGCAGTCGATTGGCGGTCGAGGCTTCGCCCATGTGGGCCGAGCGCGAAGCGTCCTCCGTCATGGTCGGGCTTATCGTCCCGCCCATGACGGAGAGCGTCTCGCGTCAACCTGGCGGGGCGGCCGCGCTTAACGAAGCCTTAAGTTTAACTGAACGTTAAGTCAGACAAGCCGTTGAAAAATTTCATTAGGGTTAAGCCCAAATTAAATATTGGCCGCAATAGTCGTCCTTGCCGGTTCGTCATGCCGAACCCGTGACGGGGACAGTTACATGAAATTCCTTGCCGCCGCTGGGCTGGCGGGCGCGTTCCTCGCGACCTCGCCGGTATTCGCCGCCGACCTCTTCGAATCCGCGCCGCCGCCGCTCGACGCGCCGATGGCGCAGCCGCAGGACGAACTCGGGACAAACTGGTATATCCGTGGCGACGTCGGCTACGGCGTCTACAACGAACCGACCGTAGTTCCCTCCGCTGGCCTGTTTCCGACCGTGGGCAATGCGCCCATCGGCGACGCCGCCAACCCCGTTCCGGTGACTCGCGGCAACAACCGCAGCCTACTGGGCGCGAATTTCGGCGTCGGCTTCGGCTACCGGGTCAACGATTGGTTGCGCGCCGAGGCCACCTGGAATTACTCCAACGGACCCGGGCTGGGATTGACCAACCCCAATATCTACTGTCCCGAGGTCGCCAACGCCGTGAGCAACTACGTTTACAACGTAGCCAATCCCAACGGCCTCGCGACCCCTGTCGGGTATCAGTACGATTACACCAAATGCGACGGCGTGCTGAACGCGCGGCAGTTTAACAACACCGTGCTGGCGATGGGCTATATCGACATCGGCCATTGGGGCATCTTCAGCCCCTTCATCGGCGCCGGCGCCGGCCTCAACGTCAATACGATGACCGGCTCGATGAAATTTTATCAGCAGGACACCGGCGCCATCTATGGCGGGCCGGCCGTCAGCGGCGCTGCGCCGGGTCTCTGGGTCGACCCGGTCGGCGTCGACGTCAACGGCCGTCCCGTCTACGCCCCCATCAGCAGGCCCGCGCTGCAATCGGGCACGACCCAGCCCGTCGGACCGGCCAACTGGACCCGAAAGATCGACACCACCAAATATACCATTGCTGCGTCGGCGGCGGTTGGTCTCGGCATCCAGATCAGCCAGTCGGCCACGCTGGACATCGGCTACCACGTCACCACGCTCGACCTTCTCGGCGGCACGAAGAGCCTGCTGCAAAGCGTCAATCTCGGCGTGCGCTACAACCTCAACTGAGATAAGCTCGAAGAACGAAACCGATCCTGATTGGTTGATCGGAGCGACTAGCTGAGGAACTACGACCGCTCTCTCCGTCATGGCCGGGTTTGTCCCGGCCAACCACGCAGCAGGACCGAGAGACGCTTCGAACGGGAAAGCGCCCAGGGCCGGGCGCGGCGTCAGGCGGCGAGAGCGACGGAACGCCGTGGATGGGAGGACGGAGCCCGGCCATGACGAGGGGGCCGGGTCCGTCAATCAAGGGGCTGGGCGATCAACGTGCGGGCGCAGGCCACATGCGGGAGAGAACGCCGTCGCGCCAGACATAGTGATGAACGAGCGCGATCAAAGCGTGCAGCCCCGCGACGGCCAGCAGGATATTGGCGGCGAGGCCGTGCCAGTCGGTCAGCGGTTCGCGCCATTCCTTGTCGATCCACTGGGGATAATGGA
>JAYVYJ010000220.1:0-14463 GCA_043784465.1 Hyphomicrobiales bacterium
ATATAAACACTCTTCCAATAAGCTATTATGTTGCCTTAGCTCTCACGACAATTGGAGTATTCTATAGCGGCATTAATATCCGAAAAAGCTGGGCGGCCCCTTACGCCCTCGTGATGGTGACCTCTGCTGGATGGTATTTGGTCGAACCGATCTATACCCCCGAGACAATGGTTAATTTTACCCAAAACATTGCCCACGCCGGCTATCCGCTCGACGTCGAGGCGATGCTGATCGTCGAGTGCGAAGGATCGGCGAGGGAGATCGACGCGGAATTGAAGCGCATCCTCGACATCGCGCGGGAGCATAAGGTTCGGGTCGTGCGCGAATCGCAGACCGCGCTGGAGAGCGCGCAGATCTGGAAGGGACGCAAGTCCGCGTTCGGCGCAACGGGGCGCATCGCAGACTATATCTGCATGGACGGCACGGTGCCGACGAGCCAATTGCCCGAGGCGCTGCGGCGGGTCGCCGCGATCTGCGCCGCCGAGGGCTTGCGCGTCGCCAATGTGTTTCATGCGGGCGACGGCAACATGCACCCGCTGATCCTCTACAACTGCAACGATCCCGCCGAGCAGGAGAAGGCGGAGCGCGCGGGCATGGCGGTGCTGGCGATGTCGGTGGAGCTGGGCGGCTGCCTGACAGGCGAGCATGGGGTCGGGCTAGAGAAGCGCGACCTGATGACCAAACAATACAGCGCGGCCGAAATTGCGCAGCAAAAAGCGGTGCGGGCGGTGTTTGACCCGCAAGGGCGTTTCAATCCTGCGAAGGTGTTTCCACTGGAGGCGGCGTGAGCGAGGCGCCCGCCGACGAGTTGGAGGCCGCCGAGGTCGTGCGCGGAGCCAACGCGCCGCTCGACATTGCAGGCGCGGGGACGCGGGCGTTTGGGCGACCCGGCGAGGCAGCTGCGCGGGTGTCGACGGCGCGGCTGAGCGGCATTGTGTTTCATGAACCCGCCGAATTGGTTGTGCGCGCCCGCGCCGGGACGCCGCTCGTGCAGGTGCAGGCGGCGCTGGACGCGCACAACCAGATGCTGCCGTTCGAGCCGATGGACCCGCGCGTGTTGTTTGGTACGATGGGCGAGCCTACGGTTGGCGGCCTGGTCGCGACCGCGCTGGCCGGGCCGCGCAGGCTCAGCGCCGGGGCGGTGCGCGACAACGTGCTGGGGGTGCGGCTCGTCAACGGGCGCGGCGAGATCGTCGCCGCCGGGGGACGCGTGACGAAGAACGTCACCGGGCTCGATCTGGTGAAGATCACTTGCGGGGCGCTGGGCACGCTGGGGCTGATTACGGAAGCGACGTTCAAGCTGGCGCCCAGGCCGCGCGCGGAGGCGACGGTGGTGATCCGGCGGCTCGACGATGTCGCGGGCGTGGCGGCGATGACGCGGGCGCTGGGCTCGGCCTATGGGGTGAGCGGGGCGGCGTTGATACATGCCGGGATGGGGCGCGATTTCCCGCGCACCTTGCTGCGCGTGGAGGGGTTTGACGAGTCTGTCGCCTATCGCGCGGAAAGTTTGATTGGGCTGCTGGCGGATTTCGGCGCCAAACATGCGCTTACGGGTGAGGATTCGAGCAAGATATGGCGGGCGATCCGCGACGCGGCGTTTATCGCGGAGCCGCGCGAGCGCGCGGTCTGGCGCGCGAGCCTCAGGCCCTCCGACGCTCCCGCCGCGCTAGCTGCGCTGGGCGACGCGGCGCGCGCATCGCTGGTGGATCATGGCGGCGGGACCTTGTGGTTCTCGACCGACCCGACCGAGGCGGCGGCGAGCGCGGTGCGCGCGGCGCTTTCGCGCTTTCCCGGCCATGCCGAGTTGATCCGGGGGCCTGACGCTCTGCGCGCGCGCGTCGATGTGTTTTCAACCCTGCCGCCGGCGTTGGCCAGGCTCACGCGCGGCGTCAAGCAAAGTCTCGATCCCAGGGGCCTGTTCAATCCGGGCCGCATGTATTCAGGGTACTGATGCAGACGCATTTTTCTGACGCCCAACTCGCCGATCCGCATGTGGCGAGCCTCGAAAAGATCCTGCGCTCCTGTGTGCATTGCGGGTTCTGCACGGCGACGTGCCCGACCTACGTGGTGGGACGCGACGAACGCGATTCGCCGCGCGGGCGCATCTATCTCATCAAGGAATTGCTGGAGACGGGGCGGGCGCCGGACGCGCACGACGTCGAGCCGCTCGATCATTGTCTGAGCTGCCAGTCGTGCATGACCACCTGCCCCTCGGGCGTGGACTACCGCCGCCTGATCGACTACGCGCGCGTCGAGGTGGAGACACGCTACGAGCGCGATTTCTGGGACCGGGCGCTGCGCTTGCTGCTGGTCTGGCTTCTGCCGCATCGCGGGCGTTTCCGCGCGGCGATCGGGCTTGGCTGGTTGGGCAAGCCGTTTCGGCCGCTGCTTGCGGGCCTGCCGCGCATCGGCTCACGGCTCGACGCGATGCTGAAGCTCTCGCCGGGGAGCTTGCCGGCGCGGGTTGAGACCGAGGGGCCGGGGGTGTTCGCGCCCAAGGAGGCGCGCAGGGGGCGGGTCGCGCTGCTTTCGGGCTGCGCGCAGCCGGTGCTGGCGCCCCAGATCAACGCGGCGACGATCCGGGTGCTAAACCGGGCGGGAATCGAGGTCGTACTGGCCAAAGGCGAGGGGTGCTGCGGCTCGCTGGCGCATCACATGGGGCGCGAGACGCAAGCGCTGGCGTCGGCGCGCGCGAATATCGACGCATGGATTGCTGAGATAGAGGGCGAGGGGTTGGACGCCATCGTCATCACCGCGTCAGGGTGCGGGTCGACGATCAAAGATTACGGGCATATGCTGGAAGGCGACGCGGCCTATGCGGAGAAGGCGAAGCGCGTGGCTGCGCTGGCCAAGGACGTCAGCGAATATTTGACAGGCCTCGATCTCGCCTTTGCGTCGCCGCGAACGGACGTCGTCGCGTATCACTCGGCCTGCTCGGCGCAGCATGGGCAGAAAATCGTCGATACGCCGAAGGCGCTGCTGCGACGCGCGGGCTATGAGGTGCGCACGCCCGCAGAGGCTCATCTTTGCTGCGGGTCGGCGGGGGTTTACAACATCCTGCAACCGAAAATCGCGACGGAGTTGCGCGACCGCAAGGTGCGGCATCTCGCCCGGCTTCAAGCCGATTTCATCGCCTCGGGCAACATTGGTTGTCTGACGCAGATCGGAGCGGCGGCCTCCACGCCGACGGTTCACTTCGTCGAGTTGCTCGATTGGGCGCAAGGGGGGCCGGCGCCGGCGTAGCGGTTCGATCTGATCGAGATGGGAGCGCAGCGAAGCGATCCGGCGGCGGCGCTTGTTCGATGCTATCTGAACCCACACACGACTTCCGGAGGGCAGGATTGCTCCGCTGCGCTCGCAATGGCGGGTGGTTCACCTGAACGGCGGCTCGTCGAAACTGCGCAGCTTGCGCGAGTGCAGCGCCGTCTCGCCGCGCTGGAGCATCTGCAAAGCGGCGAGGCCGATCTGCAAATGCTCGCCAATCGCCCTCTCATAAAAGGCGTTGGCCGAACCGGGCAGCTTGATCTCGCCATGCAGCGGCTTGTCGGAGACGCACAGCATCGTGCCATAAGGCACGCGCATGCGAAAACCCTGCGTGGCGACGGTGGCGGATTCCATGTCCACCGCAATGGCGCGCGAAAGGTTGAAACGGCGGCGCTCCTGCGTCCAGCGAAGCTCCCAGTTGCGGTCGTCGTACGTGACCACCGTCCCCGTTCGCACGCGACGCTTCAGCGCCTCGCCCCGGTCGCCGGTCACGCGCGCCACCGCCTCCTGCAAGGCGACCTGAACCTCGGCCAAAGCGGGGATCGGCACGTCGGGCGGCACGGCTTCGTCGAGGATGTGGTCCTGTCTCAGATAGGCGTGGGCCAGCACGTAATCGCCGATCTGCTGGCTCTGGCGAAGCCCGGCGCAATGGCCGATCATCAACCAGCAATGGGGACGAAGCACGGCGATGTGGTCGGTGATGTTCTTGGCGTTGGCGGGGCCGACGCCGATGTTGACGAGGCTCACGCCGTGGCCGTCCCGGCGCACGACGTGATAGGCCGGCATCTGATATCGGTGCCAGACGACCCCCGCCGCGCGGGCCTGCGCCTCCTCGGGCGATAGGGAGGCGTCGATCTCGACATTGCCCGGCAACACCAGCTTGACGACGTTCGGATCGGTGCGCAATTGCTCAAGGCCCCAGCGCACGAACTGGTCGACATAGCGGTGATAGTTGGTCAGCAGCACCCAGGGCTGCATCGCGCGCCAGTCCGAACCGGTGTAATGCACCAGACGGCGCAGCGAATAATCGACCCGCGCCGCGTCATACAAAGCCAAGGGTCGCTCGGCGCCGGGGCGCAGATCAAAAAGGCCGTCGGCGATCTCGTCGCCGATCACCGCGAGCGAGGGCGTGGGAAAATACCGCGCGAGTTCCGACGCCGTCGCGCCGCCGCGCCCCAGTTCGTCGCCGCTCTCGAATACGTAAGGGTAAGCGATCTCCTGCGCGCCGACGCCGACCTCGATTTCGGCGCCGAATTCGGCGACGAGCGGCTCGAGTTGCTCCATGAGGTAGCGCCGGAAGTCGGCGGGCTGCGTCACCGTCGTCGAATAGACGCCGGGCGCGGCGAATTTGGCGAAGGCGCGCGCGATGCTGGGTGGGGCGGCCTCGGGTCGATACGTGACGCGTAGGCGGGGATAGCGGAATTTGAGGCGCTCCTCCGCCGTGGGCGGCGTCCCGTCATGCAGGAACCGCTCGACCGCGCCGCGCAGCGCCCCGACCGCCTCCTCGTATCGCTCGACGAGTTGGTCGACGGCTTGCCCGGGAGACAGGCGAAGGTCTGCGGTCAAAGGCTCAGGCTCCTCTCAGGGAAGGGCGGCGATGCAGGCGATTTCGACCGTGTAGCGGGCGGCGGCGAGCTTGGCCTCGACGGTCGCGCGCGCGGGCGTGTGGCCGGGAGCCACCCACTTGTCCCACTCGCCGTTCATCTCCGCGAAGGTCGCAATGTCGGGCAGATAGATCGTCGCGGACAGCAGGTTGGTCTTGTCGGTGCCCGCCTGCGCAAGAAGGCCGTCGATGATCCCCAGAATCTCGGCGGTCTGTTCGGCGACGCTGCCGCCCGCGCTCTTGTCGGCGACCTGCCCCGCCAGATAGACCGTGTGGTGATGAATGACGACGCCCGACATGCGGGGGCCGACGCCGATGCGACGAATGGTCATGGAAGTCCTTTCAGATGAGGACGAGGCCCGGCACATTGCCAAGGAAATCGCGCTTGCCGAGATCGACGCCCGCCTCGCGCAGGAGGTCGTAGGCGGTCGTCAGGTGGAAGTAGAAGTTGGGCAGAGCGAAATGCAGAAGGTAATTGTCGCCCTGCATGCGCGCCTTGGCCGGTCCAAGAGGAAAAACGATTTCGCGCGCGGCCCCGGCCTCAAGGGCGTTCTTGTCGAGGGTCGCGAGGAAGGCGAGCGTGTTGTCGATGCGGGCCTTGAGTTCGTCCAGGGTCGTCTCGTTGTCCTCGAAGCGCGGCGCTTCCACGCCCGTGAGCCGCGCCGTCGCATTCTTGGCGTTGTCGCAGAAAATCTGCACCTGACGCGCGAAGGGCAGCATGTTGGGGCGCAGCCGCAGCGTCAGATAGACGCTGGCGTCGAACTTCGCCTGCACGGCATGTTCGGCCGCCTTGGTCAGGACGGCGGAAAAGGCGGGCAGCGCAACCTGATAGACGCCGACGCTCGATTGATAGACGGATAGAGCCAAGGTTATTTCCCCTTTTCAGGCGCGGCCTGCGACAGTGTGACGGGCCGGTCCGCCCCCGCCGTGCGGCAGGCCCCGTGTGGCCCGTGCAAATCGCACAGACGGGCGGCGATGACAACTTGGGGCCGGGGGCGCAGAGGGGGTTGGGCCGGGCGGCGGCACCGGATATGCTTGAGGACTATCGAAGACCTGCCGAACCGGAACGGGGTGTCGCATGAGCGCGTGGGGGCCGTATGTCGTCGAATGGGGGTCGATTCTGCTGCGATGGCTGCATGTGACGGCGGCGATCGCCTGGATCGGCGGGTCGTTCTTCTTCATGCACCTGGACGCGTCTTTGAGAAAGCGCGGCGGACAGGCGGTCGGGGTCTATGGCTCGTCCTGGCAGGTCCATGGCGGCGGCTTCTACGAAATGAGCAAATATACGCTCGCCCCGCCCGCGCTGCCCGAAGATCTCGTGTGGCACAAGTGGCAGTCGTACTGGACGTGGATGTCCGGCTTCGGCCTGCTGGCTTGGGTCTATTACGGGCAATCCAGCTTTTATCTGATCGATCCGACTGTCGCGGCGCTGTCGCCCTGGGGGGCGGCGGCGATCGGGGTCGGCGCGCTGGCGCTGGGCTGGGTCGTTTACGATTTCTTCTGCAAATCGGCGCTGGCCCGGAACGACGTCGCGCTGGCGGCGGCGGGCTTCGGCTTCGTCGTGCTGATGAGTTGGCTGTTCACGTTGGCGTTCTCAGCCCGAGGGGCGCTGATCCATACCGGGGCGCTGATGGCGACGATCATGACGGCGAACGTCGCTATGGTCATCATGCCCAATCAGCGCAAGGCGATAGCCCGGCTGGTGAAGGGCGAAACGCCCGACCTCGCCTGGGCCAGGACCGCCAAGCAACGCTCGACGCACAACAATTACATCACCCTGCCCGTGCTGTTCCTGATGCTGTCGAACCATTACCCGGCGCTCTACGCCAACGCCCGCACGGTTCCTGCGCTTGTGGCGCTCGTGATCGTGGCGGGCGCGCTGTTGCGTTATTTCTACAACGCCCACCACGCCGACCATGCGAAAGCGCCGTGGTGGGCGTGGTTTGCAGCCGCCGTGGCGCTGTGGGGGGCGTTCTGGATCGCGACCTCCGGCACGCCGGGGGTGCAGCCCGTGCTGGGGCTCGCCGCGCCGGTGATTCGGGCTGCGGCGGCGGATGCGCCCAAGGCGCCGGCTGCGGTCGTGGAGATCGTCACCAGCCGTTGCGCGATGTGCCACGCGCCCGAGCCGGTCTGGGAGGGCATCGGCGAGGCGCCCAAGGGGGTGTGGCTCGATACGCCCGAACATATCGCGCGCTTCGCCCCCGCGATCCGGATGCAGGCGGTTTTGACCCATGCTATGCCGCCCAACAACCTGACCGAGATCACGCAAGGCGAGCGCGACGTGCTCGCGAGGTGGCTCGCCAACTGAAAGTGGGCTTATGGACCTCGACGCCGCCGGCGCGGCGCTCCGGATGATGGCGCGGCTCGATTCGTTCGCCGCCTTCTCGGACGTGGTCGGCCAACTCACCCGGCTCTATCTGTCGCCGTCCTACCGAGCCGCGTGCGAGCAATTCGCCGCCTGGGCGGAGGCGGCGGGGATGAGCGCGCGCATCGACGCGGTGGGAAACGTGCGCGCGCGTTATGAGGGAAAGCACGAATTTGCGCCCGCGCTCATGATCGGCTCGCATATCGACACCGTTCGCGACGCGGGGCGGTTCGACGGCAATCTGGGGGCCCTTGCGGCGCTCGCCGTGGTCGAGCAATTGCACGCGCGAGGCGTACGCCTCGACCACGCTATCGAAGTCGTGGCGTTCGGCGACGAGGAGGGGGTGCGGTTCTCGACCGCCATGACGGGATCGCGGGCGCTCGCGGGCGTTTTGTCGGCCAGCGCCATGGAGGCGCGCGACCGCGAAGGGGCGACGCTGGGCGCGGCGCTGACGGCCTTCGGCGGCGACGTCGAGCGCGCTTACACAGCGCGCGCGCGGGACATTTCGGCGTTTGTGGAATTGCATATCGAACAGGGGCCGGTGCTGGAGGCCAAGGGCCTTGCGCTCGGCGTGGTGGGGGCGATCAACGGCGCGACGCGCATGCTGGTGACGGTGACGGGGCTGGCGGGCCACGCGGGCGCCGTGCCGATGGATTTGCGCCGCGACGCGGTCGCGGCCGCCGCCGAAATGATTCTTGCCGTGGAGGCGCGCGCGCAGAGGGAGCCGGACCTTGTGGCGACTGTCGGGCGGCTGGAGGTGGAGCCCGGCGCGGTCAATGTGATCCCCGGCGTCGCCCGGTTTTCACTCGACGTGCGCAGCCCGCGCGACGAATGGCGGCGCCGCGCGGTGAGCGACATTCATGCGGCCTGCACGGCGGCGGCCGCGCGGCGGCATGTCGAATCGGTGTTTTTGCCGGTCCACGAGGCGCCGGCTTATGTCTGCGACGCGGGCGTAGTCGCAGGTTTGGACCGGGCGCTGGAGGGACTGGGGCTGCCTGCGTTCCATCTGCCGTCGGGCGCTGGGCACGATACGATGGTGATGGGCGGGCTTGCGCCCTCGGGCATGCTGTTCGTGCGTTGCAGGGGCGGCGTCAGCCATAATCCCGCCGAATCGATCACGTCCGAGGACGGCGAACTCGCGCTGCGGGCGCTGACCCGCTTCGCGGTCGAATTTCGTATCTGATCTGGGGGTCCCCATGGCCGACACGACCACCGTCCGCGCGCTGATGGAGGAGAGCGGCGTCGCCTTCGGCACAAGCGGCGCGCGGGGGCTCGTCACCGCGATGACGGATCGGGTCTGCTATGGCTACACGCGGGGATTCTTGAGCTATCTGGCCGAGGTCGGCGAGTTTTCGCCCGGCGCCGAGGTCGCGCTGGCGGGGGACCTCCGGCCCAGCACGCCGCGCGTCCTGCGCGCCTGCGCGCAGGCGATTCGCGACGCGGGCGGCAACCCGGTGTTTTGCGGCTATGTGCCGACGCCCGCGCTGGCCGTCCATGCGTTTGCGACGCGAACGCCCTCGCTGATGGTGACGGGCAGCCATATCCCCGACAACCGCAACGGCATCAAATTTCACCGCGCGGGGGGGGAAGTGCTCAAGGACGACGAAGCAGGCATGGCGCGACAGCAAACAGCATTGGCAGGCGCCCGCTTCGACGCTGGGGGCGCGCTTGTCGATCCTGCGCCGCTGCCGCCCGCGCGTGACGTCGAGACGGGCTATGTGGCGCGCTACGTCGAGGCGTTCGGGCCGGACGCGATGGCGGGACTGACGGTCGGGCTCTATCAACATTCGGCGGTGGGGCGCGACGTGATCGCGCGCATTCTCGCCGGCCTCGGCGCGAAGGTCGTGCCGCTGGGCCGCTCCGACACGTTCATCCCCGTGGACACCGAGGCGTTGCGGCCAGAGGACGTGGACTTCGCGCGCGGGTGGGCGGCGACGCAGAAGCTTGACGCCATCGCCTCGACGGACGGCGATTCCGACCGGCCGCTTTTGGCCGACGCGCGCGGCGAATGGCTGCGCGGCGACATTCTGGGGTTGCTCTGCGCGAAGGCGCTGGGCGCGGACGTGGTTGTGACGCCGGTCAGCAGCAATACGGCGCTGGAGAAGTGCGGCGCGTTCGCACGTGTGGCGCGCTCGCGCATCGGCTCGCCCTACGTAATCGCGGCGATGCGGGAGGCGGGGGGTCGGGTAGTTTGCGGGTTTGAGGCCAATGGCGGGTTTTTGCTGGGAAGCGACATCATGTGGCAGAGGCGCACGCTGACGGCGCTGCCGACGCGCGACGCCGTGCTGCCGATCGTCGCGGTGTTGGCCGCCTCGAAGGGACGCGGGATCGCGGCCTTGTGCGGAGAACTTCCGCCGCGCGTCACCTACAGCGACCGGATCAAAGATTTCCCAACCGCCGACAGCGGCGCGATATTGGCCTATCTCAGCGTCGGCGACGCAGCGCAGCGCAGGGCGCGCATCGAGGCGGCCTTTGGCGCGTTCGCGGGGACGTTGGCAAGCTTAGATCAGACCGACGGGCTGCGGATGACGTTTGCGGACGGCGCGATCATCCATCTGCGCCCATCCGGCAATGCGCCGGAACTACGCTGCTACACCGAGGCGGACGACGAAGCGGGGGCGCGGTCGCTCAACGCCGCCGCGTTGAAGACGGTGCGCGACGGGCTGGCGGGCTTGGCGCAAGCTAACGTTTGAAACAAACAGATCGTCGCTCCCGTGCTGGCCGGGCTTGTCCTGGCCGTCTATCCCGAGACGCGCCTATCCGGCTTCAGAACGGACGCTAAACATCGCACAACCCTAGCGACACAACATTCGATGGTTGTTGATCGCGTGCATCGCCGGGACACGCCCAGCCATGCACGCGCTCGTGCGTATCTCCTTCCCAACAAATGACGATTGTTTGCTATCGCCGTATCTTGCTCCATGAGCGCGCCTCAGCCGCCGCCAATCACGAAGCGCGAAAACGCCAAAGATTGTCTGGCGTCCGCGTCCAGCTTCGCCTCGTCGGCGTTGTCGCTGAGATCGCGCCATACCTTGATGTCGGCCCCGACGCCGCCGCCCATCTTGACGAATGGCTCCATCACGACGAAGCCCGAATAGTTGATCTCGCGCAGCGCGGCGCCGATCTCGTGCCAGGGCAACATGCCTTTGCCGGGCACGCGGCGGTTGTTCTCGCCGGTGTGGAAATGACCCAGCAGCGGACCGGCCGTGCGGATCGCCTCGCCAAAACTGTTCTCCTCGATGTTCATATGGAACGTGTCGAGCATCACCTTGACGTTGGACTTGCCGGTTTCGCGCACGAAATCGACGCCCTCCTGCGCGGTGTTCAGCACGTGGTTTTCGAAGCGGTTGAGAACTTCCAGACACAGATCGACGCCGCGGTCGGCGGCGAAATCTGCGAGGCTGGCGATCCCCTCGATCCCGCGCGCCCGGTCGCCGGGCTTGTCGACGGGCTTGGAATAATCGATGGGCCAATAGGAATGAAGCGCGCCGCCGATCACGTGCACGTCGAGCTTCTCAAGGTTGGTCAGCGTCTCCTCGAAGAAGGCGCGGCCCGCCTTGCGTATGGCGGGATCGGAGGAGGCGAGGTTGCGCTGCGGGGAGGGGCCGAGGCCCGCCGTGATCGCGATGCCGTTGGCGTGGGCGGCGCGGGCGATCTCGTCAATATGCGCGGGGGAATAGGCGTTGAGATGATGGGCGGCGATCTCAAGCGAGTCGAAGCCGAGCTTGGCGACCTTCTCGACATATTTGAGGACGTCGGCGCTCCATTCCTGCTCCCAGTACGAATTGTAGATGCCGAATTTCATGCGGACCTCCCTGAGGAAAACTTCATGTGCGCAGACTCGTCCACAGCGCGCGCAAGGCCGGCGATCGCGAGCGCAAGATCATCACCGCGATGAGGAAAAGGCCCCAGACGGCGGTGGACAGATGCTGGTTGGCGCCCAGCAGGTTGAGGCCCGACGACAGCATTTGCAGGATCAGCAGCGACAAGAACACCGGGGCGACGCGGCCAAAGCCGCCGAACGGATCGACGCCGCCCAGGAAACAGGCGAGCACCGTGACCAGCAGCAGCGAATCGCCGTGGCCGACGCGAACCGAGTTGAACCGCGCCAGCATCACCATGCCCGCCAGCGCCGACATGATCCCCGACAGCGCATAGATCGTCGTCAGCGAACGCCGCACGGGGATGCCGGAATATTCGCTGGCGCGCGGGTTGGAGCCAATCATCGCCACCGCAAAGCCGTGACGCGTGCGCGCCAGCAGAACGTGCCACAACAACGCGGCGGCGATAAACAGCCACATCGGCGCGGGAACGCCCAGGACTACGCCGTGGCCGAATTCGCCGAGGAATTCGGGGAAGCCGGAAATGTCGCCGCCGCGTGTCAGCAACTCGCCGAGACCTTTGAGAAAGATCATCATCGCCAGCGACGCGAGGATGGGGTGCGCGCCGAAATAGGCGATGACGGCGCCCATCAACGCGCCCGAGGCGCCGCCGACCGCCAGAGCGCCAAGCGCGCCCACGACGAAGGCGGGGATTCCCGCCTGCGGGCCGCCGTTGAGGTTGAGCACGAAGGCGAGCGTGAGGCCGCTAAGATTGGCGATGGCGATGATGGCCAGATTGATGCCGCCCGACATGATGGGCGCGAGCATCGCCAAAGTCAGTAGGCCGAGATCTGGCAGCTGGAAGGCGATGGATTCGAAATTGGCGGCGCTGAGAAATTGCGGCGACGCCCACCCGAAAGCCGCCACGCCGAGCGCGAGCAGAACAAGAAGTCCCGGCGTCTCGGGGCCGAACGTTCGGTTGAGGCGGTCAGTCAATCGGGACATGGCCGCGCTTTCTCGCCCCGCCCGCCAGCAGCGCGCCCATTTCGAAATTGGAGAGCGAGATGGCGACCAGGATCGTCAGGCCGATCACCACCTTGAAGGCGTAGGGCGAGACGCCCAGCAGGTTGAGGCCGTTTTGCAGGATCGCCACCAGCGCCACGCCGAGAAAGCAGCCCAGCACCGAACCGCGCCCGCCGCCGAGGCGCGCGCCGCCCAGCACCACCGCCGCCAGCACGTCGAGTTCGCGGCCAATCAGCGCGTTGGGGACGACCTCCTGCGCGATATTGACCTGCATCAAGCCGCCTACGCCCGCCATCAAGCCCATCCAACCATAGGCGACGAATTGCATTTTTACCGTGGGGACGCCCGCGCGGCGGGCGCCCTCCGGGTTATCGCCGAAGGCGTAGAGTTGGCGACCGATGTTGGTGCGCGAGATGAGGAACCATGTCGCCGCCATCGCGACGACCATCGCCAGCGTCGGCAGCGTCAGCGCACCGCCGGCGCCCAGCGGCACGACGGCGACGCGGTCGGTCCACCAGTCGGGCAAATCGTAGATCGACTTGCCCGAGGTCATGAACATCAGCAAACCGAACAGGGCGTTGAAGGTCGCGATGGTGACGACGATGGAGATGATGCGGAAGCCTGCGATCAGGCTGGCGTTGATGCAACCGATGGCCACGCCAAATGCGCCGGCGAACAAAAGGCCCAGAAGCCAGCCGCCGCCGCCGACGGCGTGAAGCGCCAGAGCGGCGAAATATTGCGCGACGGAGGCCGCAACGGCGAAGGAAATGTCGATTCCGCCTGAGATCAGCACCACTAGCAGGCCAACGGCCCAGATGACGTTGACGGCGTTGTTGTTCATCAACGAGGCGAAATTCCCCGCCGTGAGAAAGCTTGGCGAGGCGAGGCCGAGGAACAGCGTGAGGGCCGCGAGCACCGCAAACAGGCGCGCCTCGGCCTCGTGAGCGCGCAGGTAGTCAAGCATAGACCGCGCGCTCCAGTTCGGCGACGGACGTGCGGAGCGGATCGTATTCGCCGACGATCCGGCCGCCCGCCATGTGGAGAACGCGGTCGGCGTTGAAATAGACCTCGCCGACTTCATCCGAGATCATCAGGATGGCGATGCCGCGCTCGGCGAGCGCCCGCACGATTTTGTAAATGCCGTCTCGTGCGCCGACGTCGACGCCGACGGTCGGGCAATCGAGGATCAGCGCCTTGGGCGACGTCGCCAGCCATTTGGCGAGCACGACACGTTGCTGGTTGCCGCCCGACAGGGTGGAGACCGCGTCCGTGGGGCGGCCGATCTTGATCGCGAATTCCTCGACCGCAAGGGCGACGGCGGCGGATTTGGCGGTTTCCGAGATGAGGCCCGTCACGCCGGAGAGTTTCTTCAGGATCGTGATGACGGCGTTGTCGGCGATGGACTGGGGCTGCACGAGGCCGAGCGCCAGACGATCCTCGGAGACGTAGCCGATTCCCGCCGCGATGGCCTCGCGGTTGCTGGCGAAGGCGATGGGATCGCCGTTGAGGCGCACGGCGCCGGAATCGGCGCGCGTCATGCCGAAGAGCGTGTGGGCGAGTTCGGTGCGGCCGGCGCCGATCAGGCCGATGAGGCCGAGGATCTCGCCGGCGCGCACAGTCAAGTTGACGTCGGCGTATTCGCCTTGCCGAGTGAGCCCGACGGTTTCGAGAACGGGGGCGGCGGCGCCAATGTCGCGGGCGCTGACTTTTGCGTCGAAGCGCTTGCCGGTCATCAGTTCGGTGAGGCGCGATTGCGTCATGCCCGCGGCGTCATAGACGCCGACGAGGCGGCCGTCGCGCAGCACGGTCACGCGGGAGGACACATCCAGCACTTCGGCAAGGCGGTGGCTGACGAAGACGACCGCGACGCCCGACGCGGACAGCGTGCGCACGACGGCGAGCAGATGGTCGGTCTCGGACTGCGTCAGCGAGGCGGTCGGCTCATCCATGAAGATGATCTTCGCGTCGCTGGCGAGGGCGCGCGCGATGGCGACGATCTGGCGGCCGGAGATGGGCAGCGTGCGCAGGCGCGCGTTGAGATCGAGCGTGACGCCGAGCCGCGCCAGGGCCGCGCGCGCGGTCTGCGCGATGCGGCGGTAGCTGACGAGGCGCGGCGCGCCGACGAGGCCGTCGAAGGCGATGTTTTCGGCGACCGTCATTTCGGGGAACAGCGCGAGGTCCTGCCAGATGACGGCGACGCCGCGCGCACGGGCGAGTTGAGGAGTCGGCGCCGCGACGGTCTCGCCGAAATATTGCGCGCTGGCGCCCGGTGCGGCCTGATAGACGCCCGCGATCACCTTGATGAGCGTGCTCTTGCCGCAGCCGTTCTCGCCCGCCAGGCAATGCACCTCGCTACGCCCGACGCTGAACGACACGTCGTCGAGCGC
>JAYVYJ010000221.1:0-3349 GCA_043784465.1 Hyphomicrobiales bacterium
GCCGTTCCTGATCGTCTATGAAGCGCCCATGCCAACGCGTGGACGGGCGTCGCCTTCGTCGTGGGGGCGCCTTCGACGAAAGGCCGCTGCTGCTGGACATCGCACAGGCCCGCCAGCCCGTGCGCCTGCCGGCGACCGCCGAGATCCGCCGCTTCTTCCGCGTGTTCACGCTGATCTGGGGGGCGTAGGTCTTCTTCAATGCGGGGGAGCTATGTCTGCCTGGCGACGACGTTGCCGATAGCGCGCGCCATAGCCCTGCGCTCGCTGCTGGGCGGGGCGAGCCTCGCGACGATGCGCGTGCGGAGCTACACTCACGGCCGGCGGTTATTTTTCCTCTTCCGCCGCTGGCGCAGGCTAAGCGCACAGCCGGAGGCGGGAACGGCGTGAGCGCGCCACGGTCGGGGCGCTCCGGCTGTCGACCGCGGCGCCTTGCCGCCAAGGGTTCGTCGCCGAGAGTTAGTGGCGATATTGCTGGATGCGTGTGGTGCGCAGGCCGGCGAGGCCGTGCTGGTCGATGGAGACCTGCCACGAGAGGAACTCGTCGACGGTCAGCGTATAACGGGCGCAAGCTTCTTCGAGCGACAGCAGACCGCCGCGCACCGCCGCCACCACTTCCGCCTTGCGGCGGATCACCCAACGTTTGGTAGACGGCGGGGGAAGATCGGCGATCGTCAAGGGACTCCCGTCCGGCCCGATCACGTACTTCACCCTCGGCCGAAGCGCGTCACTCATTTGACTCTCACACGCGAACGCAACTCTTACGCATACAGACCTTAGGCGCCTCCGCTTAAAATTTGGCTAAGCGCCTGTGGCCAATCCGCAACGCCCTACAACGCTTGGCGCGGCGCGCCGAATTCCGTTAGAAGACCTTGCGCGCCGGTTCGGGGTTCCCCAAATCGGCGGGGAAGTCGTATGGGTTTGCTGATGTCCCTCGCCGCCGCGCAACTCGCGCCCCTCAATTCTCTCGGCCTGCGCAAGTCGCCGCAGGACACCCGCGTCGTGGTGGCTATGTCGGGCGGCGTGGATTCGAGCGTCGTCGCGGCCCTGCTGTCGCGCGAGGGCTACGACGTCGTCGGGCTGACGATGCAACTTTACGATCACGGCGCAGCCACGCACCGCAAAGGCGCCTGTTGCGCGGGGCAGGACATTCACGATGCGCGCGACGTGGCGGCGCGGCTGGGCGCGCCCCATTACGTGCTCGACTACGAAGCGCGCTTTCGCGAAAAGGTGATCGAGCCGTTCGCGCGCGCCTATATGGCGGGCGAGACGCCCATTCCTTGCGTCGCCTGTAACCAGCACCTCAAATTCGTGGATCTGTTCGAGGCTGCGGAAGATCTCGGCGCCGACGTGCTGGCGACGGGACATTATGTAGTCAGCCGCGACGACGGGCAGGGCGGCCGTGCGCTCTACCGCGCCGCCGACCCCGACCGCGACCAAAGCTACTTCCTGTTCGCGACCACGCCCGACCAACTTAGGCGGCTGCGATTTCCGCTGGGCGATATGCTCAAGCCTCAGGTGCGCGCGCTGGCGCGCGAATTCGGCCTCGTCGTCGCCGACAAGGCCGACAGTCAGGACATCTGCTTCGTGCCGACAGGGCGGTACAGCGCGATGATCGAACGGCTGATGCCGGGGTCGGCGAAGCCCGGCGAAATCGTGCATGTCGACGGGCGCACTCTGGGCAGCCACAGCGGGATCCTGCATTACACCATCGGCCAGCGGCGCGGCATCGGCGTCGCGGCGAGCGAGCCGCTGTACGTCGTCGCGCTCGACGCGGCGCGCGCGCGCGTGGTCGTGGGCCCGCGCGAGGCGCTGGCGACGCCGTTTGTGCATTTGCGCGATTTCAACTGGATTGGACCGGGCCGCCTGGCCGACCTGCCTGAAGAGGGCGTGATGGTGGCCGCGCGGGTGCGCTCCACCCGTCCGCCCACGCCCGCCCATCTTTACGCGGACGGGCATGTCGCGTTCGCCGATCCGGAATCGGGGGTCTCGCCCGGGCAGGCTTGCGTAATCTACGAATCCGCCGATCCGGGCGCGCGTGTCTGGGGCGGGGGTTTCATCGCCGCCCGGGCAGGCTGAGGTGGCTGGTCTCGACGAAGAGAGCGCGTTTCGCGCGCGGCCAACCAAGACTGCAGCGCACGTCGTGGGGGAGAACGTCGACGCGATGTCGGTCGGCGAACTCGATGTGCGCATCGCGTCGTTGCGTGAGGAGATCGAGCGGTTGCAACGGGCGCGGGACGCGCGCGAGGCGACGCGACTCGCGGCCGAACAGGCGTTTCGTCGCTGAACGCGTCGATTCGGGACAGGGGCGGGGCCGTTAATGTTTTGTTAAGACGAAAGGGGTTAACGTAAGGTTGCAATCGGGATCGGTTTCGGTCGCCCTTCCGGTTCTTCCTCCCCAAAGTCCTCGGCCGCCCTCGGGGCGGCCTTTTTTTGGCCCTTTCGCGGAAGCCGACTTCGGATTAACCTTAACGGGAAGCAAACGAGGCCCGCCGCGTCCGGCGGCGCTATGTTTGCGACGGGTCGAGAGGTGCGCGGGCGTCCGTCCGTTTTGGGACAACAGGGCGTGCTCGCGGATCGAAGCGGCTCGGGGAGTTTTGCGTATGAGTGCTCAAGGCCAGGCGTTCGGGGGCGACGCCGATGCGGTGTCCTTTGTTCAGAGACATGCGAACTCGGAAGCGTTCAAGACGCTGTTCCGCGAGGGGATGACGCTTGTCGAGGAAGCTGCGAGCTATCTCGACGGCCCCGGCCGTTCGGCATCCAAGGCGCTCCGCCGTCCCGCCGCGCTGGCCTACGCCACCGAGAGCATGCGCATGACGACGCGTCTGATGCAGATCGCCTCCTGGCTTTTGCTGCGCCGCGCGGTCAACGAGGGCGAATTGACGTCGCAGCAGGCGCTAAGCGAGCGTCATCGCGTTCGGCTCACCAAACAGGACATGTCGTGCGACGCGACCGTGCTTCCCGAACTGCCAAGCGATTTCGTCGAACTGGCGGAACGGTCGCTGCGGCTTCAGTCGCGCGTGATGCACCTGGACCGGTCGTTTGGCGACCGGGCTGCGGCGGCGGGGAATGAGGTTGAGAGCCCGCTGGCGGCGCAACGGGCCCGCGTGCAGGCGGCGTTCGGGGCGCCGTGACGCGCCGCGAATTGGCCGCAAGCGCATTTTAAGGGCGCGTCATGTCCGCACCACGCCTCTATCTGATTACGCCGCCGCTCGCCGACGTCGGCCCCTTCGCCGCCGCCTTCGAGGCGGCGCTGCTGGCGGGCGAAATCGCCAGCGTCCTGGTGCGGCTGGCCCGGGGCGCGGACGCCAAAAGAATCGTGGCGCCCTTGATGGAGATCGCCCAGCGGCTC
>JAYVYJ010000222.1:0-7440 GCA_043784465.1 Hyphomicrobiales bacterium
CCGACGCCTCCGTGCGCCGCCTGAAGGGGCCAAGCCGCCCCATCCAATCGCAGGACGCGCGGTCTTTGGTGATGGCGGCCATGAAGGGAGTGGCGCTGGTCACGATCTTCGACGAGGACACGCCGCGCGAGATCATCGAAGCGCTGCGCCCGGACCTGCTCGTCAAAGGCGCTGACTATACCATCGAGAACGTGGTCGGCGCGGACTTCGTGCAGGCGCGGGGCGGAAAGGTGCTGCTGGTCGATCTGATCGCAGGCCAATCGACCAGCATGCTGCTCGAGAAATCGACCTCGCGTTAGCGTCGCCGCCGGACGGGAAACAGGGGAGCGGATTTGACCTTACGTGATCGGCTGCTGCGAAGGCGAAACGATCGATCTGTCGAGGCCAAAATCGCGCAGGCGGACGCCGCTTGCGCGGACAGGCGATGGGCGGAGGCCGCACGGCTCTACGCCGCGGTGGCCGCAAGCGTCTCCGGCCTGCAAGCCTATTGGGTGTCGGCCGGCAATTGCCTGAAGGACGCCGGACAATTTGGGGCGGCCTTCGAGGCCTATGGGAAGGCGCACGCGGCTCTGGGCGCGACCGGCGATGTGGCGGTTCAGCTCGGTCATTTGTTCAAGGAATCGGGTAATTTCCCGGCCGCGCGGGAGGCCTATCGGTGGGCCGATCGGCTTGGCGAAAAGCATGGGCGGGAGGAACTCGCAGGATTTCCTGGGCTTCACGCGGGCGTCGTCCGCTTTGGCCGGCGGGGCGAGGTTTCGCCCGACGCGTCCATTCCCCTGAGCGTGTTCCACGCCGTTCTCGATTGCGACCTCGGCGACAACCCTGAACCGGCGAAACTGTGCTGCGCCGCGCGGGCGCTGGAGAGTTGCGGCGAAGCCGACGCGGCGCGGACGTTCGCCGAGGTCGCCTATCTCGTCGATAGCCGTCTGACCGCGTTGGAAGACCATATTCGTCATATCGCCGGCTCGACCCTGTGGCCCCCTTCGCAGTTGAAGCGGTTCAACGATCTTGAGACGCTGAAGAGCCAACGCGCGAGAGGCGGGGCGAGCGGACTTTACCAACTCGCGTTCATCGCCGCGCAGGCGCCTCCCCCGCCCCGGGGGGATCCGCCGCCCAAGCCTGTCGAGTGGCCGCCCCGGGAACTGTCGGTTGGCCAAGCCAGAACGACGCTGGCGAACCTGTCGGCCCTCACAAACAGGGCGCTGGACGCCATCGCGCTCCGCGGGGACGCCGACGACGCCATCGTCGCGGTGCGGGCGTTGCACGACGCGACCTCGCCCGCAGGCGCGTTCGTCACCTTTGCGCCGGCGCGAACCCGCGATGGGCTGACGCAGTTCTGCGCGCGCATCCTCCACGACATATTGGCGGGCTGGGTCGGTCGGGCGAGAGCCCGATACCTTCAGGAGACGACGTCCGCGCAACTCGTTGGCGCGTTCCTGGCGCTGCGGGAGAACCCCCTCGCCCGCCGGATTGTGGAGGTCGGGTCGTTTCAGGCGATCGCCTATGAGATCGACGGCCTTTTGACTGGCGCCTTGTGCGAGTGCTTTGGGGACCGCGCCGACGCGGCGCGCGCCGCGCTCTATTCGGTCTGCCTTCAAGACGTTTCGCAAGCGGCCGCCCGCGAATGGCTGGCCATATATCGCCGACCGGACGCGCCGATGACCTGCGCGGCGTTGATCGCCGCGTGTCACGCTGGACGCCTCGGCGGCGAGAGCGAAATTGTGTCGCATGCTCAGGATCTGAAGGCGATTGGCCTGCATGGTCTGGCCAATGCGGTGATGGAGCGCGGTCTCGACGAGACGACGGCGTCGCGCGGCGCCGTGATCGAATGGGCCTTGATCGCCAAGATCAACGGGGACTTTCCTCGGGCGGCGCGTTTGCTGCAACATGCTTTTAACCAAGAGCCCAGCGATTTTCTGCGACGAGAGTTGGTCGCCGTCCTGCCGGAAGTTGAACCCATATCCTCCATAATTTCGCGTTTCGCCGACGATGCGCAATTTCTCGACATTGCCGGCGGGCGCCCCATTTTCGCTATGGCGCTGGCCGGCGAACCCTCGACCTCGCAGGGGCGCCTGTCGAGCGGCGAGAAAATAGCCGATCTCGCCCCTGAGATCGCGCTGGAATGGCGCCCGCCCACCGGCCGCCCCGGGGCTGGAGGCGAGCACATCGAAGTTCTCGAACTTGGCCGGGGACGGCGCTGGGATTTCGGGCAATGGCGCCGGCAGATCAGAAGAATCGACTTCGTTCGCGTGCGGGTCGCCTCGGCCAATCCTCTGGCGAAACTGCGGGTGCGGATCGACGGCCGCACAATGGGCCAAACCGAAGGCGTGCGCTTGCGGTCAGGCTATGAACTCTCCCCCCTGTCTCACATGATGTTCAATTGCTGGTTCGATCTGTCGGGCGTCGACGCCGGGCGGCACGAAATCCAACTCTATTTCGAAGAATGGGACGGCGGATATCGCACATGGGAAGACACGATCTGGTTCGACGCTCAACCCGCTTCGCCCGAAGCCGCAGCGGCGTCTGCGGCCATCGTCGATCTGGAGGACGCGCCGTCGGCCGCTTCGCTGGAGGCGCGCATCGCTTCTTTGCCCAGTCTGGCGTTGCCGGCGAAACGTCAAACTTTTCACGGCGCCTTCAAGAAGATACTCGTCGTCCGCGCCGATCAACTTGGCGACACGGTGATGTCGGTTCCCGCCATGCTGGCGCTCAGGCGGCACTTTCCCGAGGCGTCGCTTTACGGCCTGTTCTCGCCGGCGCAGGCCGAGTTGATGACATCGCTCGGATTGTTCGCCCAATCGCTGTTCGTCAATCTGACATACGATCCGAAGAGCCGGACACGCAGCCTTTCGCTGGCCGAACAGAGCGAACTCAAACAACGGCTGTCGCCTTACCGTTTCGATCTGGCGATCGACCTTTCTCCCGGCCTCCATTCCCGGCCGCTGCTGCGTCTGGCGGGCGCGCGCTACACGGCGGGTTTCAGGCCGTCCGAGTTTCCCTGGATGAGTTTTGGGATCGACGTGCAGTCGCGCGACGCCGGTAACGGCCAGGCATGCCTCTCCCATTCCCATGCGCCCGAAAGTTTGGTCGAGAGCTTGGCGCTCGCCGTCAAGAGACCCAACGTGGTGCTGCCCAAGGCGGCGCTCGACCCCGCGTTTGCTCAAGGATTGGCCCTGCCGCCGGGCCGCCGTTTCGCCGTCCTCCACACCGGCGCGCGGACGGCGACCCGCAAATGGCCGGTAGCCAATTTCCTCGACGTAGCGCGCCGTCTGGTGCGCGAAGCGCATCTCCACGTCATCATGTTGCTGGATTCGCCCGCCGACCTCGCCGCGGCTCCCCAGGATCTGAACGGCGAGGATTTCCAAATCCTGAACGGGGCCTTGAGCTTCGCCGATTTTGATGGCCTTCTGTCGCAATGCGCCGTCTTCATCGGCAACGACACCGGCCCCAAACATCTGGCGGCCCTACGTGGCACGCCCGTCGTCAGCATTCACATGGGCGCGGTCAACTGGAGCGAATGGGGACAGGACGGGTCGGGGATCATTCTCACGCGCCGCGTGCCCTGTTATGGCTGCGGGATCGAATTGATTGAGGAGTGCGGCAAGGGGTTGCCCTGTTTGCTCGGCGTGTCTCCCGATGAAGTGTTCGTCGCGGCAAGCAAATACGTCATGTGAAATCGGTGCGGTCGCTCGTCGCGGAAAGTCTCTTGCGTCGCATTCGCCGAGTTTTTGCCGATGTCGTTTTATAGGCGCCGAAGATGAGCACGAACAAGCTGTTTTATCTTCACGTTCCCAAAACGGGGGGACAAACGCTGGCGACGCGATTGGCGTCCGCCTTCCAACCTCATGAATGTGCGATATTGCAACATGAATATGGTCCCGAGCAGCGCGATGAATTTCTGAGTTTGATCGCGGCGAAAGCCTTTGTCGAGGCGCATGTGCGCGGCGAACTGCTGGAAGGCGTCGACGGTCTGGACATAGTCGTAACGGTGCGCGAACCCGTTTCCCAGATGATCTCCAACTATCGTCATATTCTTCGCGATCCGACGAACCGATGGCGCCGCGCCGCGCTAAAGCTTTCGCCAGAGGCGTTCTTCAAGCAGTTCGGAGATTTTTTCGCCAACCATCAAACGCGCTATATTTTGTCTGCATTCACGCCCATCGGATTTGAGATCGAAAAATTCGGCATGATGCGGGCGTTTCATGCCCGGTTCTTTCAAGCTCTCGACAAAATCCGCTGGCTTGTCCCGACCCAGAGCGTCGATGAATTCACGAGGCTGTGGTCGCTGGAGACCAAACATCCGGTCGCGGATTTCGCTTCCTGCGTGAATGTGGCGCAGAGCGACGATGTCGTCGTCGCCCGGCTGCGTTCTTTCTTGCTAGACCGCCCTCATCTTTACGCCTTCGACGCACTGTTGCATCAAACGGCTTGCGAAGCGTTCACGAAATATCGTGACGACGTCTATCAGGCCTTGGGGCCGGGGCCGCATTCCGCCAATTCGAGGCGCGCCTGGGTCGATGGAGAAACGGGCGTATGGCTGGTGAGAAACTGGTATGCGCCGGAAGCGGACCGGGAGAAGCTGCATTGGTGGGCGGGCCCGACGACGCAAAGCGAAATCATAATTCGGCGTCGTGCGGCGCAACAGTTTCTCTGCTTCGACGTCAACGTCGTAAACGGCATCAGTCCGAAGCAGATCGAAGTGTTCACGGGCGCGGAATTCCGAAAACTTGAGGTCCGCGACTTCCCGCGCTCGGATTCGCTGACCGTCATCTGCGCGCCCATTGGTGACTTGGGGGAGGAGCCGCGGCTTAAAATTCTGGCGCCCGATTGCATGGCCTCCATCATGACGACGACGGACGACGACGATCTGACCCGCCGGTCGTTCCTGTCGTCCAACTGGCGCTTGCAGGCCGCGCCTCCGGAATGAAATGAATATCTGCCGCAAGGTAAAGGAATTCAATTTCGTAGGAAGAGACATTCTGCCGTCAGAGACGAGGGCGACGTAATTGATAAAGCAAATTGCTCGCATAACGTTGCCTGGTTGCGACGTCGTAGTAAGGTGGATATGGGGATTCACCGATGTAATGAGCGAGTTCCTGTTTCGAATCGCTCGACTTCCAGCAAGGCGGCAAAGCGATGCTTAATGCGCGACTCGGTTTGGTAACCTTGTTCCCTGACGGCCAGCAGAAAATTTCGACACGTCGCGGAGAAGTCGGCCACGCCGTCTACGGTCCCTACGAGCGGGTCGATCCCGGCCAATATGTCGTCGAGTTCGACGTTGTCGCCAATGGCGACCTGAGCGGGCAGGGTGACGCCGTGCTTGGAAATGTGGACGTTGTCGCCGAACACGGCGCCAGAGTTTTCGCCGCTGCGGATTTCCGTTGCTCGCATTTGCAGGACGGCGCCCCGCCGCTGCGGCTGTCGTTTGCGGTCGATCGGCCCGGAACCCTGCAATATCGCGTATTCACCAACGGCGTCTTGCCGCTGGTCGTCGGCGATTTTCCTCTCAGGGTCGCCGCGCCGCCGGGCGTTGAGGCGGCGAGCGCCCTGGCCCGCCGTCGTTTCCCCAGTGTGGTTGAAGGGGAAGCGCCGCCATTTTTTCTTCGCCGTCTGCGGGACTTTCGCCAGATGCACAACAACGGCGCTGACGTTAGGCTGGACGGCGAGCGCATCATCGTCGCCATCGACGGCGTGGCTTTTCATGCCGACACCGCCGACGACATCAATTTCGTCGGCGAAATCTTCCAGCGCAACACATACAATCTTCTTCAACGCCATGATGCGTGCGTGATCGACGTCGGCATGAATTTGGGTCTCGTTTCCCTTGCTTTCGCCAGTAAATCATTTGTGAAGGAAGTCCACGCTTTCGAACCGTTCCGCGAAACGTTCGAGCGTGCGCAGGCGAACCTCAGACTCAATCCGGAATTGTCGGATAAGATAACGGCCTACAATTTCGGGCTTGCGGGCGCGGACCAGGAGCTTTCCCTGCTTATCTCCGACGAAGGCGATTCGGGAAGTCAATCGATCCGCGGCGCAACGAAGGGAAAGCCGACGGCCGTCCAGGTGCGCAAGGCCTCGACCGTACTGGAGCCGATCTTCAGGTCGGCGAAGGCCAAGGGGCGCGACATCGTTGCGAAGATCGATTGCGAAGGTTCGGAGTTCGAAATCTTTGAAGCTCTTCAAGCCGCAGGCCTTTGGCGCGACGTCACCGCGTTGATGGTGGAATGGCATCGCGTCGTCGACGGCAAGACGCAGAAGAATTTGATCGACGTGTTGGTCGACGAGGGCTTTTCGGCCGTCGATCTCAGCGCGCCGCTCGGCAATGGGTTCTTTTATGCGATGAGGACGCACCCCCGCGACTAGCGCCTCACAATCGACGCAACGTCACCCCCGCGATACGCAGCCTGCCCTCGATGGCGCCCGTCAACAATTGAATCCTGATCTCTACGGGCGTCGTCGGGTCGGTCACGCAGAACGTCAGGTCGCAGGCCAGCGACCCCTCCCGTGGCAGCGTCGTGGCGCAAGCGGCCAGGACGGCGCCGGCGAAAACGTCGAAACCAACCCGATTTTCCGAACGCGATTCGCTGACTTCGATCGCCAACTCCGCGCCCCAGAAGCCGGCGGGGAGATGAAAGTAGGGGCCGTGGCAAAGGAAACGCGCGCGGCCCTCCAATTCAAGATCGCCCAGAGCCGGAATGCCTTCCGTGTCCGCCTGAAGGAAACAACAGGCGGGCCAGTAGGCTTCGCTGAGCCTGCGCCCGGCGGCGATCTGGTTGTAGGCCCCTGCGAGGTTGGCGTGGGCGTCGATCTGGTGCGCCGCCAGGTCTAGAGTTGCTTTCAACTCGGGAAATAGCGCTTTGCGGGACTTTTTCAGGAACTCTGAAAGCGGAATGTCGCCCCTGCCGTCGAAGCCCAGATATTTCGCGGCATTTCCGACGACGACGTCGCCGCCGTCTGCGTTGCAAAATCGCAAGAGATCGGAAAGGGTCTGCGAAAGCGTCGCAGGGAAGACGCCCATCGTCAGCACGGCGGCGGGCGTGTCCGTGGCGAGCCGCTCAAGACTGCTGAGGCTCTGGGTGGCGATGCGCAGCGCGGACATGACGTCAGTCTGCCGACAGGAAACCATGAAGGCGGCGATCTCGTCCAGCCGCTCCAGGCACAGGATCATCGGGACCTTGGCGGCCAGCATAAAGTCGATGAAGTCGGGGCTCGGCATGTCCGAGGCCACGACGACAGCCGGCCGCTTTTGGTCCCGCTTGGGCCACGCGCCGCGCAGGTCGGCGACGTTGTTGACGCCGATCATGTCATGCTCTCCGCACGTCACCTGCACGATGGCGCGCAACATGTTGATCGCCAGATAAGTGAGTGGCGAGGGCGTGCCAAAGAGCGCGACGATCATGGCGCGCTCCTGGCGCTAGGTTGGCTCAACCGGGCTTGTGG
>JAYVYJ010000223.1:0-44984 GCA_043784465.1 Hyphomicrobiales bacterium
GCGCAGCATCGCTTCGGTGTAATCCATCAACTGACGCGTGGTCTGGATCACCACGTCTTTGCCATAGGTCGCCAGCAATTCCTGAAAGCGCCTGACCCCAAGTTCGGCGGACGCAATCTGCGCCTCCAGATCGCCCATCACGAGGCCCGGCACGCGGGTATTGTCGCGGATATAACGCCACAGGCATTCGCTTCGCACCCCCGCCTCGTAAAGCTTGGTTCCGTTGAACAACATGCCCTCGGCGAACATATCGGGCACGTCGATGATGAGACCCGGCGTCGCCGCGCCGATGTCGACGTGATGCGCGGTGTTGGCGGAGAAACCAATCAACTCGCCCTCGAAGAATACGGGCATGACCACCGCGATGTCCGGCGAATGGCTGGCGCCGTAATAGGGGTGGTTGTGGATGACGCAATCGCCCGGCTTCCATGCGCTCAACGGAATCGATTTCTCGATGCCGCGCAGATAGCCGGGCAGCGAGCCGATATGCATGGGCGTCGAATCGGATTCGCAGAGCGTGTTGAAATCGCGGTCGAACAGGCCTGCGCCGAGGTCCTGGCTCTCGCGGATGATCGAGGAATAGGACATGCGATAAAGCACATTGCCCATCTGCTCGGCGATGGCGTGCAAGGCGCCGCCGATGACCTGAAGCGTGATCGGGTCAATTTTCAGACGTGTGTCGGACATGGTTTCGTCCTCCCTCAATCAAGCCGTGCGCGCGACGCGCATGTCGCCGTGGCTCAGCACGGTGGCGACATAGCCCGGCGGCACCAGGGTGGTGGAATTGTGCTGAACGACGATCGCCGGACCCACGATTTCGTCCTGCGCGAGCAGCTTCCTGCGATCGTAGCGCGGCGTCGCCACCCGCCGCCCGTCGTCGAACACAGTTTCGCGCACGTACAGTTCGGCAGCCTTGGGATTCTTGCGCGCGCCGATTTCGAGATCGGGCAGCTTCAGCGTCTCCGTCGCCGAGGAGCCGACGACGCGCAGCGTGATGATCTCGACCAATTGGTCTTCAAAGGCGTGCCCATACGCCTCCTTGTGCGCGTCGTAGAAGTTCTCGATGACCACGCGGACATTGGTCGGGGAGAGCGGTTCCTCGGGCATGGCGGCTCTGAGTTCAAAACCCTGCCCTACATAGCGACATTCCGCGACCGCGACAAAGCGATGGAGAGACGGAGCGGCGCCGTCCGCCGTCAACTGCTCGCTCGCTTCGCGCCTCAGATCGCTCAGAATCTTGTTGACGAGACCGAAATCCGCAGGCGCCGCCTGGTTGGCCACCACGAGCACCGAGCGCGTGTATTCATATTGCAACTCGGTGAGCAGCAGCCCCATCGCAGCGGTGATGCCGGGATGCAGCGGCGAGATCGTGTCCTTCGCGCCGATGAGGTCGGCGAGGGAAGTCGCGTGCAGCGGCCCCGCACCGCCAAAGCCCATCAGCGTGAAGTTGCGGGGATCGATGCCCTTGGCGACGGAATTGCCGTGGATCGCGAGCGCCATGTTGTTGTTGACGACGCGCAACACGCCCAGCGCCGCGTCGGTGACCGAAAGACCCAGCGGCTTCGCCACATATTCCTCTATGGCCGCGTGCGCCAGCGCGGGGTCGATGCTGAGATCGCCGCCGAGGAAATGTTCGGGGTCCAACCGGCCCAGAACGACCTGCGCGTCCGTCACCGCAGGCTCTTTGCCACCCTTTCCGTAGCAGGCGGGGCCGGGGAAAGCGCCCGCCGAGCGCGGACCGACGCGGAACGCGCCGCCCGGATCGAGATAGGCGATGGACCCGCCGCCCGCGCCGATGGCGTCGATGTCGATCATTGGCGCCAGCACCGGCAGGTTGGCGACTTCCGTGTCGCGCGGATTCTTGATGCGCAATTCGCCGTTCTGGATGACGGAAATGTCTGCCGAAGTGCCGCCGACGTCAACGGTGATGAGGTTCTTTGCGCCGCAGGCCTCCCCCGTCCAGCGGCCGCCGATCACCCCGCCGGCGGGACCCGAGAGCAGCAGGCCGACCGGGCGGCGCGAGGAATTCTCGACCGTCGAGATGCCGCCGTTCGATTGCATGATGCGCACTTTCGCCGCAACGCCGTTCTCGCGCAGGCGGCCTTCGAGCCGCTCCAGGTAGAGCGCGGTGGTCGGGCCGATGTATGCGTTCATCGCCGTCGTGGCGAAGCGTTCGTATTCACGGATGACGTTGACCACCTCATGCGAACAGGAAACAAACGCGTTGGGGAGGACCCGCTTGACGATGTCGCGGGCGCGGGCCTCGTGCTCGTTGTTGAGAAACGAGAACAGGAAGCAGATTACGATCGCTTCGATGCCGCGCTTCTTGAACGTCTGCGCGGCTTCCTCGACCTGATCGAGCGCGAGCGGAACTTCGATCTCGCCGGTCGGCGGCCGCAGGCGCTCGTCGACGACAAGGCGGTTTCTGCGTTTGACCAGGGGTTTCGATTGCCAGGGCACATCGAACTGAAGCGAGAAATTGTGCGGCCGTTTGTGCCGCGCCATGTGCAGAATGTCACGGAAGCCGCGCGTCGTAATCATGCCCACTTCGGCGCCCTTGCGCTCGATGACCATGTTAGTGGCGACCGTCGTGCCGTGCAGCACCGTGTCGATGTCGTGCGGCGAGACGCCTGCGATTTTGCAGATTTCAACCACTCCCTGCACCACGCCGACCGATTGGTCCGTCGGGGTGGAGGACACCTTATGGACGAAGATGCGCTGGTTGGAACCGGCTATGGTTTGTTCCAGGACGATGTCTGTGAACGTCCCTCCGACGTCGACGCCGACACGTATCATGCAACCCTCCCTTGTTTGCGACCCGACCGTCGGGTGGACGGCCGGATGTTTTGCGCACCCTGCCGGATCAGGCCTTCTTGCGGGGGAAACGCAAGGCGAAATCGTCCGCCATTTCGTTCATGGTGACGAATTTGACGCCCGGATGCGACACCATGTGATTATAGAGCCGCTCCAGCATCATCAACACATGCGGGCGGCCCGAAACGTCGGGATGGATGGTGATCGGGAAGATCGCATAGTCATATTCGCGGTAGACCCAATCAAATTGATCGCGCCACATTTCTTCGATGTCGCGCGGATTGACGAAGCCGTGGCTGTTCGGGCTTTTTTTGATGAACATCATCGGCGGAAGGTCGTCGAGATGCCAGCTTCCCGGCAATTCGATGAGATCGGTCTCCGTACCGCGTTTGAGCGGCGTCATCCAGGTCGAGGGATGCTTGGAATAATCGATCTTCGTCCAACTGTCGCCGACGCGCACATAATAGGGCTGGTGATCGTGATGCATCAGCGAGTGGTCGTATTTGATGCCGCGTTCCAGCAACAACTCGTTGGTGACGTTGGAGAACTCCCACCACGGCGCGACATAGCCGGTTGGCCGCTTGCCCGAAAGTCTGGTGACGAGGTCGATGCATTTATCGAGCACATAGGTTTCCTGCTCGCGTGTCATCGAGATCGGGTTTTCGTGCGTATAGCCGTGTACGCCGATCTCATGCCCGGCGTCGGCGACCATCTTCATCTGATCGGGAAACGTCTCGATGGAATGGCCGGGGATGAACCATGTCGTCTTGATGCCGAGCCGGTCGAACAGTTTAACCAGGCGAGGCGAACCGACCTCGCCGGAAAACATGCCGCGCGAAATGTCGTCCGGGCTGTCCTCGCCGCCGTAGGACCCGATCCACCCCGCGACCGCATCCACGTCGACGCCGAAGCTGCACAAAATCGTCTTGGTCATAGCGTTTCCCTTTTTACCACTTGGTTGTCCAATGGGGATCGTCCAGCGACACAGGATAGGCGAGCGCGTAGTCCACCGGCGGGCGGACGACGTATTTGCGGTCGAAGGGCGCCCACGGATAGGGCGCGCCCGAACGCACAATGTAGGGCCAGTCCGGTTGGGCGAACAGCGGGCGGCCAATCGCCACCATGTCGGCGGCGCCGCTGTTCAGCGCAGCCTCGGCGCTCGGGCCGTCGGAAATTCCGCCGTTCGCGATCATCTTCAGGCCGGACGCGCGGCGCAGTGCGGCCGGCATCGGCTCGGGCGACATCGCATCGCGGTTTTCGAGATAGTTGAAGCTCGCCCAATGCAGCGCATCGGCGCCGCAGTCGCGCAACGCGGCGCCAATAGCCTCGGCATAGGAGACGCCGCCCGGCCAGGCGCCGGTGAAGTCGTCGACGCCGTCCTGCGACAGCCGCAGGGTGAGGATTTTGTCCGGGCCGATCGCCTTGCGCACAGCCTGGCAGGCCATGACGGCGATGCGCGCGTTGTTTTCGGGATTGCCCCCAAAGGCGTCGGTGCGCAGGTTGGTCTTGGGGTTGATGAATTGGGAGAGCAGATAACCGTTGGCGCCGTGAATCTCGACGCCATCGAAGCCGGCTTCGATGGCGCGGTTGGCGCCCTCCGCAAAGCCCTGTACGACGGCTTCGATTTCGGGGACGCTCAGCTCGCGCGCGGGACCAAACGTGACCTTGGGCCAAAGGCCAGAGATGTTTCGAATCGTCTGTTCGTATTCGTCATCCGAGTAAAGCGACCATCCGCCGCTCTGCGTGGCGCTGGCGCTGACGGGCTGTTCGCCGGGCGCAAGGCATCGCGGATCGGTCACCCGGCCGCCGTGCATCAGTTGCAGGATGATGAGCCCGCCATGGGCGTGGACAGCGTCCGTCGTCTTGCGCCAGCCAGCGACATGTTTGGCGTTGGCGATCCCCGGCTGCGAGAGATAGGCGCGGCAGCCTAACTTGTCCTCCTCGTAGGTTCCCTCGCTGACGATCAGGCCGCAGCCGCCGCGCGCCCGGCGGGCGTAATAGGCCGCCATCTCGTCGGTCGGCGTACCGTCGGCCTCCGCCCTCTGACGCGTGAGCGGGGCCATCGCGATGCGGTTGGGCAGCGTCTTTCCGGCGAGTTGAAGCGGCGAAAAAAGGGTGGAAAAGGCTTCGCTCATCTTTTGTCTCCCGCCATGCGGACAATCGATTCAACTGTCAGTGCGGCGGACAGAACTGCTGTGTCGCGCCCATGCGGGGCCGACAGCAACAGGCTTGTCGGCATGCCGTCGCGGTCGGCGCCGTTGGGCATGGCGACGCCGCACCAGTCGAGGAAATTGCCAACCATCGTGTTGCGCAGCGTCTTGAGGTTTTCGCGCGCGAACACCTCGTCGTCCGCCTCCAGAGGCGCGATGGGCATCGCGACATGGGCCGTGGTTGGAAACGCAACAATGGCGTCACCGATCTCCGTCGTCGCCTCGGAGATCAATCTCGCGCGCGTCTGCAAAACATCGGTCAGATCGACGGCGGTCATTTGGCTCGCAAGGCGAATGCGCTCGACCACGCGTCGGTCGATGCGCTCTGCGTCAGGGCCGAACACGCGCTCGCCATGCAGCAACAGCGCCTCGGCGCCGAGCAGGTGACCGCGCCGGGCGATCAATTCGGGAATGGCGGCGAGTTGCGGCAGCGCGCGGCGTTCGATGCGGGCGCCCGCGCGCGCGAGGCTCTCAAGGGAGATTTCGAAATTGGCGAGCACCGCATCCTGACAACCCTCGAACACGAGCGTCTGCGGAACCAGGATGTACAAATCCGCCATCCGCCCCCGACGCGCGGCGGGGACGAGCGCGCCGCGCAGCGCCGCGTCGGCGAGAACGCAATCCTCGACCGTGCGCGCGAGCGGACCCAGAACGTCAAGCGTGCGCGAGAGCGGGAACACGCCCTCCATCGGAAAGTGGCCGGTGGAGGATTTGTAGCCGACGATTCCGTTGAAGCTCGCGGGGACCCTGACCGAACCGCCGGTGTCGGTGCCGATGGCGAGGGTCGTCAGGCCTGCGGCGACAGCGACCCCCGATCCGGAGGACGACCCGCCCGGCGCGCGGTGAGTTTTCGTGTCATTGGGATTGCGCGGCGTCCCGTAATGCGGGTTGAGGCCGATGCCGGAATAGGCGAATTCGGTCATATTGACGAGGCCGATGGCGATCATGCCGGCGCGTCCCGCCGCCTGAAGCAACGCGGCGTCCTGCGCGGCGGGCGGGTTGGATCTAAGTACGACCGAGCCTGCGGTCGTGACGCGTCCCTCGACGTCGAAAAGATCTTTCCACGCAACCGGCACGCCGTCGAGCGGACTCAGCGCGCGGCCCGCCCGCAGCCGCGCGCGGGCGGCTAACGCCTCCCTGCGCGCGCGCTCGGCGGTCACCTGCGTGAAGATCGCCTGATCGGGGTAGACGGCGATGGCGGCCAGCGTCTCCTCAACAAGGTCGCAGGGGTCCAAGCGGCCCGCCCGCAGATCGGCGCCCAACGAAGCGGCGGTTGGCGGGGCGGGGGGCATCTCCTGCGGCCTCAAAGCGTGATCAGCGTGGCGGCGTCTTTCTTCCAGGCAAGGCGCACTTCGTCCTTCGCCCGGAACTTGCCCGCATATTTGTCGGCATGGCTTTCAACGACGATCGGCTCGGCCGCGCCGATGCCGATCGCCATCCGCACAATGTGACCAACCTGTTCGACGGTCTCGATCGTGCCCTTGAGGGGAGGCCCGCCATAGGTCATGACGAAATAATCGTCGGAAGTGGCGGCGGGCAGCACGTCGATGGCTTCGGCGGAAATGGCGACGCTGCATTCGGACCCGACGCGGATCCCCTTGACGCTCGTTCCCACGATGTCGCCATACGCCGTTTCAAGCCTGAAATCCTCGTCAGCGACGCTGGCGATCCGGCCCGATATCAGAGCATTGCGGCCGATGAAGCGCGCGACGAAAAGCGTCTTGGGCCGCGTGTAGAGTTCATAGGGCGCGCTCACCTGTTCGATGCGGCCCGCGTTCATCACCACGATGCGATCCGACAGCGCGAGCGCCTCTGACTGCGCGTGTGTGACAAACACGAAAGTCACGCCGAGGTGGCGCTGCAACAACTTGAGTTCCGCCTGAATGCTCTTGCGCAAATTGGCGTCGAGCGCGCCCAGCGGCTCGTCGAGCAACAATATGTCAGGCTCCACCACGAGCGCACGCGCCAGCGCGATGCGCTGCTTCTGACCCCCCGATAGCCGATCCGGCTTGAAGTCGCCGATGTCGGCGAGGCCCAGCTTGTCGAGTATGCGCTCAACCTTGGCGTCACGCTCGACGGTCGGCATTTTCTTCACGTCCAGTCCAAAGCGCACGTTGTCGCGCACGCTCATGTGCGGGAACAGCGCATAGTTTTGAAAGATCATCGCGGTCGGGCGGCGTTCCGGCGGCACGTTATTGATGCGAGCGCCCCGGATCAGGATATCGCCCGAACTGATCGACTCGAAGCCCGCGATCATGCGCAGCGTCGTGGTCTTGCCACAGCCCGACGGCCCCAGAAAAGCGATGAACTCGCCCTTGGCGACCTCCAGGTCGAAGTTGATGACGGCGGGCGTGCCATTGTCATAAACCTTGCCGACATTTACGAGTTGCAGATCGTGGGTCAAGCTGGGGTCCTGCAAGGGGCCCCGCGCAAAAATGCGCGGGGCTTGGTTGGATCAGGCGCTGAGGAACTCGTCCCACTTCTTCATCAGATAATCGTATTCATCGGGCCACTGATGCCAGTAGGCGACCGTGGAAGCGCGCTTCTCCAGCGAGCCGCCGTCGCGCAGGTCGCCTTCCGCAATACCGCGCTCGCCCTTGCCCTTCCAAGGCTTGCCGTCATACCAGAACGCATATTTGTCCGGGTCCATCTGGCTCTTGATGTTGGTGGTGGGCGAGTAATAGCCCTGCTCGGACACAGCGATGGCGGGGGGGCCCGACAACCAGTAGTCCGCGTAGGCGATGACCGCGTCCTTGTTGGGCGTGCCGGTGATCGGCGAGATGCCGATGGACCAGGCGCGATAACCTTCCTTGGGCACGGCGTAGCTGCACTTCTTGCCCTGCGCCTTCACGGCCATGACGGCCGGCTGCCAGGCGTCGGCGAGGATCATTTCGCCTGAAGCCAGCAGATTGACAAGTTCGCCGAAATCGCCCCAGAGCGCGCGGAACTGGCCGCCCTTCTTCTTGGAGATAAGGAACTTCGACGCCTCGTCGATCACCTTCTTGGAGGGGTTGCCGGGGTTGGGCGCCTCGATCAGCTTCAGCGACGTCATCGCCAACACCGCCTGACCGAACGCGATCAGCGGATCGACGTTGAGGCCGGTCTTGCCCTTGAACTTGTCGTCGAAGATGGCGGTCCAGGTGCTCGCTTCTTCGGCCGACACGAGATCGGGACGATAGCCGATGGAATCATAATTGTAGACGGTCGGGACCATCCACAATTCCGTCTGCTTCTCGTCCTTCCAGATCTGGCCGACGATCTGCTCTTTGGTCTTCCACTTCGGGTTGGCCTTAGTGAACGTCTCGCGGATATTGCCCCAGCTCTTGAGCTGCGAAGTCGGCACGGAATCGATCTTGTTGGTGGCGATCACGGCGGGCAGACGCTCGCCGATGGTTTCCCAGCAATCATAGGCGTTCGAGCCCGACAGCAGTTCGGTCTGCGTATCGGGGAAGATCGCGCCCTTGCCCGAAACGGCCTTGACGCCCGACTTGGCCTTGAAGTCCGCCAGAATGCGCTCCTGAACCGTGACCGACAGGCCGACGGTGCGAAGCTCCTGACTGGCCAGGTTCGCGGCGTACGCCTGCTGGGCGCCGAACGGCGCCCCCAGGGCCGAAACCGCCAGACCGCCGGCGGCGCCCTGCATGAATGTTCGACGTGAAACGGGATGCCTGTTCATGTGCTCGTCCTCCTCCAACTCAATCTAAGCTCAAGCTTCAGTAGCGGCCCACCAACAGGCCGCCGTCGACCACCACCACCTGCCCCGTCATGTAGCGGGCGGCGTGGGATGCCAGGAACAGGGCGACGTCGGCGATCTCTTCTGGCTCGCCAATGCGTCCCATCGGAATGAATTCGCCGGCCTTCTCGGCGCCGGCCGCTCCGAGGGAATGCTCCTCGGAAAGCAGTTGTGCGGTCCGGATGTAGCCCGGCGCGACGCCATTGACGCGAATTCCGTCGCGCGCGAGTTCGACCGCCAGTCCGCGCACCAGGCCGACGACGCCCGCCTTGGCGGAGGAATAATGCACGTGCTCGTCCCAACCGTAGGCGACGCCCATGATCGAAGAGAGACACACGATTGCGCCCTTCTTGCGTTGGCGCATGCCCGCAAGCGCCGGACGCACGACGCGGAAAATCCCTTTCAGGTCGATGTCGAAGGTATGATCCCACTTCTCGTCGGTCAACTCGGCCAGAGGAACCTTGTGCGCGATCCCCGCGTTGGCGACGATCACGTCGATGACGCCGATCGCTTCCACCAGCGCATCGGCCTCTGGCGTCGAGCGCACGTCTAGCTTGTGAAACTCCGCGACGCCGCCTTCGTTGACGATTTGCTGCACGACCGCGGCGCCTTCTTTTTCCAGCACGTCGGTGACGATGACCCGGTATCCCGCCTTGCCGAAGGCCTTGGCGGCGGCGCGTCCGATGCCGATGCCGGCGCCGGTGATGAGAACGGTCTCGCTCATAACATTACGTCTCCCGAGTTTGGCCCAATCGTCTGCCCGACGAACAGGCCCGCTTGATCGGAGCAAAGAAAGGCGACCGCCGCTGCAATCTCCTCGGGCTCGCCGAAGCGGCCCAGCGGCAGTTCCGCCGCCTTGGCCTTGCGCCAGCTTTCCGAAAGCTGCGTGACCAAAGGCGTGTTGATCGGCCCCGGCGCGACCGCGTTGACGCGCACGCCCCGCTTGCTGACTTCGCGCGCGAGAGATTTGGTTAGTCCGATAATGGCCGCCTTGGCTGCGCTATAGTGGACAAGTTCGACGCCGCCGATCTGGCCAAGCTGCGAGGCCATATTGACGACGCAACCCGCGCCAGCGGCGAGCATTGCGGGCAGGGCTGCGTGTGTCACCAAGAAAGTCCCGCGCACATGGACGGCGAACATGCGGTCGAAGTCCGCCGGCGTCAGGTCGACGAACAAGGCCTGATGCACGTAGCCCGCGTTGTTGACGATATGGGTCGGCTCGCCGAAGCTCGAACGACAGGCCGCGAAAATGGCCGCGACATCGGCTTCGCTGGAGACGTCGCCGCCCACGCCAATCGCCGCCGCGCCGATACCGGCGGCGACCGCTTCGGCTTCTGCGACACGCTGATCGTTGACGACGACTTTGTAGCCGTCCGCCGCCAGGCGGATCGCGCAGGCGCGCCCGATGCCGGAACCCGCGCCCGTGACGATGACAATCTTCATCAAATCGCCTCTTGAATGGCGACGCGCCGCGCGCGCCGAACGCTGAGCGTCATCAGGATAGCGTAGACCGCCAGCAGCGCGAATGAGAACAGGGTCGTCAGTACGCCGAAAGCGAAGACATTGGGATGAATCTCCACCGTGAAGGTCGAGTAGATCGCGAGCGGTAAGGTCTGCTCGCGCCCCGACGAAAACAGCGTGCGCGAAAACTCGTCATAGGACAGCGTAAAAGCGAACAGCATGGCCGACAACACGCCGGGGAAGATCAGCGGAAACGTCACTTTCCGGAACGTCCGCGCCGGCGACACGCCCAGCGACCATGCGGCCTCCTCAACCGTCCCGTCGAATCGGTTGAAAATCGCCAGCATCACGAGGAAGGCGAAGGGCAGGGTGTAGACGACGTGCGTGGCGAAGGCCGTCGACCACCAGTGCCGCTCGATGCCCGTCGTCGTCGCCACCAACGCCGACCCCAACCCCACCAGTACGCCGGGCACGATCATGCCGAGCACGATCAGGTAGAACGCCGTCGTCTTGCCACGAAAATTCTTGCGGAACGCCTGCGCCGCCATGACCCCGAGCACCGTGGACGTGACCATCGTCATGAAGGCGAGCGACATCGACCTGAACAGCGCGATGCCGATGGGCAACGGCGAAACGCGCGAAGGCGGCGCGAGGCCGAGAATGTGCTGGTACCAGAACGTCGACCATTCGACGATGGGGAACTGCGGGCCGCCTTCCGGTCCCTGCTGGAACGACAGGATGCCCAGCACGATGAACGGGCCGTAGAGGAACAAAAGGAACAGCGCCAGATAAACGGCGAGGAGGGGTTTGAGAACGCGCGATTCCATCGCCCTCAAAGCTCCTTCTTGAGATCGACGACGCGCAGCAGGCCCGCGATCACCAGCCCCATGATGATCGTCAATATCACGCCGACGACGGAGGCCAGCGCCCATTTGAGCGAACCGACCTGCGTGACGATGATGTTGCCCAGCAGATTGACTTTGCGGCCCGACAGCGCCGCGCTGGTGGCGAACTCGCCCAGCACCATCACGCTGACGAAGATCGCGCCGACCACTACGCCAGGAAGGCTCAGCGGGAAAATGATCTTGCGTAAGATCCGCCAGAAGTCGGCCCCAAGATCGCGCGCCGCTTCGAGAATGTTGGGATCGATGCGGCCCAGCATGAAGGCGATGGGGCCGACCATGAACACGACATAGATTTGCGTCATGCCGATGACGACCGAGAGGTCGGTGAACAGCAGGGCCTCGATGGGTTGATGGATCAGCCCCGCCTTCATCAGAATGATGTTGATCGCCCCCTCCTTGCCCAGCATCGGGCGCCAGGCGAGCACGCGAATGAGGAAGGAGGTCCAGAACGGAATGACGCACAGCACCAGCAGCGCGGTCTGAAGCGTCTTGTTGCGCACGAACAGGCCGACATAGAGCGCGGTGGGATAGCCAATGACGAAGGTCGTCGTGAGCACGATCAGCCAGATCCGCAGCGTCGTCCAGAGCGAGTTCAGATAAGTGTCGGAAGCAAAGAACGTCTGCCAGCTATCCAGCGTCAGCTTGGGCTCGATCTTGAAGGTGGTCTGCGTCCAGAACGAGACGTAGACGATCATCGCCATCGGGACGACGAGAAACAGCGTCATCCATACGATCGCGGGCGTCAGCAGCAGATAGGCCGCGAGATTCCCGCGATCTGCGGAGACATGGGGGTCAGCAGGCGCGGGGACTGTCATCCGAACGCGATCCCATCCTGAGAATTCCAACTAAGGTCGTAAGCGCGGCCGGGATCGAAGGTCTCGGGCGGCCCAAAACTGAGGTGATGTTCAACCTCGACGATCTTGCCGTCGGCGGTCTCGAAGAAGTGCACAATCGCCGAACCCAGATATTCGCTGGCCACGTAGTTTGCCGCGAGCATCGCCGGCCCGACGGCGTCGGGCGTCTTGACGCTGACGCGGTCATACCGAATGGCGTAGGCTCCGGTGGGCGCCGCCGTCTTCGCGCCGAACCCGAAGCGACCATATTTGGTGGCGAACGCTTCGCCTTCGAGCCTGCCGTCAAATACGTTATAGCCGTTGAGAAACCGCGCGACGTTCGCGGTGGCCGGCAGGTTGTAGACGTCGCTGGGCTTGCCGAACTGGCCGACGCGCCCTGCGTCGAGCACGATCAAACGGTCGCCCATCGAAAGCGCTTCCGTCTCGCTGCCCGTCACATGCAAGAACGGAATGTCGAGCGCCTCGCGGATGCGGCGCAATTCCGTGCGCATGCGCTGGCGCAGATTGGCGTCGAGCGCGCCCAGCGGTTCGTCGAGCAGCACCAGCTTGGGTTTGATGACCAGCGTCCGCGCCAGCGCGACGCGCTGCTTCTGCCCGCCCGAAATCTGATGCACGCCGCGCTGTTCCAGCCCCTTCAGACCGACCAGATCTATGGTCTCGCGCACGTTTTTGGAAACGACGTCCTCCGGCGCCGGATTGGCCCGGTTTCTCAGCCCGAAGGCGACGTTGTCGAACACGGAGAGATGAGGAAACAGCGCGAAATTCTGGAACACGAAGCCGATTCCGCGCTTGTGGGCGGGCTGGCGCGTCACCTCGACGCCATCAAGGATAATGCTGCCGGCGTCCGGCGTCTCGAATCCGGCGATGGCGCGCAGCAACGTCGTCTTGCCCGAACCGCTGGGGCCGAGCAGGGACACATATTCCTTGCCTCTGACCACGAAGCTGACCTCGCTCAGCGCCGGGCGGCCGCTGAAACGTTTGGTAAGCCCTTCCAACCGCAACACGGCATCGTTGGATACAACCACGCCACCTCCAAACCGCGACGCTCGGCAGTCCAACCGTCGTTCGTCATCGTCGGATGAAAGCAAAAATGCCTAATGTATGCAACCAGTTTTCCGGTTCTCGGCAAAATTTCCTCAAACTCGGAGGGCGGCCCGTTTTCTGGTCGCAATCTGCTCACTCATTGTCCATCTGGAGAGGAAAAAATGCATATCGTGTGCAAGAGTCGTTAATACGCATCGCGCAACGTTAGGTATGGGACGCCCAGCGGCGCATCGCTGATGACCGCGACGAGCTTAAGGCGCGCCAGATTCTTTTCGGCGACGTTCCCCAGATGATCGCGCCAGTACATCGCCGCAGCGGAAATGGCGCGGTCGAGAATAAGGTCGAACAGCACCAGATATTCATTGGCCGCAACCGTGTCCTCCGGCAGTCCCAGCTTGGTCAGCGCGCGCGAAGCGGCGGCGAGCGGCAATTGGTTTTGTCGGATCAACTCCACCAGGTGCGTGTTGGGGGCGCGCAAGACGGCGTGCTCCATCAGCGCGCGGTCGAGCCGTATCCATTCCGCCGGCCCGCCAGCGACGCTCTCCCCGGCGCGCAACAAGGTCCGCGCGCGCGCGAGGCGGTCGAACTCGATACGGTCGCCGACCGTGCGCAGCGCCTCGGGTTCGAGCAGCTGGCGCACCTGAAAGCGTTCGCGCACGGTCTGCGCGGTCAACGCGCCCGCCACCCAATGCGAGCTTTGCGTCTTTTCGATCAGTCCGCGTTCGTGCAACCGGCCCAGCACGTCGCGCACCACGGTTCGGCTCACGCCGTAATAATCGCCCAACGCCCCCTCGACGATGCGAAAATCGCCGAAAATCAGCGACGCCGACACCGCGCTCTCCACTTCTTCATAGACCCGCTCCCACAGGCCGCGATTCTGAAGCGCGCTGTCGATCTCGTTGGGAATGCGCAGTCCCAGCTTGGACAGGTCGCGGCGGACCGGCGAAACCGCGGCGCGGGACCCGCCGACCAGATAGCCGCGCCCCTCGAAGCGGTGAACGAGGTTTTCTTCCTCAAGTATCCGCAGAGCGGCCTGAACGGGCGCCCGGCTTGTTTTCATGAGGCCGGCGATGGGTCCTTCAAGCAGAACGAAGCCGGGCTGAAGGCGTCCCGAGGCGATGTTGGCGCGAAGCGCCGCCGCGACGAGTTCGTAGCGCCGGGCGCTTTGCACCGGCGCGCGCGGCTTGGTCATCGGGCTCTGCCGTTGACGGCGGCGACGAACCTTGCCCAGGCGCGCGTCGCGTAATTGTGCTCGTCCATCACCGTGTTCCACAGCGCGATGCGGCGCGCGCGTTCCAGATAGCTGCCGCCCGAACGGCGCGCGCCCTTGCGCACCACGACAGTCGCGCCGTCCACGCCGACCAGATCCTCGCTCGCCTCGCGTCCGTCGTACCAATACGCCCATTCAGCCGCCGTCAGATGGGCGGACGAGGCGGCGGGCGTCGAGATGTAATAGCCCTGGCGCGCCATGACGGCCCCCGCCCATCCCGAAAGCCACCATTCCATATATTCGTAAGCCATTTGCAACACGGGTCCGCTGACGTGGCGCGCGACGCTTAAGCCCCCGTGCCAGCCGCGATAGCCCTCGGCGGGCTCGGCTTCGCGCACATATTCGGACGTCGCGCCCAGCATGCCGTAGGCGGGGGACCACATGCTCTGCACGCCGGCCTCGCCGCGCTTGAACAGGCCGGCGGCCTCCTGGCCGGTGCTCCAGCATCGGACGAAAAAGCCCTCGTTCAGCTTAACTTGCAGATAGGCGAACAGAGCGCCGAGTTCCGACGGGCTCATGTTGCAGATGTCGACGAAACTTAAGGTTCCCGACGATTCGGCGGCGAGCGCGATGTCGAACAGGCCGATGGCGGGTTCGTCGACGAGGGCGACCCGGCCTTTCGCGCGCGGGTCGAACAGCATCGCCCAGCTTTCCCGCAACGGCTCGTCGCCCTCGAACAGGCGGACGTCATAACCGAACGAATCGAAATTATGCACGGTCGGCAGCATCGAAATGAAACGCGACTCGTTGGGTCCCAACGCGTGGTCGGACTGGACGTACAGCTTGTTCTTGGGCACGTCGCCGACGCCGCGAGAGGCGTATTTATCGACGCCGCCGAGTTTGGTGAGCGGCCCGACCCTGTTCCAACTCTGAAGCCGACTGGTGTCGATGGGCTGCAAGGCGCCCCAGTGCCACACGATGCCCAGGTTATGGAAGCATTGGTCGTAGACGTCGTAGGAATCGGGGTCCAGCGCCGCCTTGCGCTGGCAGGACGGAAAGTCGAGCGCCTCGAACGCGATTTCGAACCCTAAATCCTCTGCGGCGCGGACCCTGACCGTCTCCAGCAGCGAAATGTCGGTGCCGAGCACGCGAAGCGTGCGCTTGCGGCCAATCGACGGCGCGGCCGGGCGTAGTGTGCGCGCCATCAGAAAATCGCTTGCCCGCAGATTCGAGTCCGCTCCATATGCGGCGGAGCCGACAGGCAATGCAAACGGAATTGGCGACGCGGGGCGCTTCGTCTGCGGTAGGTTAGGATGCGTCCCGCCGCGCCCATTTGCGCTCGAACGCCCAGACCTCCTCGAAGCCGATCAGGCTCTGGAACCCCTTGAAGTCGTAGAGCGGCAGGCGCGGCGAGTTCGACGTGCCCTCTTCCTTGAACACGCGCAGCGCATTCTCGACGGCCGCCGCCGCCGCCAGCGCGGTGATGGAGGGATAGATCGCCATCGCATAGCCGATCTCGGCGAGTTGCGCCTTGGACAGGATCGGCGTCCTACCGCCGTCGGCCATGTTGGCCATCATCGGCTTACGGATGCGCTGGCACGCCTCGCGCATCTCCGATTCGCTCTCCAACGCCTCGACGAACACCACGTCCGCGCCCGCTTCGGCATAGGCCAGCCCACGTTTGATCGCCGCCTCGAAGCCTTCCGGCTGGCGGGCGTCGGTGCGCGCGATCACCAGCAGATCAGGATTTTTGCGCGCCTCGCAAGCGACCTTGACCTTCTCCACCATGTCGAGAACAGGCACCACGCGCTTGAACGGCGTGTGGCCGCATTTCTTGGGGAATTCCTGATCCTCGATCTGGATGGCGACCACGCCCGCCGCCTCATAGCCTTGCACGGTATGATGCACGTTGAGCAACCCGCCATAGCCCGTGTCGGCGTCGGCGATCACGCCCGCCTCGACCGTGCGCGTGAGGGTCGAGACGCGGTCGAGCATCTGCGTGTAGCTGGCGATCCCGGCGTCAGGCAGACCGTAGCCCGAAGCCGTCAGCCAGAAGCCCGAAGCGTAAACGAAATCGAAGCCGGCTTTGTTGGCGAGCACGGCGGCGATCATGTCGTGCAGGCCCGGCGCGGCGACGAACGCGCCCGCCGTCAGCGCGGCGCGCAGATTGGGTTTTTCCAAGATCCTCTCCTCAGGCGGGGCGCAGCGCGTGATACGCGCGGTTAAAATAGACCAGCGCCTCGTTGCGCTCCAGTCCCGCGATCCCGACGATCTCGCACATGAACACGGTATGCCCGCCGACCTCGCAGGCCTGCAGGATGCGGCAGTCGAAATTGACGACCGCGCCTTCGAGCAGCGGCGCGCCGGTCGCGCCGAGGCGCCAGCGCGCGGCGGCGAACCGTTCGTCCACCGGCGTCTTGCCGCCGAACACGCCAGAGAGTTTTTCATGCTCGGGCGCCAGCACGTTGACGCCCAGTACGCCATTGGCGCGCACGATGTCGTAAACCGAGGCCTTGCGGTTGAGGCATACAAGCAACGAAGGCGGCTGGTCGGAGACGCTGCAAACCGCGGTCGCGGTAAAACCCGCCCGTCCGGCGGGACCGTCCGTCGTCACGATATGAATCGCAGCGCCGAGCCGCGCCATGCCGTCGCGAAAGTTCTGCGGCGTGACGGGGCGGACGAAAGCCTGCTCGGGGAGGGAATCAATCAATGCGGCAGGCCTCCGAAAAATCCAGTCGCGGCGAGCGGGCGAACACGCCTGAAGCGTCGCCGTGGCCGAGATTGACAAGGAAATTCGCCGTCCAGCTCGTGCCCGCGAAGAACGCCTCGTTGACCAGCTTGGAGTCGAACCCCGACATGGCGCCGCAGTCAAGCCCGATAGCCCGCGCGGCCATCATCAGATAGGCGCCTTGCAGCGTCGAGTTTCGGAACCCCGTCTCCTGCGCCATCGCCGGGCTCGAGGTGAACCAGCTTTTGGCGTCAGCATGCGGGAAAAGCTTGGGCAGATGATCGTAAAACAGATTGTCCGTGGCGACGATCACCGTCACCGACGCCGTCATGGTCTTGTCGACGTTGTTCTTGGACAGGGCAGGGAGCAACTTCTCCTTAGCCGCCGCGCTCTTGACGAATACGAAGCGTCCCGGCGAGCAATTGGCCGAGGTCGGCGCCATCTTGAGAAGATCGTAGAGCCGCGTCAGCGTCGCGTCGGAAATGTCGCCCGGCAGCCATTTGTTTTGCGTGCGCGCGGTCAGGAACAGCGTGTCGAGGGCGTCGGGAGTGAGTTCGCTCATTGTGCGCCTTTCAGGGTGGGCGACCGCCGGCCGAATGCCAACGCGGATTCTACGGCCATGCCGGCCGAGAGGATCGTGTTTTCCGCGAACGGCCGCCCAAGAAATTGCGCGGCCACCGGCAGGCCGTCGGCCCAGGCGACCGGCAGCGCCAGCGCGGGCAGTCCCAGATAATTGGCGCCGCGCGTATATCGCGCCATCGCCGCGACCATCTGGGGAATGCTATCCGCCGCCGCGTCGTCGACATCCACGCTGAGCGGAGCCACGAACGGCAGCGCGGGCAGCACGACGAAATCGGCCTCGCCAAAACCGTCGAGCGCCCGCGCCAGCAGCGGCGCGCGCATCGCCAGCGCGCGCAGATAGATCGTGGCCGGAATCGCCGCGCCCTGACGCAACCGCGTGCGCACCTGCGCCCCGTAGTCTTGCGGCCGTTCGCGCAGAGTGTCGCCGTGGGCGGCGGCGGCTTCGGCGATTGAAACGATGTTGCAGAGTTCGCCGAGTTCTCCCGCGTCGGGCAATTGCGCCTCGACAAGTTCCGCGCCCAGCGACGCCAGCAGCCGCTTGAGGTCGTCGAGGGCCGTGGTCGTCGCGACGTCGAGCCCTTCAGACCATGCCGCGCAAAGCCCGACCTTGAGCCCCTTCAGGTCCGTACGCGGCGCGACGGCGCCGACGGGCACAGCGGCGACCGTCGGGTCGAGCCCATCCGGCCCGGCCAGCAGCCCGTAGAGCAGCGCCACGTCCGCCACGGTGGGGGCCAGCGGCCCCAGACAATCCTGCGAGAAGCTGAGCGGCATGGCGCCATGGCGGCTGACGCGCCCCTGCGTCGGCTTGAGACCCGCGACCCCGCAGAGAGCCGCAGGCAAGCGGATCGAACCGCCGGTGTCGGAGCCCATGGCGCCATAGACAAGCCCCCGCCGCCACCGCCGCCCCGGACCCCGACGACGACCCGCCGGAGACGCGCGCACAATCCCACGGGTTGCGGGCGCGGCCGTGATGGGCGTTGATCCCCGTCGGCCCCATGGCGAATTCCGACATGTTGAGCCGTCCGAGATCGACCGCCCCCGCTGCGTCGAGCCGCGCCAGCACGGTGGCGGTCTTGGTTGCAACCGCGTCCGCGCGCACCTTCGAGCCGCAGCCTGTCACGCGGCCCGGTCTGTCGAACATGTCCTTGTGCGCCAGCGGCACGCCGTTGAGCGGCCCGCCCGCGCCCTGCGCCCGGCGCGCGTCGGCGGCGCGCGCCTGCGCGCGCGCGCTCGAAGCTTCGATGGCCACGAAAGCGTTTATTTCCGGCTGCCAAGCTTCGACCCGGCGCAGGAGCGTGTCTGTGAGTTCGACAGCGGAGATCGCGCCGCTGGCGATCCGTCCGGCCGCCTCGCGCAGCGTCCATTGTGCAGGCTCGGCGTTCATTTGACGTCTGCGGGCGCGAACCGCAGCAACGCCGCCGCATGATCGGCAGGCTCGCAGCCGAACAGCGCTCCGCTCGGTACGGCGGGACGGGCAAGTATCCGCGTCGCCCGCTCGAACTGGGAGATCATGATCGCGCTATCCTCCGCCACCCCGGCCTCGCCGACCAATGCCGTCATCGCCGCTTTCGCCGCCAAGCCCAGTGCCGACATAACGTCCTCGTATTCTCTGACATCGTCGCGGTGGGCGCGGCCTTGCCCCCGGTCAGCAACGCCCGTGCCACGGCCGCGCTTTGGAACGGCCCTTGTATACGGGGTGAACAATTCCGTCCCACACCGTCCCTTGCGCGTAAACACGGCGCCGTGAGGCTGTCAATTGTGCGTACATGTTCACAAACTCGGCGCCCACGGGGCACGAGAAAACCGGGGGCCAAATGCGGCTGAAGCGGCGCGAAGAGGAGACCGGCGGGGCGACGCCTCTGTTTGCTTGCCGCGATCTCGCGCCCGACGGTGCGGTCCCGCTCTATCTTCAGGTCGCACATCTGATCGAATTGCGCATCCGCGAGCGCGCGTTGCCCGTCGGCGCGCTGTTGCCCACCGAAAACGAACTCGCCGCCCTGCTCGCCGTCTCGCGCCATACCGTGCGCGCGGCCATCGCGCATTTGCGCGACCGGGGGCTGTTGTCGGCGCGAAAGGGGGTAGGCACGCGGGTCGAGGCGGCGGCGCGCGACTGGCGGCGCACCTATTCCGCCCGCTCCGTCGCCGATCTCGTCGATCTCGCGCAGGAGACCGAAATGCGCGTGGCGCGCTCAGCCGACGTCGAGGCGCGCGGCCGCCTGGCGGCGGAACTGGGTTGCCGTCCGGGGCGGCGCTGGGCCTATTTCGAAGGCCCACGCCATCATATGCCCGCCGAGGCGGCCTTTTGCTGGAGCGAGACTTGGCTCGACGGACGCCTGAGCGCCATCGTGCGTGGCGTGGAGACGTTTCGCACCGCTGTTTTCGCGCTGGTGGAGCGGGAGTCCGGCGAGCACATCGTCGAGATCAAACAGGACATCCGCCCTTGTACGATCCCCCCCGAGCGCGCCGCGCCGCTCGGCGCTGCGCCCGGCGATCTCGCGCTCGAAATCAGCCGCCGATATTACCGTGCGGGCGGTCGGTTGCTGCTGATGTCGAAAACAACGCTGCCCGCCGACCGTTTCGCCTATTCCATGACGTTCACGCCCGACTGATCCCTCCGAGATTGTCCGGCCATATGCCGCGTTTGGCGCCTCCTTTGCACCGCCGTTTAAGGCGCGAACCCCGCGAGGAGCTTATTCCATGGACATGGGCGTATTCATTCCCATCGGCAACAACGGCTGGCTGATCTCGACGGCCTCGCCGCAGTACAAGCCGACCTTCGACCTCAACAAGGAAGTGGTGCAAAAGGCGGAGAAATACGGCTTCGAATTCGCTCTCTCGATGATCAAGCTGCGCGGCTTTGGCGGAAAGAGCGAGTTCTGGGACTATAATCTGGAAAGCTTCACGCTGATGGCCGGCCTCGCCGCCGTCACGACCAAGATCAAGCTGTTCGCCTCCACCGCCGTTTTGACGCTGCCGCCCGCGATGGTCGCGCGCATGGCGACCACCATCGATTCCATCGCGCCCGGCCGCTTCGGCATCAACATCGTGTCGGGCTGGGCGAAGGCGGAATATGACCAGATGGGCATGTGGCCGGGCGACGCCTATTTCGGCCATCGCTACGAATATTCGACCGAATACGTGCAGGTGATGAAAGACCTTTGGGACAACGGCGCGTCCGATTTCAAGGGCCGGCACTTCACGATGACCGATTGCCACATGAAGCCGCAACCCGCCCACAGAATCGAGCTTGTCGCGGCGGGGCAGAGCCCCATCGGCATGGATTTCGCCGCGACCTATTGCGACTACAATTTTATCCTCGCCGCCGGCGTCAACACGCCAAAAGCTCATTCCAAAGTCACCGATCAACTTCTCACGTCCGTCGCCAAAACCGGCCGCGACGTGGGCGCCTACGTGCTGTTCATGGTTATCGCCGACGAGACCGACGAGAAGGCGATGGCCAAGTGGCTCGGCTACAAGGCCGGAGTCGACGTCGACGCGCTTGCCTGGATGGCCGATCAGGGCGGCCAGGACAAGACCGCCGCCGATAGCGGCACCGCCAAGACGATCAACCTTCCCGATCAGGCGGTCAACTTCAATATGGGGACCATCGTCGGCTCCTATGCGACCGTCGCCAGGCTGCTGGACGAAGCCGCGACGGTGCCTGGCACCAAGGGCCTGATGCTGACTTTTGATGATTTCGTGAAAGGCATCGAGGACTTCGGCACGAAGATCCAGCCGCTGATGAACTGCCGCGCCGACAAGCTCGCGGCGGCGGCCTGATGGAGCCTTGGCGCCTCGGCGCCGCCGAGGCGTCCGCGCAACTCGCCTCGGGCGCGCTGACGTCCGAGGCTTTAACCCGCGCCTGCCTCGTCCGCATCGCCGAACGCGATCCGGCCCTCAAAGCCTGGGTTTGGCTGGAATCCGAGCGCGCGCTCGCACAGGCGCGCGAACTCGACAAAAGGCCGCGGCTGAGCCCACTGCATGGCCTGCCGGTGGCGATCAAGGACATGATCGACACCGCCGACATGCCCACCGGCTACAACTCGCCCTTGTTCTCCGGCCATAGACCCGCACAGGACGCGGCTTGCGTGGCGGCCCTGCGGGCGGCGGGCGCGCTGATCCTGGGCAAAACCGACACGACCGAATTCGCCGCCGCCGGGCGCAACGCCGCGACCGGCAATCCGCACAATCTCACCCGCACCTCGGGCGGCTCGTCCGCGGGTTCGGCGGCGGCCGTTGCGGATTTTCATGTCCCGCTGGCGCTGGGCACGCAGACGGGCGGCTCGCTGATCCGGCCCGCGTCCTTTTGCGGCGCCTATGCGCTCAAACCCACCTGGGGTCAGGTGAGCCGCGAGGGCGCGAAGTTCTATGCCGTCAGCCTCGACACCATCGGTTGGTACGGACGCTCCGTCGCCGATCTCGATCTGATGGCGGCCTTGTTTGGCCTGCCGGGCGATCCCGCGCCGGCCGGCCCGCCGTCAGGCCTGCGCCTCGCCTTGTGCCGCTCGCCCGAATGGCCCAAGGCGGAGGAGGGGACGCATCGCGCGATGGCGGTCGCCGCCGACCGGCTCGCGCGCGCGGGCGCCGAGTTGGTTGAGCTAGACTTGCCCGCGCCGTTCGCGGAATTGAACAAGGCTCACAAGCGCATCCTCTATGGCGAGGGCCGCACGGCGTTCCTGCCGCTCTATCTGGCCTACGGCGCGCGCCTGCACGACGATTTCCACCACCGCGTCGAGAACCGCGACGGCTTCACGCCCGCCGAATTGACCTGGGCCTACGATCTCGCCGCCGAATGCCGCAAGGCGTTCGACGCCTTGGGTTTCGATGCGGTCATCACGCCGAGCGCACCCGGCGAAGCGCCCGAGGGCCGCGTGCCCGGAGACCCCGTGTTCAACCAGCCGTGGACGCTGCTGCACGCGCCCGTCGTGCAGGTTCCAGCGACCAAGGGCGCAGCGGGCTTGCCGGTCGGCGTTTCGCTGGTGGGGCCGCGCCTGAGCGACCGGCGACTGCTGGCGGTGGCCGCCTCCGTCGCCTCCTGTCTGGAGGAAATCTGAGTGAGCGAAAATCTCGACGTCAACTACGCCCGCGCCGGCTATCATCACAAGCTTGAGCCGGGCCGGCGTCCGGCGCTGCTGCTGATCGATTTTTGCGCGGCGTATTTCGAACCGGCGTCGCCGCTTTACGCCGGCGTCGACGCCGCGCTGGCGAGTGCGCTGCGGCTGCGCGCGGCGGCGCGAGCGGCGCGTATTCCGGTGATCCTCACCCAGGTGGTCGTGACGCCGGGCGGCTTCGACGGCGGCGTCTTTCGCCGCAAGGCCCCCGTCACCGCCTGTTTCGAGCGCGGCAATCCGATGGGCGCGTTCCCCAGGGGGCTGACGCCCGAGCCTGACGAACTGATCGTCACCAAGCAATACCCGTCCGCTTTCTTCGGCACGTCGCTGGCGTCCACGCTGACGGCGGCGGGGATCGACACGGTGATCCTGACGGGGTTGACCACCAGCGGCTGCGTGCGCGCGACCTGCGTCGATACGATGAGCCACGGCTTCCTGCCCCTCGTCGTGCGTGACGCCTGCGGCGACCGCGCAGCCGGTCCGCACGAGGCCAATCTCTACGACATGAGCGCCAAATACGCCGAGGTCGTCGATGAAGCCTACGCGCTCGACTATCTCGCTTCGGTAAGGGGCCGCTGACAGACGGCGCCTCCCAAATGGGCGGCGCCTTGCGAAATTTTTGAACTCGTGACGGCGGCGGCTTCATGCCAGCCTCCCCCCGCCAAAGGCGGACCTTCAAATACGGGAGGTTAAAAAGCGGAGCCTTTTGAAGATGCGCACCTATATCCCCCTAAACGCGCTGCGAGCCTTCGAGGCGGCGGCGAGACATCTGAGCGTGAGCCGCGCGGCAGAGGAATTGTGCGTGACGCCGACTGCGATCAGCCATCAGATCCGCTCGCTCGAAGGGTTCCTGGAAACCTCGCTATTCGACCGCAAGAACGGCAAGCTCGCGCTCAACCCCGTCACCGCCAGCGCTCTGCGTGAATTGTCGGAGGGTTTCGACAAGCTGGAGGGCGCGCTGATGTCGCTCACCCGGCGCGGCCAGCGCCGCAAGCTCGTGGTCGCCGCCTCGCCCTCGCTGTCGTCGCTCTGGCTGATGCCCAAGCTCGACCGCTTCCTCAGCGTGGCGCCTGACGTCGATCTCAGCCTCTGCACGGCGATCAGCGACAGCGATTTCTCCGAAGGCCCGTTCGACGTCGCCATAGCGGCGACCGGCGACGTGCCCGGCCGCAGAAGCGATTATCTGATGGACGAGCGCATCTATCCCGTATGCGCGCCCCGCCTGCTGCCTCCCGGCCTCGCGCCCGAGCGCGCGCTCTACGACGCCGCGCTCATCCACGACGACAAGGCGAGCGAACATTTTCCCACATGGCGACGCTATTTCGAGGCGACGCGCCGAGAGCCGCGCGACGTGTCCGGCGGTCTCAGGTTCAACCAGTCGAGCCTCGCCATGGACGCGGCGGAGCGTGGCTTCGGCCTGCTGCTCGCGCGCAGCCGCCTCATCGCCGACGCGCTCGCCGACAAGCGGCTGGTCCTCTTGTCGGACCGCGCCCATCCGATTTCCTATCGCTATTACGCGCTGCGCCCCCGGGGCGTGGAATCGCGGCTGGCGACGCAGTTTCTCGAATGGCTCGCGGCCGAGATCGAGGCGGAGGACGCCGCCTGGACGTTCGACGCGGCGGCCTCAGTCGCTCAGCGCGTGGGCGTCGCGGTCGGACCAGAGAAGCGTCGCCGCGTTGCCGATGTCGACGGGCGCTGCGAAGAACGCCTCGTCGGACAGAAGCGCCGCCGCGTCGGCGCCGTTCTCGCCTGCGAGGGTCACCCGGACCGTCGGACCCAGATATTCGACATTGGCGACGCGGCCGCGAAAGCCGGAAGCGTCGTGAGCTAAACCCAGCCGGCAGCGGTCGGCGCGCACCGCGACCCGGTCGCCCTCGCGACCGATGACATTGTGCCCGCCGATGAAGCGGGCGACGAAGGCCGTGCTGGGTCGCTCGAAGATCTCGCGCGGCGGCCCGGCCTGACGGATGTGGCCCGCCTCCATCACCACGACGAGATCGGCGAGCGCCATCGCCTCGTCCTGGCTGTGAGTGACATGCACGAAACTGATGCCGAGATCGCGCTGGAGCCGTTTCAACTCGCCGCGCATGTGCTCGCGCAAAAAAGGGTCGAGCGCGGAGAGCGGCTCGTCGAGCAACAGCACCTTGGGCCGCGAGATCAGCGAGCGCGCGAGCGCGACGCGCTGCTGCTGGCCGCCCGACATCTGCCCCGGCAGTCTTTCGGCGAAATCGCCCATCCGCACCAAGTCCAGGTATTCGCGCGCGCGCGCATGGCGCTCGGCCTTGGCCGCGCCGCGCACCTTCAGGCTGTAGGCGACGTTGTCGAGCGCGCTCATGTGAGGAAACAAGGCGTAGCTCTGAAACATCATCGAGGTGCCGCGTTGCGCGGGCGGCGTGTCGGTGACGTTGCGATCGTCGATCAGGATGTCGCCCGAACTGACCGGCTCGTGGCCCGCGATCATGCGGAGCGTCGTGGATTTACCGCAGCCGCTGGGTCCGAGCAGGCAGCAATAGCTGCCCTTGGGGATGCGCAACCCGATGCGCTCGACCGCCGTCGAACCGCTGTAGCTTTTGCTGACGGCGACAAGTTCGACGTCGTAGCGCGCGGTGGACGGGGCGACGGCGGGGGCGTGGACGTTCATGGGGGCGCTCAAGCAGGTTTGGATCGGCCGCCCGCGCGGCGGCGCACGATGGCGCCAATGGTGGCCAGCGCCACCGTCAGGACCAGGAAGGAAACGATCGTCGTCACCGTGCCGAGCGCGAACAGCACCGGCGAAATCGCCGCCGTCGTCATCGCCCAGATTTCCAGCGGCAGCGTGTTGACGGTGCCGACGGTCAGTTGCGAGCGGGGAAACTCGTCGTAGGACAACGTAAAGCCGAACAGCGCGACACCGATTACGCCGGGCATGATGATCGGCAAAATGATGTCCTGAAAGCGTTGCCACGACGACGCGCCGAGATCGGTCGCCGCCTCTTCGTAGCGGCGGTCGAAGCGGCCGATGGTCGCGAACGTTATCATCAGCCCGAACGGCAGCGTCCAGGTTAGCTGCGCGCCTAAGCCCGAAGTGAACAGGCTCGTGCGCCAGCCCAGCTCCTTGAAGCCGAGCGCGATGCCGAAGCCAACGAACAGGCTCGGCATAACCAGGCTCGCCACCGCCGTGTAAAACAGGACGCCCGCACCGGGAAAGCGCCGGCGGAAGGCGAGGCCCGCCGAGACGCAGATCGCCACCGTCAGCGCCGAGGCCAGCACGGCCATCTCCAGCGAACGCAGCAGCGCGCTCGGAATGTCGCCGATGCGGCCCGTGGCCGACAGAAGTTGCTGGAACCAGAGGAACGACCAACCGACCATCGGAAAGCTCATGCCGCCGTTGGGTCCCTGAAACGACAAAATGAAGATGACCAGCATCGGGCCATACATGAAGGCGAGGAACGCCGCGAAGAACAGGCAAAGAAAATAAAACGATTTGGGGCGCGGCTGGCCCGCTTCCGTCATCATCCGGCCAACTCCTTGCGCACGTCGACCACGCGAAAGATGACGCCCACCAGCGCGATGACCACCACCAGCAGCACGACCGCGCTGGCCGCGGCGGGGGGATATTCGAACGCGTGAAGTTGGGTGGAGATCGCCGAGACGACGCCCGCGCTTTTTCCCCCGCTCAGCACATGAACGATGAAATAATCGCCCATCGTCTGCGTCAGCACCAAGGCCGAGCCTAGCGCGATGCCCGTTTTCGACAACGGGATCACGATGTCCCCGATAATCTGCCATTCGGAAGCGCCTGCATCGCGCGCTGCCGAAATCAGCGCGCGGTCGATCTTCGACATCGAGTTGACGATGGGCGCGACCATCATCATCGTCAGCAGATGAACATAGGCGAGGATCACCGCGAAATCGGAGAACAGCAGAAAGTCGAGCGGGTCTTTCGACAACCCCATCGCCCGCACGACATCGTTGAGTATGCCCTCGCGGCCCAGAAAAGGAACCCACGAAATCATGCGGATCATGTTGGAGGTGAAAAACGGAATGGTGCAGGCGACCAGCAGCCCGATCCGCCAGCCAAATGTGCGCACATGAAAGGTGAGAAAATAAGCCACCAGAAACCCGACAACGACCGTGATGGCCTCGACGATGGCGGCATATTCGAACGTCTTGAGATAAAGCTTGAGCGTGATCGGGGAGGTGAAAATCTCCACGTAATTATCGAGCATGAACGCTGGATAAAGCGCCAGCCGGTCGTAGTCGAAGAAGCTGACGACGACGACGAAAGCCAGCGGCGCGACGAACATGAACAACAGCACCAGCGCGAGCGGCGCCGCCTGCGCCCAAGAGACCACCGCGCCCGGCAGGGCGCGGCGCTTGGAACGGCGGGCGTCGCCCGCCGCCGCGTCGTTCATGTTCGCCGCCAGCGTCATGCTGCGATGAACTCGTTCCAGCGCTTGGTCAGATAGCGCTGCTCGTCCATCAAACAGTTCCACACCGCGACATTACCCATGCGGCTCGTCATGGCGCCGCCGTCGCGGGTGTTGCCGGCCTTCTCCATCAGCGCGCCGAACGGATCTTTGATGTCCTGAGCCGCCGGCTTGCCCTCGTACCAGTAGTCCCACTCGTAAGGCTCAAGGAACTTCTTCGCGTTCTCCGGCACCGAGCTGTAATAGCCCTGACGCGCGATGAAGCCGCCCTGCCAGCCCGAATTGTACCAGTTGAGATATTCCAGCGCCGCATCGAGCTTGAGGCCGGTCAGATGCTTGAGCGGCACCAGCGTGACGCCCCAGCCGCGGTAGCCCTCTTTCAGCGCCACATACGTGCAGGCGATGCCGCGTGCGCGCAGCGCCGTGACGGCGGGCGACCACATGGATTCGATGACGACCTCGCCGGACGCCATGAAGCTCACCGACTGGTCGAAGTTCTGCCAGAACGAGCGGAAATGGCCGGCCTTCTTGTATTCGATCAGCTTGGCGATGGTGGCGTCGATCTCGGCCTTGGTCAGATTGCCCTTGTCGCCGTATTTCATCTGGCCGGACGCTTCGAGAGCCATCACCGCGTCGAGGATGCCGATGTCGGATTCGTCGACCAGCGCCGTCTTGCCCTTGAACTGGGGATTGAGAAGCTCCGCCCAGCTGTCGATCTTGCGACCGATCAGATCGGGGCGTATGCCCAGCGTATCGGCGTTGGTCAGCGAGGGAATGCTGGTCAACCATTCCGTCGGCGTCGGCGACAGCTTCGTGCCCTCCTTGTCGGCGTAATACTGGAATTTGATCGGGGCGCCGCCTGCGATCGGAGCCTTCTTTCCGTCGTTGTATTCACCCTTGGAGAACAAGGGCATCGTCTTGTCCCACCACTTATATTTGGAGGTGGAGATCGGCAGGCCGATCTTCTGCTTCATGATGTCGGGCACAACGTTGATCGAAACGTCGGCGATGTCGATGGAATCGGGCTGGGTGAACAGCCGGTTCATCTGAGTGTTGAAATCGACCGTCTGCATGTCGATCTTGAAGCCGAGATCTTTGGACGCCTGCGCGCCGATCTGCGGAATGACCGAGAACGATTGTCCGACATGGGTGATGACCACGTCCTTGATGTTCTGCGCCCAGATGGTCGGGAAGCCGGTGATCGCTCCCGATCCTGCGGCCGCGCCCGCGACGGCGGCGGCTCCCTTCAGCAACGAACGCCGGGTCACCCCGGTTTCGCCGGTATCCTTAGTTTGCGACATAAACCCCTCCACGCTGACGAGCCCAATGCTGGCATTATGCAACCCGCGCGCCAACGGATGTGATTTCATGGCCGCATGAGATTTGCTTGCGAACAAAAAAGCGGCGGGCGCCGCGCGATTGAGCGAAAATAGCGAGCGCGTGGAAGTCACGCTCCCGCTTGTCAATCGGCTCTGACAGATGAGCGGGCGCGGCTCTTCATCAGCGGCTGGATATGCTCGCCGAACTTGTCCATGCCGACCAGAAAATCGTCGAAGGTCAGCATGACGCCCGCCACCCCGTCGATCTCGGCGATTTCGTCGAGATAAGCGGCGACTTTGGCGTAGGAGCCGCAGAAAGTTTGCAGATAGCTCGCCTTTGCGGTCTCGCGCGCCTTCGACAACAGCGCGGCGGTCGATTCCTTGGACGCCTTGACGTCGATCTGACTTTGCCCGGACATCCACGCCAGCGCCTCCACGTCGGCGCCCGCATTGTAATGCTTGAGCTTGGCCTCGGCCTTCGCGTCGGTCTCGTCGGCGATGACGGCGAGCAGCACCAGCGCGCCGATCTTGCGGTCGACCCCCGAGGTCGCCTTCTTCAACCGCTCGATGGTCGTCGCCACGGCTTTGGGGTTGTTGTCCTCGAACGAGGCGACGAAATTGTAGTCGCAATAATCGGCGACGAATTTCATGCCCCGGTCGCTCTGCCCCGCCGAGACCACCGTGATGGGTTGGCTGGGCTTGGGCAGCAGGTGGCAATCGTTCATCGTGAAGTGCTTGCCCTTGAAGTCGCTGCGTCCCGTCTCCCAAAGCTCGCGCATCACCGCGACATATTCGGTTGAATAATCGTAGCGATATCCGAAATATTCGTCGCCTGGCCACAACCCCATCTGGTCGTATTCCGCCTTCTGCCAGCCCGACACGATATTGACGCCGAAGCGCCCCGGCGCGATGGAATCGATGGTGACGGCCATCCGCGCGACCATCGCGGGCGGCAGCGTCAGCACGGCGACGGAGGCGAACAATTTTATGCGCTTCGTGACGGCGGCGAGGGCCGCCATCAGCGTGAACGATTCCAGATTGTAATCCCAATATTCGGTGGGGCCGCCGTAGCCGTGCAACTTGATCATCGAAAGCGCGAAGTCGAAGCCGTAGGTTTCGGCTTTCTCGACGATGGCGCGGTTGAGATCGAAAGTCGGCTTGTATTGCGGCGAATTCGCCGACGCGATCCAGCCGTTGTTGCCGATCGGTATGAAAACGCCAACATCCATGCGCTCAAGTCCCTTTGTGACGAGAGCGGAAGGTGGGCCGTCGCGCGCGTGAAACCAACTGACGTTTTTTCACGCTCTCCGGACAATTACTCTTTTGCGCGCCCGGCGCCGTTCGAGATAACGTTCAGGGCCCGGCGGAGGATTTTATATTGCGCAAGGTTGCTTTCATCGGGACGGGCGGCACGATTTCCTCCCTGGGCAAGGGGCCGCTCGATCTCATCGACTACACCGCCAACGGCGTGATGGTGCATGCGCAGGAAATCGTCGCGGCCGTCCCCTCGCTGAAGGAAGTCGCCGATGTTCAGGTCGTCAAATTCCGCAACATCCCCAGCCCTGCGATCGGCTTCCCCGAATGGAAGGAGCTTGTTCAACTCTGCGCCCGTCTGGAGCGCGAGACGCCCGATCTTTCAGGCATCGTCATCGGCCACGGCACGGCCACCCTGGAGGAGACGGCCTATTTCCTCAACTTGACGCTGAAGTCGTCGATCCCGGTGGTCGTGGTCGGCTCGCAGCGTCCGCTGAGCGGCCTCGCCAGCGACGCGGCGACCAATCTTGTCGCGGCGGTGCGCACGGCGGCGAGCCCAGCCTCGCGCGGTCGCGGCGTGCTGGTCGTACTCAACGACGAGATTCAGGCCGCGCGCGACGTCACCAAAACCTCCACCTTCCGCCTCCAAACCTTCCGCACCCCCGACTTTGGCGCGCTCGGCAGCGTCGACGGCGAGCATGTGCGCTACTACCGTCGCGCGGAACGGCGCTCGGCGCCCGAAACGGAGTTCGAGATCGGCGCGCTCGACGTCCTGCCGCGCGTCGACATCTCCTATTCCTACGCAGGGTCGGACGGCGCGGCGATCCGCGCGTTCGTCGCGGAGGGGGCGAAGGGAATCGTGCTCGCCGCTTTTCCTCCGGGCATGACGACGCCGAGCGAGCACGCGGCGATCGAGGACGCGCGGGGGCGGGGCGTCGCTATCATGATTTCGACGCGCGGGGGCAGCGGCGTCGCGCTCGACCCCCTGCGTCTGCGGACGCTCGGCGCGATGAGCGCCGACAACCTCACCCCGCAAAAGGCGCGTATCCTGCTCGCGCTGGCGCTTTCCGTCAGCGACAATCCGGACGACGTGCGCCGCATGTTCGCCACCTATTGACGGTTTCAGGAGTGGGTTTTGCATCCAAATGAACTGACGGCGACGCAGGCGCTTGCGCGTCTGCGCACGGGCGAATTGAGCGTCGAGGCGCTGGCGAAGTCCTGTCTGTCGCGGGTCGCCGAGCGCGACGGCGCGGTGCGCGGATGGGCATACCTCGATCCCGACGCCGTGCTGGAAAATGCTCGCGCGCTCGACGCCGCGCCCGTCAAGGGGCCGCTGCACGGAATACCCATCGCCGTGAAGGACGTGATCCTCACCCAAGAGATGCCGACCCGGCACAATTCCCCGCTCTTCAAGGACAGTTTCCCTCGCCTCGACGCGGGCTGCGTCAAGACATTGCGCGCGGCCGGCGCGCTGATCTTCGGCAAGACCGACACGACCGAATTCGCCGCCGTCACCCGTCGCGGAACCGCGCGCCACCCGCTTGACCCCACCCGCACGCCGGGCGGCTCGTCCAGCGGGTCGGCGGCGGTGGTCGCCGATTTTCAGGCGACGCTGGGTCTGGGCACGCAGACGGCCGGCTCGACCATCCGTCCCGGTTCGTTCTGCGGCATCTATGCGATGAAGCCGACCTGGGGCGCGATCAACCGTGAGGGCCTCAAAATGCTGGCCCTGAGCCTCGACACGCTGGGCCTTTACGCACGCTCGGCTGACGATTTCCGTCTACTCGCCGACGTGTTCGCGCTTGAAGACCGGGCGCCCGCGCCTGCCTTCTCGCTGAAAGGCGCCCACATCGCGGCCTGCCGCTCGCCGGCGTGGGACAAGACGGAGCCTGCGACCCATGACGCCTTCGCGCGCGCCTTACGGCTCTTGCGCGAGGCCGGCGCCGAGGTCGAGCCGCTCGATCTGCCGCGTTCGTTCGACGATATGCCCGAACATCAGGCGATCGTGATGGCGGGAGAGGCGGAAGCGACGTTCCTGAGCGAATGGCGGGCGCAAGGACACTTGATGAACGACGACCTCAAGGCGCTCGCCGCCAACGCGCGCGGCGTCACGCGGGCGGGCCTCCTCGCTTCGCTCGACGCTGCGGCGGTAGGACGGGTCGAGTTCGACGCCATCGCCTCGCGCTTCGACGCCGTTCTGACGCCCAGCGCACGCGGGGAAGCCCCGCGGGGCGCTACGACCGGCGACGCGGCGCTAAACGCCATGTGGACGCTGCTCCACGTGCCGGTCGTGCAGGTTCCCGGGTTCAAGGGACCCAACGGCCTGCCCGTCGGCCTGTCGTTGACCAGCCCCCGTTACACCGACCGCCGCCTGATTGGGGTTGCGCAGGTCGTCGGCCCGTTGTTTGAAGCGCGAGGCGCGGCTTGAAAGCCACGGCGGCTGGCCGTCCTCTTCCTCTTTACAGGGGAGGATCGGGGTGGGGGCGCCTTCGCTGACGTGCTGTCCGATGGATAACGACAATCGCCGGGAGGTCTGTAATGCCGCGTGAACTCGTGATTGCTTCTGCTCAGATGGGCCCTATCCAGCGCGCCGACACGCGCAAACAGACGCTCCAACGCCTGCTCGACCTGATGAAGCGCGCCAAATCGCGCGGCGCGGATCTCGTCGTGTTTCCCGAACTGGCGCTGACGACGTTCTTCCCACGCTGGTTCATGACCGATCAGGCCGAGATCGACAGTTTCTTTGAAGCCGAGATGCCTGGCCCGCAAACGGCGCTTCTGTTCGAGACCGCCGCCCGACTCGAAATAGGGTTTTATCTCGGCTATGCCGAGATCGACGGCGCGCATCGTTTCAACACGTCGATCCTGGTCGACAGCCAAGGAAAGATCGTCGGCAAATATCGCAAAGTCCATCTGCCCGGCCACGCGGAGCATGAGCCCGCCCGTGCGTTCCAGCATCTGGAGAAGCGCTATTTCGAGCCCGGCGACCTCGGTTTCCCGGTGTTTCGCGCCTACGGGGGCGTGTTTGGCATGTGCATCTGCAACGACCGCCGTTGGCCCGAGACCTATCGCGTCATGGGCCTGCAAGGCGTTGAAGTCGTGCTGCTTGGCTACAACACGCCGGTCGGCCACACCGGATTCGCGGACGTCGACGGCCTCTCCAACTTCCACAACCATCTGTCGATGCAGGCCGGCGCCTATCAGAACTCGACCTGGGTGATAGGCACCGCCAAATGCGGCGTGGAGGAAGGCTCGCTGATGATCGGCCAGAGCGCCATCGTCGCGCCCTCCGGCGAGATCGTCGCCTGCGCCCTCACGCTTGACGACGAGGTGATCGCCGCAACGTGCGACCTGGATTTTGGCAAGCGTTACAAAGAGACGATCTTCAACCTCGCCAAACACCGGGAGCCCCGGCACTATGGTCTCATCGTTGAGCGCAAGGGCGCCGTGCCGCCGCCCTGAGGCCTATGCGGCCAAAAAGCGCCGCGCCGCCTCATGCAGCGTCGCGACGCCGAGCGCCAGATCTTCGTCCCGCGTGTTCTCCGACCAATGGTGCGACACGCCGCCAATGGAGGGCACGAACAGCATCGCGGCCGGGATTTTGCCGGCCACGATCTGCGCGTCGTGGCCCGCCCCCGACGGCATCTCCCGCCACCCACCCGGCGCCAGCGCTTGCGCCGCCTCGCGCAGCGCCTCCCTCATCGCGGGGTCGCAGGGCGCGGGCAGGGTCTGGAAAACCTTCTCCAACGTGAACACGCAGCGCTCGCGCCGCCCGGCCTCCCGTATCAGCGCGCGCAAGCCCGCCTCCAGCCGAGTCAGAACATCCATCGACAGATCGCGGAACTGAAACTGGATTTCCGCGCGGCCGGGAATGATGCTCGGCGCGCCCGGATCGAGCGTGAAGCTTCCCGTCGTCCAGGTCGTGCGCTCGCCGCACAGGCGCGGAAACTCGGCGTCCACGGCGGCCAGCAGGCGCACGGCGGCCAGCCCCGCGTCGCGCCGCTCCGCCATCGTCGTCCCGCCCGCGTGGTCCTGGCCGCCAACGACCGTGATGCGCCATTGCCAGATCGCGACGATGCCGGTGACTACGCCCAGCCGCAGGCCGGCGCCCTCCAACTGCGTGCCCTGCTCGATGTGCATTTCATAAAAGCCCTTGTAGCGCCCAGCCTCCAGCGCGAGACGGGGTCGCCCCTCCAGCCCCGCCGCGCGCAAAGCGTCGCGCATCGGCGCCCCATCGTTGCGGCTGCGCGCGCCGTCGATGTCGGCCTCGGAGAGATCGCCTGCAAACGAGCGGCTGCCCGCAAAGCCGACGTCGAAATGTCCCTCCTCGTCCGCGAAAGCGACGGCGTCCACCGCCAGTCCCGCCCGCGCCAGCGCGAGGCCCGCCACGACCCCCAACGCCCCGTCGAGCCAGCCCGCCTCGTTCTGGCTCTCGATATGGCTGCCCACCAGCAGATGCGGCCCCGCACCGCGATGGCGACCCAGCACGTTGCCGATTCCGTCCACCGTCGTCTCCATCCCGCAGGCGGCCAGCTTGGCGGCCAGCCAGTGCCGCGCCTCCATATCGGCGGCTGAATAGGTCGGGCGATGCACGCCGGTCTTGAAGGCGCCGATCTTTCTCAGTTCGTGGAGATCGGCGAGGAAAGCGGCGGCGTCGATGTCAGGCATTGGATCCTCCCACGAAAGCGTCGAACGAGCGTCGCAGCGCGGCGCCGTCGATTCCCTTGACGATGAACACCAGCCGCGAGCGCCGGTCGGCGGAGGGCCAGCGCGTCAGGTGTTGGGGCGCGTGAACGAGTTGGCTTACCGCCTGCACGACGACGGGCGCGTCCTCCCCCGTCACCGCGAGGATGCCTTTGACGCGCAGCACCGCCTCGCCGTGGCGATGCAGGATCATCGACAACCAAAGGCCGAACGCCGTCCAGTCCACCGGCCGGTCGAGAACAAGAGAAATCGCCGAAATGTCGTCGCCGTGGGACGTCCCCGGCTCCGCCGCTTCGGCCCGGAACCAGTGTCCAAACTCCCGGCGCGCCCGCGTCGGGTCTTGCCAGTCCGCGCCGATCAGGTCGTCGGGCGTCAGCGAAGCGTCGGCGGCGAAGCGGATCGGCGCCGAAGGGTTGAGCGCAGCCAGCCTTTCGATCAGTCCTTGCGTGAGTTCAGGCGCGGCGATGTCGGTCTTGGTGACGACCAGCCGGTCTGCGACGGCCGCCTGCTTGCGCGATTCCGGCTGACGGTCGAGTTGCCCCCCGCCGTTGACGGCGTCCACCGTCGTCACGATCTGTCCGACGCGGTAGTGATGGCGAAGCTGCGGCTCGGCGGAGATCGTGGTGAGGATCGGCAGCGGGTCGGCGAGGCCGCTGCTCTCGATGACGAGCCTTCGATAGGAAGGGATCACGCCGCGCTCGCGCCGCCCATGCAGCGACTTGATGGCGTCGGCGAGTTCGCCGCGCACGGTGCAGCACACGCACCCCGAGGACAGCAGCACCGTGTCTGCGTCCACCCGCTCCAGCAATTCGTGGTCCAGGCCGACTTCGCCGAATTCGTTAATCAGCACCGCCGTATCGGCGAGATCGGGCGAGGCCAGCCAGCGCCGCAGCAGCGTCGTCTTGCCCGAGCCCAGAAACCCGGTGATGAGATGGACCGGCGTGAACTGCGGCGCTTCAACCACGCGCGCGCTCACGACGTGAAACCACCTCGGCGTCCAGCGGATCGAGCGGGCGTCCCAGCAGTTTCTCGGCGGCGGGCCAGAGCGCGGCGATGTCGGCGACGATCTCGCTTCGGCCCGTCATCGTGCGCAGCACATAGGAATCCGACTGCCAGTCCTCCATCGTCAGGCCGAACAGGCGCAGGATGGCGTTGGCCTCCGCGATCCGGCGCGTGCGCTCGCGCCGACGCGTCGCGGGATCATGGGCGCGAACGTAGACGCCCTCGCGCGCCAGCGGCTCAGTCCAGTGATCCTTGCCGCCCAGCGTTCCGCACAACGCGCACATATGGCCTCCATGTGACTGACCGTCGCCTGCAAGACGCGTGCGGCGGCTAAAGGTCGAGCCGCGTCCAGGCCGCGTTGGCCCGCGAGGAGGCCACCGCCGCCTCGACGAACGCGAGCCCCTTCACGCCGTCTTCGATATCGGGAAAATGGCTGTCACCCGGGGGCTTCTCGCCCGCGCGCGCGGCTTTGATGGCCAGCGCCACGTCGTGATAGATATTGGCGAAGCCTTCCAGATAGCCTTCCGGGTGGCCCGAGGGCACGCGCGTCACCCGCGCCGCCGCCGCGCCCGAGCCGGGCCCGCCGCGCGTGATCGTGCGCATGGGTTCGCCCAGCGGCGTGTGTTCCAGATAATTGGGGTTCGCCTGCACCCAGTGAAAGCCGCCCTTCGTCCCGTAAACCCGAAGCCGCAGCCCGTTCTCATGCCCCGGCGCGACCTGGCTCGCCCATAAGGCGCCGCGCGCGCCGGATGTGTAACGCAGCATCATCTGCACGTTGTCGTCGAGGCGGCGACCCGCGCCGAACGAGGTGAGTTCGGCGCTGATCTCGGCGATGTCGAGGCCCGTTACGTAGTCGGCGAGATTGTAGGCGTGCGTTCCTATGTCGCCGAGCGCGCCGCCCGCGCCCGAGCGCGCGGGGTCCACGCGCCATTCCGCCTGTTTGCTGCCCATGGTTTCGGCGGGGCCGCTCAGCCATTCCTGCGGATATTCGACCTGCACGAGCCGCAACTCGCCCAACTCGCCGCCGCGCGCCATCTCGCGCATCCGCCGCACCAGCGGGTAGCCGGTGTAATTATGCGTCAGCGCGAAGATGCGGCCCGATTTGCGCACCGCCTCGCGCATCGCCCTGGCCTGCGCCAGATCGAGCGTCAGCGGCTTGTCGCAAATCACATGAACCCCCGCGTCGAGAAACGCAGAGGTCGGCCCCGCGTGCACATGGTTGGGCGCGACGATGGCGACGGCCTCGATCCCGTCGGGCCGCTCAGCTTCGGCGCGCGCCATCGTCTTCCAGTCGTCGTAGATTCGTTCGGGCGCGAGGCCCAGCGCGGCGCCGGAGCGGCGGGATTTTTCGGTGCTCGCCGACAGCGCGCCCGCGACCAGTTCGTAGTGATCGTCAAGCCGCGCGGCGATGCGATGCACGGCGCCGATGAACGCGCCTTCGCCGCCGCCAACCATGCCGAGCTTGATCCTGGCGTCCCTGCGTCCCTCGATCGCCATGTGGCGTGTCTCCCTCGGCCCGGCGCGCCTTTTAGGCGCGCTTCGTTTCGCGCGCCAGCGCCAGGAAGGCAAAGGTTGTGGGCGTCGTCGCTATTGTCTATTGTCGAACGCAGGCGCTCGAAGGCGCCGCCTCGGGAGGTCATGTGAGACACGCCCTGTTCGCCGCCGTACTTGGCTCCGCGCTCTCGCCATTCGCCGCATCTGCGCTGGAATTGACCAGTCCCGACATCACGGCGGGGGGCAATATCCCCGACGAGCAGGTTTTTTCAGGGTTCGGCTGCACCGGCGGCAACATCTCGCCTACGCTTAAATGGTCCGGCGCCCCGGCGGGCACGAAAAGCTTCGCATTGTCGATCTACGATCCCGACGCCCCGACGGGCAGCGGTTTCTGGCATTGGGTAATGGTCGACATACCCGCCGACGTTACGGAATTATCCAAGAACGCGGGCGACCCGAAGGCGGGCAAGGCGCCTGCGGGGGTCATCCAGAGCGGCACCGATTTCGGCTCGAAGGGCTACGGCGGCCCTTGTCCGTCGAAGGGCGACACGCCCCATCATTACCATTTCATGCTGTTCGCCGTGGACACGCCCAAGCTGGGCACGGACGCCGACACCACCGCCGCCGTAGTCGGCTTCTATCTTCATTCGCACACGCTGGCGAAAGCCGAACTCGTCGCGGTCTACGGCCACTGACCTACGGCGCGTTCGCTCCGGCGAACGCGCTCACCGCTTCTTCGGCTCTTTGGGAAATTCCAGCCCCATCGCGCGATAGCGTTCGGGATCGTCCAGCCAATCCTCGCGCACCTTCACGAACAGGAACAGGTGCACCTTCGTGTCGTTGGCCTCGGCGATCTCCTTGCGCGCCGCCATGCCTATGGCTTTGAGCGTGCGCCCGCCCTCGCCGATTACGATCATCTTGTGGCTGTCGCGCGTCACATAGATTGTCTGCTCGATGCGCGCCGACCCGTCTTTCTGGTCCTTCCAGGATTCCGTCTCAACCGTAATCTGGTAGGGCAATTCGTCGTGCAGCCGCTCGAAGATCTTCTCGCGGGTGATTTCGGCGGCAAGCGACCGCATCGGCGCGTCGGCGATCTGGTCTTCCGGGTAGAGCCACGGCCCCGGCGGCATCATGCGCGCAAGATCGCGCCTCAGCCGCGCGACCCCCGCGCCCGACGACGCCGAAATCATGAACGTCTCTTCGAACAGCCCGCCTTCGTTGAGCCGCGCCGACAGCCCCAGCAGCTTGGGCGCCTCGATCAGATCGATCTTGTTGAGAATGAGAACCTTGCGCCCCTTGCGCTCCGCTAGCGCGGCCTGGATCGTCGCGACATGATCTGAAGTCGCCTCCTGCCCCTCGCCATGGACGTCGACCAGCAACGCCGCCACGTCCGCGTCCGACGCCGCCGCCCAGGCCGCTTCCCGCATCGCCCGGTCGAGCCGTCGCTTGGGGGCGAACAGCCCCGGCGTATCGACGAACACGATCTGCGCCTCGCCCTCCATCGCCACCCCGCGCACGGGACCGCGCGTCGTCTGCGCCTTGCGCGAGACGATGGAGACCTTCGCTCCCACCAGTTGGTTAATGAGGGTGGACTTGCCCGCATTGGGGGCGCCGATCAGCGCCACGAAACCGCACGCCGTCATGAAGTCGCCCATCGATCGAGAAAAGCGCGTGCCGCCGCCTGTTCGCCCGCGCGCTTGGAGGTCGCCTCGCCGCGCTCGGGCTCATAGCCGTGCAGCGCAACCTGCATGACGAAGCGCGGCAAATGGGCAGGCCCCGAACGCTCGATTTCGATATATTGCGGCGTCGGCAACCCGCGCGCCTGCGCCCATTCCTGCACGGCGGTCTTGGCGTCCTGCACCGGCGCCGCGTCGGCGCGCATGCGCGTCTCCCATGAGCGGCGCACCAGCGCGCGCGCGGCGGCGAACCCGGCGTCCACAAACACCGCGCCGATCAAAGCTTCGCACACATCGCCAAGAATAGCGGCCTTTTTGGCCCCGCCCGCGCGCTTTTCCCCAGCGCCCAGCCGAACATGCGCGCCCACTTCCCATTCCCGCGCGACTTCCGCGCAGGTCTCACGCCGCACCAGCCGCGCCAGCCGCACCGAGAGATCGCCCTCCGGCGCCTGGGGATAGGACTCGTAGAGCATTTCCGAGACCGCGAGCCCCAGCACACGGTCGCCCAGAAACTCCAGCCGCTGATAGGAATGAGGGCCTGCCGATTCGGGCGCGGAAAGGTGTGTCAGCGCCCGCTCTGGCAGGCTGACGTCGGCGAAGCTGTGGCCGAGACGGGTTTCGAGTTCGGCAAAATCCGGTTTCGCAGCCTTCATCGCGCGGTCAGCGCACCCGCATCAACAGCCGCGACCAGCGGATCGTCCACGGCCACCGCCAGAACTCCCACGCCGCCGCGCCATCCGAAACCGAAAAGAATATGATCTCGGCGCGGCCGACGAAGTTCTCCGCCGGCACATAGCCGACAGGCCCCGAGGGAAAGCGCGAATCTTCCGAATTGTCGCGATTGTCGCCCATCATGAAAAAATGGTCAGCCGGCACGGTGAACACGTCGGTGTTGGACGCCGGGCCGTCGTCGCCAGCAAGCTGGATGATCGGATGGCGCACCCCTCCGGGCTTGCCCTGGCCGTCGGGCAGGGTCTCAAAGTATTCCGCGACGTCGGCCTTGCGGGAGAAGCCGTCCTCCATCTTGTAGGGCGGCGCCTCCTCTCGCGGTGCGACCACCCCGTTGATGTACAGGCGCCCCTTGATCATCTGCACTTTGTCGCCCGGCAGCCCGATCACGCGCTTGATGAAATCCTGATCGGGCTGGCCCGGAGGGCGGAACACCGCGATGTCGCCGCGCTTGGGGGGCGCATAAAGCAACCGGCCCGGCATCGCGCCCGGCGCCAGATCGAGGAAGCTAGGCAGCGAATAATGCGAATAGCCGTAGGAATATTTGCTGACGAACAGATAATCGCCGATCAGCAGCGTCGGGATCAGCGACCCCGAGGGAATGTTGAACGGCTGGAACAGCACCGTGCGCACCACCAACGCGATCAGCAGCGCCTGGACGATGACCTTGACGGTGTCCCACAAGCCTTCTTCCTTGGCGGCGGGAACGGATTCGGCGGCGGGTTTCATCGGTCTGGGCTCACTAATGATCGCGCACGTTCCGCGCGCGGGACGTGCGCGTCGGCGCCCTATACAGCCCCGTCTCCGCCGCGCCAAGCTATCACGGAATAAGGACGCGAGCTTTCAGGGAATAAGGACGATGGAGGCGGTCGTCTTGCGTCCTTCCAGTTCGCGATGCACCCGCGCCACGTCCGCCAGCGGCGCGCTTTCGGAGATCGCTATCTTCACCGCGCCCGATCCCACGACGTCGAACAATTCCTGCGCCATCGTCTCCAGCCGCGCTCGATCGGCGAGGAAGGTGAACAGCGTCGGGCGGGTGGCGAACAGCGAGCCTTTGGCGCCTAGCAAGCCAAGGTTGAACGCTTCGACTTGGCCGGAGGCCGAGCCGTAGCTCGCGAAAACGCCAAAAGGGCGCAGACAGTCGAGCGAGGCGGGGAACGTCGCCTTGCCGACGCCGTCGTAAACGACCGCGCATTTCGCGCCTCTTGTGATTTCGCCGACGCGCGCGGCGAAATCTTCACTGGAATAATTGACGACGTGATCGGCGCCGCAGCTTTTCGCGACCTCCACCTTGGCGTCCGATCCGACCGTGGCGACGACTGTCGCGCCCAGATGTTTGCCCCACTGGCACAGGATCTGCCCGACGCCGCCCGCCGCCGCATGGACCAGAATCGTATCGCCCGGCTGCACGCGGTAAGTCTGGCGCAACAGATATTGCGCGGTCAGCCCCTTCAGCATCATGCCGGCGGCCTGTTCGTAAGAGATCGACGCAGGCAGGGCCACGAGGTGCTTGACCTCGACGTTGCGCGCTTGGGCATAGGAGCCGGGCGTGGTCACGTAGGCGACGCGGTCGCCGACCTTGAAGCCTGTTACGCCGGAGCCGATACTGACGACCTCGCCCGCGCCTTCGCTGCCGGGGGTGAAGGGCAGCTGCGAAGGATACAGGCCGGAGCGAAAATAAATGTCGAGATAATTGACGCCGACGGCGTGGTTTCGCACCTGCGCCTGACCTTCGCCGGGGGCGGCCAACTCGATGTCTTCAAGTTTCATCACCTCGGGTCCGCCGGTCTGATGAATACGAATGGCGCGCATCGGGTTTCCTCGCCTGTTTTTCCAAGGATGGAGCAGCGCATCTATAGAGCGTGCGAACTCCGAGCGGAACCCTCCGCCGGGCGTCAGGCGCGCGCGGGCAGGGCGGCGGGGACAGCGCGCAGGCGCCTCCGGATCGCTCGCGAGGCCTCGATGCTGGGCGCTTCGACCAGCCGCCACAACGCCCAGGCGAGCGGGAAGGCAAGGGGAACCGAAAGCAGCGCCCCCCACGGTCCCCAGGCCGACCGCGCCGCCGCCATGAGTATCCAGTGGCTGAGATAGAGGCTGTAGGAGATCTGGCCGAGCGCCTGCGGCGCCGGCGATTCCAGCCAGCGGTTTCTGAAATTCCATTGCGACAGGAAGGCGCCGAGCACAAAGAACGTCGCATAGCCTACGCGCCAATGCGCGCTTAGCGCCATCGCGCCCAGCGCGATGGCGGCGGCGGCGACTATCGGGCGTCCTCGCCCGGCCGCGATGAACAGCGGCATGAACGGCATGGCGAGGGCTTCCACGCACAACGACCAGATGGGCGGGTCCACGGCGGGGCTGACGACCGGCCACCAGGCGTAAAGCGACCATTGCGGCCAGACGCCCGCCACCGCGAAGGCCAACGTGAGGCACACGGCGTAGGCGGGCCAGAGCCGCACGAATCGGCGCACCAGAAACTCCGGCAACGTCGCGTCCCACGCCCTCGTCAGCACATAGCCGGAAAGCACGAAGAAGCCGCAGACCGCCAGATTGGCAGGGATCAGCAGAACGTTGCAATTCAGCGGCTCAGTCGCGTGCCACAGCACGACGACAAGCGCGAGCAGGCCGCGCAAGCCGTCCAGCGCGGGCAGACGCGCCGGCGCGCTCGCCAAAGTTTCGCCCGCCATAAGGGAAGTCCCGCGCCCGTGAGTTCAGCGCACAATAAATCGTGTGACTTAACAGCCCGTTGAAAGATTCACCCGCGCCCTTGCTTCCTCGGTGTCGGCCGCGCAATCGCCGCTTGCCCTTTTGCGCCCTCGAACGTATAGGGTCGCCCGTCGCCAAAGCGACACCCGCGCGCCCATCGTCTAGCGGTCCAGGACGTCGCCCTTTCACGGCGGAGACACGGGTTCGATTCCCGTTGGGCGTACCAATTCAATCAATCGCTCGACCCCAGAGTCCGCAACTCATGCCCCGATGGGTGCAGTCCACCCCGCATTATTGGCGGTACGGTCGTAGCGACATTCCGCATAAGTTTGCGAATGCGCAGCCATTTCTCTCTTCAAGGAGAGTGCAACCGGTTTAATGGTGCTGCCAGAGAGGATTGAACTCTCGACCTCTCCCTTACCAAGGATGCGGGTCTAGGCGTAAAACGGATTTAAGACTCTGAAATCATTGAATCAGATAGGCGTTCCATCGCCCCGAATAGCCCCCAATATCCCCCGAGATGACCCTAGAAAGGTTCGTTTGAACCCTAGACCACTCCTCTAGAAATCCAGCGCCGACGCGGATTCCCGCAGGTATTCGGGCGAATAGCGCGCATAGATTTTCTCAGTCGTGGCTGTGGAGGCGTGGCCAAGGAACTGCGAAATCTCGGACATAGGCCGCCCAGCCTCAGCCATGCGAACGGCGGCGGTATGCCTCAGGATATGGGGCGACACGTCAGACAGGCCCGCCCTTCGGCAGGTGGCGTTAAACGCCGTCTTAATCCCCACCACTGGCGCGCCCCTGAACTCGATTACATGCGTGCCAGTGGCGCGCGCTTTCGCCGCCTGTAGTTCGTCCAGACAACGCGGATTCATTGGCACGATGGCGCGACGCTTTGCTGTCTGCGATGCGCCCGGCTTCACCAAGTTGATGCGCCTCGCCACGAAATCGACTTGCGGCCATTCCAGTTCAAGAATCGCGCTCATTCGCGCGCCCGTCGTCAACGCCAGTACGACGAACGTGCGCATGTGCGGCGCGGCGCACGCCTCCACCAGCTTGGCGGCCTCCTCGCGCGTCAGGTGACGATCTCTAGGCGGCGGGCTTGGTGGCCTGACGATCTCAGGCGCGCGCCCTAGCAGGCCCTCCTTCACTGACCAGTTCAGGCAAGCGCGCACCCGGTTCAATTCCGTGCGGATGGCGCCGTCCTTGCGGCCTAAATCACGGCGGGCTTTGACGTAGGCGCGGCACAGTTCAGCTGTAATCGCCACGGCGCGTAGGTCGCCGAACACGGGGAGAATCGCCACTGCCTCGTATTTCATCGTCGTGGCGGCGGGCCTCGATCCAAGGCTTTCCCTGTAGCGGCTCCATAGGTCTCGGAATGGCAGGGTATCCTTGTCACGGGATTTCAGCAGTTGCCGCGCCTCAGCGGCCATTGCGATGGCTTCGGCCTTGTCCGCTGTGCCAAGGCTTCGCCGGACGGATACGCCGCCCACGCGCTCATAAATCGCATACTTTCCGCGATACAAGCGCAGCTTGGTCTCGCTCATTTCGCCCCCAGACTTATACCGGGGAGGTAGTGGAGTGCTTGATCGTCGTCAACCGATCGGCGCCCCACCACACCGGCCCGCCCCTGCGTCGTCAGTGTTCTCGGTTCCGTCGAAACGCTGCGCGCCGATGCGTTGGGGGGCCGCACTGATCGACGGGTCCCGCCCCGATTCTTCCGCCAGCGAAAGGCGGTCATGCCACAGCGCGCTTTTCGATTTGACGTGCTGACTTTTCGATAGTCCGACGCGCCAGAGAATCGACCAATAGGGGGCGTGCCAGTGGGTTGGGGAGCGCACGGGCGGCGGTCTCGATCAGGCCCCATGTCCGCCACCACCGGCGCGCCGACCTTGATCAGTGAACCATCGACGGTCCTACGTTCGCCACCACGCTCAGGCCAAGCGCCAGATTGCCGCGGCAACGCAGCGCCGCCAGCGCCCTCAGCTTTGCCGCCGCGTCCGGCGCGCCCTGGCGTAGGAGAAGGATCGTATCGCGGATCGAGGCCAATATCTCCTCCGAGGGCGACAGTCTGGTTTCCTCGTCCAAATCGCCCTTAAAGAACTCTTCGCGCCTCGCGATCTCCTCCTCTATATCGTCGGGGAACAACTCTTCCCGCCGCAACCAATTTAACCTCGTCACTAGGGCCAACACACCAAAAGGGCGGCGCCTAAGTTCAGAGTCCACGTAGTCGTCAATCTCGTCGTCGTGAGCGTTTGTCGTTATCAGCAGATTGTAGTCGCGGCGCATGTCGATCCCTCAGCAATAAATCCAGTCTAACCTCGATCAGCAGGGCCAGGTCTGCGTCGTGGCGGCGGGGCGGACATTAAGGCGCAACGTCGTGGCGTCAATCCACCACACTGGCAGGCGGGCAGGTCTACCAGGTCGTGGCGCACGGGCAGGCGGTAAGACGGAAGGGCGGTAAGACGGAAGGGCGTAGCGGCGGGCAGTTGCTACCCGGACGGTCGATCAGCCGGAGCGTCGATCAGGCGGGGCGCCGCTCAGAAAAACAGCGGGTCCCTTCTAGGGGGGTAGGGGGTCGGGCGGGGGCAGCGCCGCCCCTTAGATTCGCCCCCATTCAACGAAAAATGGGCACTCTTTTCAACCGTGGGCGGGCAGTCCCGTCCAGGCCAAACGCAATCCGTCGTCGGCTGATCGAAGTCGGCGCGGGCGTCGATCACCCGACGAGGGCGTACAGGCGCGGCACGGCGCGAACGGATCGGGCAACGTGGGGCGTGCCAGTGGTGTGGGGGGAGCGCCACGACAGTCTCCATGCGCGCCGTCGCCGTCCCGAGTCCTGCCTAACTTACCTCGATCAACAAGCGGGGACGGGGGCCAGACAACCGGACTCCTTGAGTACTGTCAGCGAGTCCGCTGTCCCGTTTGTCCCGCCCGTTGACAAGGCGCGGATTGTAAACCGCCACGCCGTGCGCATTGCGCACTTGCCAATCCGCAGACTTAAAGCCTCCCACACCACTGGCCAGCCGCGTCGCCCCTAAGCCG
>JAYVYJ010000224.1:0-12001 GCA_043784465.1 Hyphomicrobiales bacterium
TGAGATACCACATCGTGTTCAGGGTGTCCCCCGCAAAGCCCGGCGCGTAGAGCCCGTCCTTGACGGGCGCCAGTTCCAGCATCGCCTCGCCGACGCCCACGAGATCGCCCCGCCGCCAGACACGGGCGCTCATGATGTTCGCTCCGAAGGCGTATCCGCATAGATGGCGCCGGAAAGGAACTTTCCCCAATCGCGCTCGAAATAGCCTTGTCGGGTCCGGTCGCGCGTTCGCACCTCCCGCATCTGCGTAACGAAGCGCTCGCCTTCGAGGTGAACCACGACCTTGCGCGCGCGGTCCTCATTCCTCTCCGCACGAAAGCGAAAGGCCTCAAGACGCCCGGCTTGGGTCGAGGGCGTCTGCGACCCCCCGGGATCGAGGACAGCGCGGGCGCCGCGGCTGCCCCCGCCCTGGCTGAGATAGGCGTCCAGCGACGCCAGCACCGCCTCGGAAGCCAAAGCCATGTGTCTCCACTGGACGCAACGGGAGGCCCGGTCCGCGCGAAGCCCGCGCGCTCGTATCTCGGCGTTCAGGCGACGCGCCATCTCCAACGCCTTGCGCACGCCTTCCTGCGAGCAGAAAAAGCCGGCGTAGTCGCTCATACGCGCCTGCACCTGCGATGCGACTTCGCGCGCGTCGAGGCCGTCGTCGCGCAGGCCTTGGGTGATCGCTGCGACGGCGTCTCCAAGCTTGCGCGGGGAAAACGCGTCGGCGCATGAGTCTGTCCTGCGCGCACCAATATGCTCCGCACAGCGCTGGCCCATGACCTGACCCGCATTGAGCGCCGCGCCGCCGGGCCGGGTGACGCCATGCGTGCCCGCCGCCTCGCCGATCGCATAGCAGCCTTCCAGATTTGATCGCCCCCAGACATCGACCGCAACGCCGCCGTTCATGTGCTGATTGTTGACTGCGAATTCGAGGGGCTCGCGCGCAATGTCCTTCTTGTAACGGCGATAGAGTTCGATCGACAAAGGGTTCATGCGGGCGAGACGCCCGATGGGGAGCGCCAGCAGGGCGTCGTTGCTTTCCAGATAGGCGCGCACGTCCGCGTCAAGCCTGTCGAGCGAGAACGGCGCGTCGCCTGGAACGGCCTCGGGGTTGCGGTTGAAATCCATGAACGTCTTTCGGCCGGCCCGGGTCTCGCAAAAAATCGCGAGATCGACGAGACTGGATCCGAAGTCGAGCATGCGCGTGGCGTGGAACGGCCATTGGTAGCCCTTGCGAAATATGTTCGACGCCAGCTCCTGCGTAGTTCGATAATAATCGGCGAGGAAGTTGCGCTCGACGCCGTCAGAGTCGCGCGAAAAAATATAGGGCATGGCCTGTGCGTAGGTGCCCGACAGGTTCCAGGGAAAGGCGTGGCGCGGCGTGCCGATCCCGAACTGGCTTTCGGTCAGATTGACGGCTTCGACGCCCGCTTCGAGCGCGAGCCCGAGGGCGCCAAAACAATGCGCGGGATAGACGCTGTCGCGATAAAGCTCGCCGGGGCCGCCGGCGGCGAGGACCAATGTGTCACATGGGAGGACCACCAGGCCCATCGGATTATCAAGGCGACGGTCCGGGGGATGGAAGGCGATCAACCCGACGACGCGACGGGGGGCGGATTCGGAAGTTAGAATTTTCGCGCCCACGCAGCGATTGAGGACGGGAACGCCCAACCGTGCGGATTCTTCCGCGAGCGCTTTCACCATCAGTCGCGAGGTGCGCGGACCGCAGCTCGTCGCCCGCCCTGCTTCGTCGTGATCGGTCTGGTAGCGCAACGGCGCGCCAAATCGATCGAGCGGAATCGGCAGACCCAGATATTGCAGCGATGAAAGCGCGCGCAGCGAGCCTACCGCTTCGACATAGGCGGTGTCCTCATCCATGGCGCCGCCCGCAGCCAGTGCGTCGGCGAGGTTCTGGAAGTTGTCGCCGCGGTCGCTCCCCGAAGCGGTGTGCAGCGTTTGTTTGTCAGATCCGGAGCAGGCGGACGTTCCGCCATAGAGATTTTGCGTCGCCACGACGACGTCCACGCCGCGACGCTTGAGTTCGATCGCCGCGCGCCATCCCGCCGCACCGCTGCCGAGCACGAGAGCCTGACACGGATAGACAGGCAACCGCAGCCCCGAGACTTCAAGTTGTGCGCTGGCCGGGCGCGCGGGATGGCGCTTGGGCATGTCGACGTCCGTGAGAGCGTCAAGGATGGATTGCGGGAGCGAAACCGGCACGCGCGTTTCCCCGGGTTCGACGGCGATTGACGACGTCATGGGCTTGCGCTATCGGTAATTTGTCACGTTCCAAAATGCAAGACGAAACACGGCGTTCTCGCCAGCAGGCGTAGACAAAGCGCTGCGGAAATACGTTTGAGCGTTGGAACGATCCAACGGGACGGAAACACCGGGGCGACATGGCGAGCCGCAGGCTTCGCCGCGCCCTGGCGCAAGGTTTGGCGGCGGGAGGGCGGCATGAGCAAGGGGCTGCGTTGGGGCTTGATCGGCGCGAGCACGATCGCCGCAGAACACATGATCGGCGCGATGCGCGCCAATGGCGGCGAGGTCGTCTCGGTGATGAGCACCAGCGCCGAGCGCGGCGCGGCTTACGCGCGAGAACACGCCATCGCGCGCTCGACCACCGAACTGGCGGCGCTGGTTGAAAGTCCCGACGTCGACGCCGTCTATATCTCGACCACCAACGAATGGCATCGCAGCCAGCTTTTCGCCGCGGCGGCGGCGGGCAAACACGTGCTGTGCGAGAAGCCGCTCGCGCTCAATCTCGCCGACGCCCGCGCCATGGTTGCGGAGTGTCAGAAGCACGGCGTGACGATGGGCACCAATCATCACCTGCGCAACGCGGCGACGCATCGCGCCATGCGGGACGCGATCCAGCAAGGCCGCATCGGCGCGCCGCTGTTCGCGAGGGTTTTCCACGCCGTCTATCTGCCGCCGCACTTGCAAGGCTGGCGCCTCACCACGCCCGGCGCTGGCGGCGGGGTCATTCTCGACATCACCGTTCATGACGCCGATACGCTGCGTTTCGTTCTGGGCGACGAACCCGTCGCCGTCAGCGCGATGGCCTCTCGGGCCGGCATGGCGACGTCGGGACTGGAAGACGGCGTGATGGGCGTCATTCGTTTCGCGGGCGGCGCGCTGGCGCAGTTCCATGACGCCTTCACCACCAGATACGCAACGACGGGCTTCGAGGTTCATGGCTCCGAGGGCTCGCTGATCGCGACCCATTGCATGACGCAGCAGCCCAAGGGCGAAGTCCTGCTTCGCGACGCGAAGGGCGAAGAGAAGCTGCGCCTCGCGCATGAAGGGCTCTACGTCCGGTCGCTCCGCCTGTTTCAGAACGCGGTCGCCGGCGAGGGATCGCCCTCGGCCTCCGGCGAGGACGGCGTGCGATCCCTCGCCGTCGCCCTCGCCGCGCGAGACGCGACGACGACGGGCCATGAAACCCGCATCGAGAGCCAGCCCTGATGGCCTGGCCCAAAATCCTCACCGCCAGCCAGGCGGCAGCTTTGATCCCCGACGACGCCATCGTCACCGTCTCGTCGTCCTCGGCGCTTGGCTGTCCCGACGCCGTGCTCGCCGCCGTCGGCGCGCGCTTCGACGCGCAGGGGCATCCCCGCAATCTCACGACGTTGCATCCCATCGCCGCCGGCGACATGTGGGGCGTCAAGGGCGTGGATCATCTGGCAAAGCCCGGTTGCCTCGCGCGCGTGCTGGGGGGCTCCTATCCCTCCGGGCCTTCCTCGGCCGAGCCGCCCGCCATCTGGAAGATGATCAGCGCCGATGCGATCCCCTGTTACAACGTGCCCTCGGGCATCCTGTTCGACATGCATCGCGAGGCCGCAGCCAAGCGGCCCGGCGTTTTGACCAAGGTCGGCATGGAGACGTTCGTCGATCCCCTCAACGAAGGCTGCGCGATGAATGCGCGCGCGCGCGACGCGCCCATCGTCAGCCGCATCCACTTCGCGGGCGAAGATTGGTTGTTCTTCCCCACCATCGTCCCCGATGTCGCGATTATCCGCGCGACCACGGCGGATGAACGCGGCAATCTTTCGTTCGAACACGAGGGAGGCATTCTGGGGCCGCTCGATCAGGCTTTGAGCGTGCGCAACAACGGCGGGCTCGTCATCGCGCAGGTCAAGCGCCTTGCGGCGACGGGCTCGCTGCGCCCTCACGACGTCGTCGTGCCGGGCGTGCTCGTCGACGTCATCGTCGTTGCGCCGGATCAGATGCAAACCACCCACACGCCCTACGACCCCGCCATTTCAGGCGAGATTTTCCGGCCCCTTTCGTCTTTCGAGACCACCCCATTCGGCGTCGGCAAGACGATCGCGCGACGCGTCTCGCAGGAGCTTCGCAACGGCGACGCCGTCAATATCGGTTTCGGCATCTCCGCCCATGTCCCGAGAATCCTGATCGAGGAAGGCCGGCACGGCGACGTCACCTGGGTCATCGAGCAGGGCGCCGTGGGCGGCGTGCCGTTGCTCGATTTTCAGTTCGGCTGCGCCTCCAACGCCGAGGCGATCGTGCCCTCCCCGGCCCAGTTCACCTATTTCCAGGGCGGCGGCTTCGACATGTCGTTGCTGTCGTTCCTGCAAATTGATCGCCACGGCAACGTCAACGTCTCCAAGCTTGGCTTGCGTCCCCACGTCACCGCCGGCGCGGGCGGTTTCGTCGATATCACGGCGCGGGCGAAAAAGATCGTGTTCGCCGGCTATTTCACCGCCGGAGCGGGACTTGAGATCGTGGACGGCGCGCTGAAAATCGCCAAGGAGGGCAAGGTCAGAAAAGTGGTCGATTCCGTCGAGCAGATCACGTTCTCGGGTCCACGCGCGATCCGTCAGGGTCAAGACGTTCTCTATGTGACCGAGCGCTGTGTGCTGCGCCTGGAGCGCGAGGGTCTGACCGTCGTCGAAATTGCGCCGGGGGTAGATCTGGAACGCGACGTGCTCGCCCAATCGGAGTTCGCGCTGCGGGTCTCCCCGACGCTGAAGGTGACGGCCGCTGCGCTGTTCCGTCCGGAGAAGTTTGGTTTGTCGTTAAAGGACGCCCAGACATGAGCCCCTTCGTCGAACTCGCCTTTGAGGGCGAGATCGCACGCCTGACGCTGAAACGCCCGGAAAAACTCAACGCGCTCGACATGCCGATGATCAAAGCGCTCTCGCACGCCGCGCTCGACATCGACGCGCACCCTCGGGCCCGGGTCGCGATCCTGTCGGGAGAGGGCAAGGCATTTTGCGCGGGCGGCGACATCGCCGCCTGGGGCGGCCTGCCGCCCCTGGAAATGTGGCGAAGCTGGACGCGCGCGGGCCATCGCGCGTTCGAGGCGCTGGCGAGGTTGCGCACGCCCTTGATCGTCGCGCTTACGGGCCATGCCTTCGGCGGGGGGCTTGAACTGGCGGCGACCGGCGATTTTCGCATCGCCGAACGCGGGGTGAAACTGGGTCTGCCTGAGACGGGACTCGGGATGTCCCCGGGCTGGTCGGGCTCACAGCGGCTGGTTCGGCGCTTCGGCCCCGCCGTCGTGCGGCGGATGGCGCTTGCTGGTCACATGTACGAGGGCGAAGCGGCGCTGGCGGCGGGCCTGATTGACGAGATGGTCGACGCCGGGCAGGGCCTTGCGCGCGCGCGAACCCTGGCCGCCGAGATCGCAGGACGCGGCCCCGTGGCCGTGCAGATCGTCAAGGCGATGATCAACGTCGCCGAGGGCGAGGAGATGGACGCGCCCCTCGAGGGACTGGCCGGTGGGCTGACGGCGACGACCGAAGATCTGGCGGAAGGCGTCGCTTCGTTTCGTGCGAAACGCGCGCCGGTTTTTCAAGATCGCTGAAGGGCGATGGCGGCGTTTGGACATAACGCCGTCGCTAACTACACTGGGAAGCGGCGCTCGCACGCTACGAGGCCGACCAACAAAAAATCGGGGGTCGTTCAAGACTTCTGCAAACGGCGCCGGACCGGATCCGGTGGGAGAATACGCTTGGGAAAACAATTTATGAAAATTCGTGACGTCCTGACGGCCACCGCAATGAGCGCCTGCGCGCTTGGTTTCGCCGCATCCGCCCATGCCGCGGACAACAAGGAAATTCAGATGCTGCACTGGTGGACGTCGGGCGGCGAAGCCGCCGCGCTGAACGTCCTCAAGCAGGATCTCTCCAAGGAAGGCTTTAGCTGGAAGGACGTCCCGGTCGCGGGCGGGGGCGGCGAAGCCGCCATGACGACGCTGAAGGCGATGGTCGCCGCCGGCAACCCGCCGACCGCCTCGCAGATTCTCGGCTATTTCGCGCTCGACTACGCTGAGGCCGGCAAGCTCGGCGACATCACCGAGACCGCAAAAAAGGAGGGCTGGGAGAAAGTCGTTCCCGCCGCGCTGCAAAAGTTCACCACGCATGAAGGCAAGTGGGGCGCGGTTCCCGTCAATATCCACTCCGTCAACTGGGTCTGGATCAACAAAAGCGTGATGGACAAGATCGGCGGCGCCGAGCCCAAGACGTTCGACGATTTTGTCGCTTTGCTCGCCAAAGCCAAGGCGGCGGGCGTAATCCCGCTCGCGCTCGGCGGCCAGCCCTGGCAGGAAGCCACGATGTTTGATTCCGTCGTCGCCTCGACCGGCGGCGTCGCTTTCTACAAGAAGGCTTTCGTCGATCTCGACGCGGCCTCGCTGAAGTCAGACACCATGAAGAAGTCGTTCGACAACCTCGCCAAGCTGCGCGACTTCGTCGACCCCAACTTCGCGGGCCGCGACTGGAACCTCGCCACCGCCATGGTCATCAAGGGCGACGCACTCGTACAGGTGATGGGTGATTGGGCCAAGGGCGAGTTCAAGGCGGCCAACAAGGAGGCCGGCAAGGACTTTCTCTGCTATCGCTTTCCGGGGACCGACGGTTCGGTGATCTACAACACCGACATGTTCGCGATGTTCAACGTCTCCGCTGACCGCAAGGTGGCGCAGGCGGCGCTGGCCGCCGCGACCATGAGCGTCAGCTTCCAGTCGGCGTTCAACGTCGTCAAGGGCTCCGTCCCCGCCCGCATGGACGTGCCCGACACCGCCTTCGACATGTGCGGCAAGAAGGGCATCGCGGACGTGAAAGCGGCCAACGCAGGCGGCACGTTCGTGGGTTCGATGGCGCAGAACTACGCACAGCCGCCGGCGGTGGCGGGAGCGTATCATGACGTTGTGACGAAGTTCTTCCACGGCGAAATCAAGACCTCGGATTCGGCGGTCGCCGAACTCATCAAGGCAATCGACAACGCCAAATAACGCCCGCGCGCAGGCAAAGACGAGGCGGGCGGCGAGTGGAATCGAGCCGCCCGTTCTTCAATCCGTCGCTGCGTAAAAAAACAGGGAGGACGACCATGAGATTGACATTTTTGGCGCTTGCGGGCGCCCTCGCACTTTTTACCGCTTCAGGATCTGCAATGGCCGACACGCTCTCCGATCAGGACCGCCTCGCGCGCACGATCGAGGAGGAAAACACGCTCGTGTTCGACGGGTTCGACTACGACGCCGCGTTCAAGCTGGGGCTGTTGCTCGTCGCACAGGCCCAAGAGACCAAAGCGCCTCAATCGGTGTTCGACATAAGGCGAAACGGGCAAATCCTCTTTCGCGTATCGCTGGCTGGATCATCGCCGGACAACGAGCATTGGGTGAACGCAAAAATCGCCAACATGGAGCGATTTCACGTAAGCACCGAGCGCAAAAAGCTGGAGTTCAAGGCGAACATGGGCGCCGGCTGGCTCAAGAGCTTTCCCAACGGCGACGGCAACCCCGTTCAGTTCTGGAACCTCTCCAAGCTTGAGGCGGCGGGTCTCGTAGGCGGCGGCTTTCCCATTAATGTCAAGGGGGTCGGCTATATCGGAACCATCGTAGCCTCGGGAGGGCCAGACGACACCGATCACGACCTGATCGTCGCCGCCGTGAGAAAATTCCTGCACAAATAGTAGGCAAGCGGATCGTCTGGCTTCCCGGTGCGGCGGGAGCAGGCGATTGGCTATTGCACGCAATATCGATGCGCCCGGCGCCTGAAGAGAAGCACCTCATGGCACAAATCGTCGCCGAAAAGGCCATTCCCGGGTCTAGGGTGTCCCCGGGAAGAGGTTGGTTGCAAGACTGGCTGCCCCGGCTGGTGCTGGCGCCCTCGTTCCTGCTGATCCTGATCTTTGTTTACGGCTTCAATCTCTGGACGGTGTTCCTGTCGTTCACCAACTCCAAGGCCTTCTCCAGCACCAAGCTGGTTGGACTCGCGAATTACCAGAAGCTCTGGAACTGGACTTTCGACACCGATCCGCCCTCAAGCTGGTACACCGCGCTGGTCAACATGGGCTTGTTTGGCGGCCTCTATGTCGTCATCTGCCTGATCCTTGGCCTTGGACTCGCGATCTTGCTCGATCAGAAAATTCGCGGCGAGGGCATCCTGCGACCGATCTACCTTTATCCGCTCGCGCTCTCCTTTATTGTGACCGGCACGGCGTGGAAACTGTTTCTCGATCCTCGCATCGGGCTCGAAAAGGCCGTGCATGACTGGGGCTGGACGAGCTTTCATTTCGATTGGGTCGTCAATCCACGCAAGATGATCTATTGCGTCGCCATCGCGGGCATCTGGCAGACCTCGGGCTTCGTTATGGCGATGTTTCTGGCGGGCCTGCGCGGCGTCGACGGCGAAATCATAAAGGCCGCGCAGATCGACGGCGCCTCGACCTTCGCGACCTACCGGCGAATCATCATTCCCCTCATGCGGCCCGTATTTCTCTCCGCCCTCATCATCCTTACGCATATGGCGATCAAGTCCTACGATCTCGTGCTTTCGGTGACGGGCAAAAACCCAGGCGGCGCGGCCGAACTGCCCTCGACCTTCATGTATTCCTACACGTTCACGCGCAATCAGATGGCCGTGGGCTCGACCAGCGCCGCCATCATGCTGATGACCATCGCGGCGATCATGGTGCCTTACCTCTATTCCGAACTGCGCGAGAAAGCCCGATGAGCGCCGCCGCTTCGCACGAGCCCGCGCGCCATTCCGCGACAACCCGCGTCGTTATTTATGGCCTGCTGATCGTCTTCGCCTTCGTTTACCTCATACCGCTCGTGGTGATGGTGATGACCTCGCTGAAGCCGCTCGACGAGGTCACGGGCGGCAACATGTTCGCACTCCCGCAACATCTGACTTTCGCCGCCTGGATCAAGGCTTGGGGCGAGGCGCGCATCGGCGTCTCGGACACGCTCGGCATCAGCGGCTATTTCATCAACTCGATCAAGATGGTCGTGCCCGCCGTGCTGATCTCGACGCTGTTGGGCGCGCTCAACGGCTATGTGCTGACCAAATGGCGCTTTCCCGGCCATAAGCTGGTGTTCGGCATGATGCTGTTCGCCTGCTTCATCCCGTTTCAATCCGTCATCATTCCGATGGCGGTGATTCTTGGCCAGCTCGGAGCGTTCGGCAATATGCTGATCGACCTCACCGGACATTCCTTTGGCTTTGGTGACCCCACAGTCAATCTGGTGCTCGTTCACGTGGTGTATGGTCTCGGCTTCACGACCCTGTTCTTCCGCAACTATTACGAAGCGTTCCCAACCGAGCTAGTGAAGGCCGCGATGATCGACGGGGCTGGCTTCTTTCAGATTTTTCGCCGCGTTTTGCTACCCAATTCGACCCCCATCTTCATCGTCACCGTGATCTATCAGTTCACCAACATCTGGAACGACTTCCTGTTCGGATCGACCTTCGCTGCGGGCGACCAGTCGCCGATGACGGTCGCGCTTAACAACCTCGTCAATACGTCCACGGGCGTCGTCGAATATAACGTCAACATGGCGGCGGCGATCATCGCGGCGGGACCAACGCTTTTCGTCTACATCGTCGGCGGCCGCTATTTCGTGCGGGGCCTGATGGCCGGCGCGGTCAAGGGATAGATCATGGCGTTCCTCGAAATCAGCGCGCTCAGGAAGAGTTTCGGCCCCGTCAATATCCTCAAGGGCATCGATCTGACGCTCGACAAGGGCGGCTTCCTCGTCCTCGTCGGACCGTCCGGCTGCGGCAAGTCGACCTTGCTCAACACGATTGCGGGTCTGGAATCGATCACCTCCGGTTCGATCGCGATCGATGGCCACACGATCAACGATCTGCACCCCTCCCGACGCGACATCGCAATGGTGTTCCAGTCCTACGCGCTCTATCCCAACATGACCGTCGCGCAGAACATGGCCTTCGGCATGGAAATGCGCGGCGTTCCCAAAGCCGAGCGCGACAAGGCCGTCGCCGCGGTCGCCAAGACCCTGCAAATAGAACCTTTGCTCGCGCGTCGCCCGAGCCAACTCTCCGGCGGGCAGCGTCAGCGCGTGGCGATGGGGCGCGCGCTGGTGCGCCAGCCTCGCGTATTCCTGTTTGACGAACCCTTATCCAACCTCGACGCCAAGCTGCGCGTCGACATGCGCATCGAGATCAAGCGCCTTCATCAGGCGACGGGAACCACCATCGTCTACGTGACCCACGACCAGATCGAGGCGATGACGCTCGCCACCCGCATCGCCGTCCTCAAGGACGGCGAGTTGCAGCAGGTGGGCACACCGTACGAGGTCTATAACACGCCAGCAAATCTGTTCGTCGCCGATTTCATGGGCTCGCCTTCGATGAATCTGCTGGCGGGCCGTGTTGTGATGGACGGCGGCGTTCCCCACATCGTACTCGACCGCGCCGAGCATCCAGACATTTGTGCGCCGGCGCCGCCAAGCGCGAATACAAACAAGCTCGTCGCAGGCGCGAAGGTGATCTTCGGCATCAGACCCGAGGCGGTCAACGACCCTGAGAGTCTCGACAAGAATGCGAGGTCGATCGTGACTTTCGACGCGCCTGTCGAAATCGTCGAGCCCGCGGGTTCGGACACTTTCGTCGTAACCCGTATCGCAGGCAAGCAGGTCACCGCCCGCATGCGCGCCGACGCCCACGTTCAGCCAGGTCAGAACCACCAGTTCGCGTTCAATCTCGACAAGGCCGTCTTGTTTGATCCGGTAAGCACGCACAGGATTTGAAGCGTCCTTTCATGCCAATATCCCCTGCGACCCAAGATTGCCCCGATATCCTCATCGTGGGTTCCGGAATGGGCGGGGCGACGCTTGCGGCAGGGCTCGCCCCGACCGGCGCGCGCATCGTTATTCTTGAACGTGGCGAGCAACTGAAGGATACGCCCGAGGCCCGGGACGCCCGCGCGATATTTCAGCGCGGCTTCTACCGTCCGACAGAGACTTGGACCGACGGCGCCGGCGCGTCGTTCAATCCCGGTAATTATTACTACGTCGGCGGCAACAGCAAGTTTTATGGCGCAGTGCTGATCCGTTATCGCGAACAGGACTTTTCGCCCGTCAACCATGAAGGGGGAACGACGCCGGGCTGGCCCTTCGGCTACGAGGAACTGGAGCCTTGGTACGGCCGCGCCGAGGCGCTGTATCGCGTGCGGGGCGCGCTTGGCGACGATCCGACGGAGCCGCGCCATTCCACGCCGTATATGTTCCCGGCGATCCCCGACGAGACCGCCATTGCGAGCGCGCGCGAGCGTATGACACGCGTGGGGCTTCATCCAGCGTCCTTGCCGCTGGGCGTCGATGTCGAAGCGTGGCTTAAGCGCGCGCGAACGCCCTGGGACGCATTTCCCGACACCCGCACAGGCAAAATGGACGCCGAGACCTGTGGACTCGCGGAGGCGTTGAAATATCCGAACGTCGCGTTGCGCACCGGAACCAAAGTCGAACGTCTGCTGCTGGCGCGGGACGGCAAGCGGATCGAGGGCGTTGAATATACTCTCGGCGGCGAACGGCGAACGCTGCGGGCAGCTATCGTGGCGCTTTCGGCCGGCGCCGTCAATTCTGCGGCGCTCCTGCTGCGGTCTTCGGATCGCGGCGCCGCGAACGGCAGCGACATGGTTGGACGCCATTTCATGAACCACAACGCCTCGGCGGTCCTCGCCCTCGACCCTGGCGCGATAAACGACAGCGTGCATCAAAAGACGCTGGGCATCAACGATTTCT
>JAYVYJ010000225.1:0-5854 GCA_043784465.1 Hyphomicrobiales bacterium
TCGCTTGCCTGTTGGGAACACAGAGAAGCAGCCTAAGCGATGGTATCCGCGTATAATGGTGCAGTTGTGCAATGGCGTCATGGTTTACCCGTAAGATCGGCGATGCTCTTGAGCCCGCGCGCCCGGAATACGGCGTCCAGCCCTTCCATGATGATAGCGTGCATCTTCACGCGCTCGCTGAAGGCGAGTTCTCGAAGCTGATCGTGGACGCTAGGCGAGAGGTAGAGCGTCTGCTGGATTGTGTCAGGTCGCGCGCGCCGGCGGGGCTCGGTGACCTCGCTGGTCGCGCCCGGCTGCGGCTGCGGTTCGGCTGCGGTTATCACGATATCGCTCAGAACCGTTCGGCGCTTCATCATGGCTTACCCTTGTAATGGCATAACCGTACAACAGACGACCAAAGTGCGCGAACCTCGCCGGCGGCTTGGCCTGTCGGGTTAAACTCGGTAACGCCGACACCGCCCGCCAGCGCGTCCTGATGGTCGGTTCGGCTAACAATGGGCGGATCTGCGACAAGGCCGAGAGCGGCTAACCCTGCCCGCGTCTCATCCACCCGCGCGGATCGCGGCGGGCACTGGCTCAAGACGAACGCAAACGGCTTGGCGAGCCGTATCAGTGCATGCACCGTTGGCAGCGCCCCTCGCAGGTCCGTTGCAGTTGGACGGCACGGCACGAGGCATAGGTCGGCAGCTCGCATGGCCAGGTTCACGGCGGGGCTATCAACACCGGGCGTATCGACAAAGGCGAAGTCATATCCAGCGCCACGAAGGCGGTTCAGCGCCGCGTCGAGAGCCCGCGCCTCTATGCGCTCGAAATCAGGGCCACCTTCAGCATCTCGCGCCTCAGCCCAATCGCTCAGCGTCCCTTGCCGATCCAGTTCCAGCAAGAACACACGCGCTCCCTGTTCCGACGCAGCGACAGCGAGGCTCGCCGCTAGCGTGGATTTGCCGGAACCGCCCTTTTGCGTGACGAAAGCCAGTGTGCGCATTGCAGTGGTCCACCCTAACAAGGGCGTACCATTACACTGTTAAAACCGTGTAACTGTGTCGCTGCTTGTCGCCTCGCGACCTTTCCTGTCTCAATCGGGTATACCCCTCCAAGACGGATTTTTGAGACACTTTTCCGTCTCATATGGGTTGACTTCGTATTTAAGAGACGACATAGAGAAAGGGTCTTAGAACTAAATGAGACAGTAGGGGCGAAAATGAGCAAGATCGGGTACGCTAGGGTCTCGACGGCTGAGCAAGGACTCGACGTTCAAGAGGCCGCGCTCAAGGCGGCAGGCTGCGAAGTTATCCGCGCCGAAAAGCGGTCGGGAACGTCAACGGAGGGTCGCGCCGAGCTGAAAACCGTTCTCGACTTCCTGCGTCCAGGTGACGAACTGGTCGTGACGCGCATCGACAGGCTTGCCCGCTCCATTGGCGACTTGCAGGATATTGTCCGCACCGTTCGCGCTAAGGGCGCGAGCCTCAAGGCGACTGAGCAGCCTATCGACACGTCCACCGCCGCCGGCAAAGCTTTTCTCGATATGCTCGGCGTGTTCGCGGAATTTGAGACGAACCTCCGCAAGGAACGTCAGCTCGAAGGGATAGCCGCCGCAAAGGCCGCAGGGGTCTACAAGGGCCGCCCGGCGACTATCGACGCGGCCAAGGTCGCCGCGCTTAAAGCTGACGGTCTCGGCGCAACTGAAATTGCAAAACGTCTTGGCGTTGGTCGCGCATCAGTCTATCGGGTTCTCAACGGGGCCGCCGCCTGAACGGCCGTATGGAGAAAATAGGCCGCTGAGCAAATCACCACCATCTGGGGCGTCTGGCGTAGGGGGACGTGGTTTTTATCTCAACCGCTATCGCCACGCCGTAACCGTCCAGCCCCATTCGTGCGCAGAACTGCAAATTAAAAACTGGGGTTGGCGAGTTTTCCGTAGCCGCTAGGCGCGCGAGAAACACATTTCATCACAGCGCCGCCAAAGCTTTTCAAAGGGGGAATGGGGTTTCCATCTCGGCGCGAGTCGCCTGCCCCGTAACCAGACACGCCCTCACGCAGAGAATTTTTCCCTGGGATGAATTCAATCAGCCGAAATCAAGTCGGCGACGGCGTACAGGCCGAATTACGTCATACCCTAAAAGACTTAGCCTAATTTCGTATAGCGCCAGCGCGAAGCGAAAATGAAAGCTTTTGAAGCGCCCCCAAGCCGCGAAGCCAGTGATAACTGCAGCCAGCGTTGACGGCGACGGGGAAGCGCCGCAACCTGCCGGACTGGCGCAAGTGATTTGCGTCGCAGGGGAATCGCAACACCAGAAACACGAAGACCCGCCTTGAGGGCGGGCCGGTGTCCGGCAGAGCCGGGGCATAATCAGTGTGTGGCAACACGACTATGCCCCCAAAATTCGATGCAGCGCAAGACCCTCTTTGGGGTCAACGCTGGTGCTTGGCCTAATCGGCGCGCATCTGAGCGGCGGGCTTCGATCCGAGGGGATCGCCATGCTCGCAAATCAATTTCACGAAGCCGTCGCCGCAGTCCGCAGCACGACGCAGCTTGATACCGTCGCCCGCCAGCTATGGGCCGCACATGGCCAAGGTGCGATAGCCGACGCCGACGCCGAGGCCATCGCCGGGGCCGTACAAGCCCGTAGAGCCGCCTTCGCTCGTCCGGCTATGTCCATAGCCCTGTCACAAGCCGCGCCTGCCTACGCCCGCCGTAAGCCCGTTAGGCCGCGTTCCCCCGATCGTCAGGCTTCCCTTGAGCGCCGCCGCCGCTGCGCCATGAGTGGAATCGTGCCCGCGCGGATCGCCACTAGCTTCACCTTGAGCGAGGTCGCCGCCCTGAGCGTCATCGCCCGTGAAGTCAAAAAGGCGGGGGTCTGTATCCTACCGGTGGACGCCATAGCCGCCCTCGCCGGGATCTCTCGCACAACAACGCAAAACGCCCTTCGGCTCGCCGAGCATCTAGGACTTATCCTGCGCATCGAGCGTCGCCGTCGCGGGTTGCCGTCCCTGCCTAACATCCTGCGCATCGTCGCCAGCGAATGGGTTACGTGGTTACGGCATGGCTCAGAGGGAAGGGGAGGGCTCAAAAAGCTGAGCGCCACGAATAACCATTATCTTTCAAAGCGAAAAGTGAGGACAACCGGTGGCACCGACTGGCATTTAGAGGCAACGCATGGTAGGGTAAAAAGGGAACAAGCCGCAGGGGAGAGCGGCTACATTTCAGACGAGGGATCATGCAAATCGAAATCGAAAGCGCCTGCATCGGGATCAGCCATCTAGCCGAACATCTCGGCCTTAGCCGAAGGACCGTCGCCCGCATTCTCGCTAGAGGTGAATTGCCGTCGCTGCGCATCGGTCGCCGACGCCTAGTCCGGCTCGCAGATCTGCGCCGTTGGCTCGCTGGAAATGAGGTTCAGACGCCAACCGAGAACCTTACGAGCATCGGTCGCCAGTTCGCCGCTAGGTGGTAGGCCGCAACATGCCAACTTTTCACACGGAATTTGGCCCCGAAAACGGGCCGCAAACCCTTGGCGACATTGCTAAAAGGGTTTTTCATCGGCGCTTCAGTGCTTCTTTATCAGTTAAAGCGTTAGCTTCCTTTCACTCCCCCATGAGCGTTCAGTTCTCCTCTTCCTCTTCCTCCTCTCCTCCACCCCGAACAGTAGCAAAGCACCAAAACGGTATCAGTCTGCCAGAAGCTGAACGTCTATCCGCAGCGGCGCACTATATGGGCGCACGCGGATCGGTCATTCTCGTGTCACTAGCGAGCAGCGGCGACAATACCGCCGATTTACGCGAACGGAGCGACAAGCTCAAAAATCACATTGTGAAATTCCAGCGGGACCACGGTATGTCCCCGTGGTGGGCCGACATGCTCGAAGTGCATCCCAAGCTACACCTGCATCTGTTCGCAGCCGCGCCACGTGGCAAGGTTCGGCGCATGTGTCGGGCTATCGAGGGATCAAAGATACTCGGCGACGTAGACGCGCGACCCGTTTACGACATGAACGGAGCCGTAAACTACGCGCTTGGCGAGTTGACGACAGAGGCCAAATTTTCTCTCAAAAAGCGTGGTCGAAACATTCGGCGCATCAAGGGATCGCACAAGATACCTGATGGCGGCGACAGGCAACGCCTTTCGCGAGGACTCGAAAGGGAAATGATAGGCGCGGGCATTATCAAGCCTTGGACGAAAACGAACGCCCGCCGAGCCGGGCGGCTTATTGACGCCGACGCCATCGCTAAAGACGTTGAGCGCGCAAAGGTTGGAATATTCTTTGCCGATCAACTGCCAAAGTTGAGCGCGCCGCCGAAGGCGAAGCGTGTACCCCAGCGGCGTGAGAAAATACCGCCACCGACGCTGCAAATGGTCTATCCGCCGACTGTAGTGGACATGCTCGCCGTGTTACGGGAACGCATGACATGCGAGGATATCGCCGAGAGCATAGGGCTATCGCGTCAGCAAACAAACAACGTCGCCGTTGAACGTTTCGATATCGGTCGAAAGGCGCGCGAGCGCATCGTAGAACTGGCGCGGGCGGCATGAGCGACGCGGCTAAAGAAAAGAACAAAGACAGGCCGACATTAGCGCCGCCCGCCTATGAGCCAAGCGCGGCAGAGACTGAGGCGCTTAAGGTTTATGCGGCTGCGTCGAAGACGCGCGCGCCGCGTATCAAGGTGACGGGAACGAGTGTTAAGCCCGATCACCCCAGCCAGGGGGTAGCCCAGATCGCGCTGATGAAGGCGATAGGCACAACCGACGCTGAGTTTTACAGCGGGTTTCTTTCGCAGCTCATCAACGTCGGATCGCCGGGGCGTGAACCTGACGAAGCCGGAACCAACTTCATGCTCGCCATAGTTAAAGGGATCGAACCACGCGACCAGATCGAGGCCATGCTCGCCGCCCAGATGGGGGCGGTGCATCTAGCAACAATGACGTTCGCTCGCCGCCTCGCCCATGTCGATAATATTCAGCAGCAGGACTCGGCGGAGCGCGCTTTCAATAAGCTAGCGCGGACCTTCGCGGCCCAGGTCGCAGCGTTGAAAGATTACCGCTCGAAGGGCGAGCAGAAAATGACGGTCCAGCACGTCCACGTCGCGGACGGTGGGCAGGCTATCGTCGGGAACGTCAACGCACCGTCCCCACAGGGGGGAGGGGCGCGCGGAAAAGTCGAGGATCAACCCCATGCACTTACCCATGCACCAGGCATGCAGATGCCGAGCCAAATCGAAGCGGAGCGGGCTACAATGCCGAGCGCCAGCCGTTCGGGGGCATAGCGTCTGCCGCATGCACGGAGCCGGAGGCGGCGCGCCGAAGGGAAATAGGAACGCATTGCGACATGGCCTGTTCTCAGCCGAAAATATCCAGATGCGGCGTAGGGTTATCGGGTTGACGAAACAGGCTAGGGCTTTGGCCAAGAGCATCTAAGGGCCGACACCATGGGCGACAGTCCGCAGGGCAGATAGCCGGGACAGTCCGAATTAGGATTCCAGATTGGCCTCTAAACCGCTCACGTCGGTCGAGACTTTTCGCATAAAAAAGGCAGCACGGAATTTCCCGTAGCGTCATGTCGAGATAGAGGTTCAGCCGATAAGGCATCGCCTTGCAAGGGCGAGGCTGCGAGGCCGCTAGTTATGGGAGGGACGCGCATGCGTCCGCTTTAGGCTCCGAGAGCATATTGGGCCGCATCTGTGCCCCCGCGCTACCCGCAGCCCGGCGTTTACGCTGAGCATCTGCGATTAAAGGCGGTCCCGGACGCCGCTTCGCTGTCAACAAAACAGCGAACACGCAGCCGCGCCCGCAAATGCGACACGAGACCACGCATAAGCAGCTCTTTATGGGCGACAGCCATTTCTAACATCACTATTA
>JAYVYJ010000226.1:0-14275 GCA_043784465.1 Hyphomicrobiales bacterium
GCATGCGCCGGGCGGGTTTGCGCCCGGCGCGGGGCCTCGGACTTTGAGCGTGCGCGGGTTGCCTGACGCGCTGGCGATGGTCTGTTACGAAGCGATCTTTCCCAATGAGGGACGCGTGCGGGAGGGCGACACGGCGGACGTCGGCTATATCCTCAACCTTACCGACGACGGCTGGTTCGGGCGCACGGCGGGGCCGTATCAGCATTTTGCTCAGGCGCGGCTGCGCGCGGTGGAGTTGGGTTTGCCGATGCTGCGTGTCGCCAACACCGGAATCTCGGCGGTGGCGGACGCGCGCGGGCGCATCGTGGACGCCACGCCGCTGGGCGTCGAAGCCGTACTAGACACCGCCCTGCCCGGCGCGCTGCCGCCCACATGGCAGGCCCATTGGGGCGCCGCCACTTTCGCCGCGCTTTGGGCGCTCGCCGCCTTCGCAGCGGTCCGCGCGCGGTTCAGGCGCGGGTCGCGGCTTAAAAATTGAGCGGGTTGAGACTGAATTGTCTCTCTGGCCACGCAACGCAAGTGCGAATTCCTCAGCGCCTCTCTTCGCGAACACGTTGCGCCCCGGGTCCCGCTACGATACAACCTGCGGTGTTACGCAAGGTAATTCGGCATTGCAGCGAGCCGGTGGGAGCGGGTCATTGATGACGAAAACTCCCAACCCGATTGACCGCCATGTGGGCGCGCGCGTCCGCATGCGCCGGCTGATGGTGGGACTAAGCCAGAGCAAGCTCGCCGAGTCGCTCAGCGTGACGTTTCAGCAGGTCCAGAAATACGAAAAGGGCGCAAATCGCATTGGCGCCAGCCGTTTGCAGCAGTTGGCGCGCGTTCTCGACGTGCCGCCGTCGTTCTTCTTTGAGGGCGCGCCGGGCGTGACGCCCTCGGGCGTTGGCTTCAACGAGGACCCCGGCAACGCCTTCGTCGTGGATTTTCTGTCCACCGCCGAGGGTCTGCAACTTAACCGTGCATTTTCTGCGATCAAGGACGCCAGGCTCCGTAAGACCGTGATCGAACTGGTGGAGCGCATCGCTTCTTCGGGCGAGGTCGCGGTCGCGCCCGCGTCCGCCGAATCGTGACGGCTTGACCGGCGGCGGCGTGGCTGCGAAGAACGCGGAAATTTCACCCTCCCTTTAAGTCCCTTGCGGGCGCTCAGGAGAACCGGAATGGCGCGTCAGAATTATCAGTTCACCAGCGAGTCGGTGTCGGAGGGACATCCAGACAAGGTGTCCGACCGCATCTCCGACGAAGTAGTGGACCTGTTCTTCCGGGAGGGCGCGGCGGCCGGACTCGACCCCTGGGGCATTCGCGCCGCCTGCGAGACGCTGTGCACCACCAACCGCGTCGTGATCGCCGGGGAGACGCGCGGCCCCAAGCACGTCACCAAAGACTGGATCGCGCATGTCGCGCGCATGGCGATCAAGGACATCGGCTACGAGCAAGAAGGTTTTCATTGGGATAACGCCGAGATCGAGGTGCTGCTGCATCCCCAGTCCGCCGACATCGCGCAGGGCGTGGACGCGCTGCAACCCGGCGACAACAAGGAAGAGGGCGCGGGCGACCAGGGCATCATGTTCGGCTATGCGACCAACGAGACGCCCGCGCTGATGCCCGCGCCTTTGTTCTACGCCCACAAGATCCTTGAAGACCTGGCGCTGGCCCGCAAGTCCGGCAAGGGTCCGGCCACCAAACTCGGCCCGGACGCCAAGAGCCAGGTGACGGTTCGCTACGAGAACGGCAAGGCGGTCGAGGCGACGCAGATCGTCGTTTCCCACCAGCACGTCGTGGAGGACCTGTCCTCGTCCCAAGTGCGCGAGATCGTCGAGCCGTTCGTGCTCGCCGCGCTGCCCAAGGGCTGGATCACCAAAAACACGGTCTGGCACATCAACCCGACGGGCAAGTTCTACATCGGCGGTCCTGACGGCGACACCGGCCTCACGGGCCGCAAGATCATCGTGGACACCTACGGCGGCGCGGCGCCCCACGGCGGCGGCGCGTTCTCGGGCAAGGATTCCACCAAGGTCGACCGTTCGGCGGCCTATGCAGCGCGCTATCTGGCCAAGAACGTCGTGGCCGCCGGCCTTGCCGACCGCTGCACGCTGCAATTGTCCTACGCGATCGGCGTGGCGCGTCCGCTGTCGATCTATGCGGACCTGCACGGGACCGGGCATGTCGACGAAGCCAAGCTGGAGGCGGCGTTGCAGGAGGTGATGAATCTCACGCCGCGCGGCATTCGCAAACATCTCGACCTCAACCGCCCGATCTACGCGCGCACCTCTGCCTATGGCCATTTCGGCCGCGCGCCCGATGCGGACGGCGGCTTCTCGTGGGAGAAGACCGATCTCGTCGACCATCTCAAGGCCCTTCTCTGAGACCGAGCCGCGCCGGGCGCTTTACGGCCGCTCGAAAGGCAAAAGCCTAAGGTCGCATCACGCCGACCTCATGCGCGATCTGCTGCCGCGTCTTGAGGTGGACCTTGAGACGCTGCGGCGGGGGGGCGTATTTGAGCCGGGGCGCGAGGTCCGGCTCGAAATCGGCTTCGGCGGCGGCGAGCATCTGCTAGCACGCGCCGCTGAGCGGCCCGATGTCGGGTATATCGGCTGCGAACCGTTCGTCAACGGCGTCGCCAAGCTGCTGGCGGGGATCGAGACGCGTGGTCTCGACAACGTCCGCGTGCGCGCCGACGACGCGACGGGTCTGCTCGAAGCGGCGCCGGAGGGCGCATTTTCGCGCATCTACCTGCTCTATCCCGACCCGTGGCCCAAACGACGGCAGCATAAGAGAAGGTTTGTGTCGGAGGCGAACATCGCTTTGCTCGCGAGGGCGTTGAAGCCGGGCGGCGAATTGCGGTTCGCGACCGATATCGACGATTACGCGGGTTGGACGCTGTCCAGGTTCCTCGACTCGCCGCAGTTCGCGTGGGATGCGCTGAGGGCTGACGATTGGCGCGTGCCGTGCGACGGTTGGGAAGCGACGCGCTATGAGAGCAAGGCGCGCCGGGAGGGCCGAAAGTCGGCTTACCTAACGTTTCGGCGATATTAACATAATCCATGCTCGATCAAGACTAACTGCATGTGATCTATAGTTTATTCGATTTGCGCAATACGAGAGTGTTGTATATTTGTCATTGCGCGGGCGATTTGACCTTTCCTCGCCTCTCTGATTTCTGCGGAAAATACAGTAGAGCAAAACAAATAACTGGGACACTTATGTTTCATACGCCGGCGATTTTCAAAAAATTTAGATTTTTGCGAAAATTATCCTTTAGTATATTTCGACGTTATGTGGAATTTGTGAAACTCAGATATACTGTTGAACGGCGGATGGGCGTATTTATGCTTCTCGATAAATCAGACAAGGTTGATTTAAATTTACTTTGCGGAGGATTTTGGGAAGAAGATCGCATCGAATATTTAAAGGAATTGGTTTTGAAATTCAGGCAAAAAGGTCAGCGAGCGGTTTTTCTGGACATAGGTTCTCACGGCGCCTTATATTCGGTAGTCCTCAATAAATATGTCAATTTTGATCGTATCATCGCATTTGAACCCGAACCTGTTGGCGTTGCTCAGATAACAGCCAATGCGATGATGAATGATATTTGGGACAAATTGGAAATCATCCAAAAAGCCGTGTCTTCAAGTCGTGGCGTTTCAAAATTTGTCGTCGCCCATGAAAGCAACCGGGGCCAATCCCGACTTGTCGGCTCACATTCTCATGACTTTGAAAATATAATAGACGTAGACGTCATTTCAGTTGACGAATTTTTGAAAGAAAGTAACGCGCTTCTGATTGCAAAAATTGACGTCGAAGGACATGAAATTGAAGTTATTAAGGGCATGAAAAATACAATAAGGAGTAATTATATCATAATTCAGGTTGAAATTAACGATTTTCTCAGCGATGCGGTAGAAAAATTGCTGGAACCGCTTGGAGTTCGATTGATTCATTCAATCGGGCAGGACTATTATTTCATAAAAAGTCAGGAAGGACCCGGGCTATAGTTTCAATACCACAAATGAGCTAGGCGGGGGCCCAACCGTCGCCAACGACCACAAGGCCAATCACCCCCGCCGCCGCACGCGGCGCGTATGCAGGATCTGGCCGCCGCCCTGGCCCAATCCGACGAAGATCGAATAATCGTCGGCGAGTTGCGCGCGCGTCAGCGGCAGCAGGAACGGTTCAGTGACAAAGCGGAAGGGCGCCTGCGCCGCGCCGGCGGTGTCGGTGGAAATCCTGTAGGTCTTGTCAATCAGCACCTTGCTGTCGGCGTCGCGCTTCACCTGCACGTGCAACGTCGTCCCATAGGTTCCCGGCGACCCGGCGGGGCCGATGAGAAGCCGTCCGGAAACCCCGACCTTCAGCGAGAACTGGCCGCCCCGGGGATCGCACTCGCGCGCCACGTCGCCGATGGTGAACTGATAGCGCACGGACTCGCTCGACGCGCCGCCGACGCGCGAACTGGCGCCGCCCTCCGCCACGCCGACGTCGGGACAATCCAGATCCTCGGGCGCTGCGGGAAGTTTGACCATCTTGTCGGATTCACGGTCGCTGGCCGGGGGCCGGAAGCCGTTGGGGCTGGTCTGCGGGCCGAACAAACTCGGCGGCAGCAGGCTGTCGTTGGACGCGCAACCGGCGAGCGCCAGCGCCGTCGCCCCCGCCAACAGATGCTTCAGGCGCAAAAAATGTGTCACGGCAGCGCCTCGAACCCTTCCTTGAAGCCGGTGAGCGAAGTCGGCACGCCGACGCCCTCCTCGGGCGTTTCGAACAACACGAACGTCACCTGCTTGCCCAACTCTATCTTACCCAGCAGCTTGTCGTCGAGGAAGACTTCCGCCACGCAGCCGTTGGCGAGGCAGCGGATGAAATTCATGCGGCCGATGTCCTCGTTATCGACCTTGAGGCTGAGGCCGGTCGGCAGCAGGACGCCCAGCGGCGCGATGACGCGCAAAAGCCGAGTCTTGCGGTCGGCGGGCTTGAGCGCGATGACGACGAGCGTGAGGTTGGGCCTGTCGTCGTCGACAATGCTTTCCACCAGCGCGCATTGTTCGGCCTGAGCGCCGGCGGGCGTCTCGCAGCGCGTCTCCCATCCGCCATGCTTCGCCTTGACCACGCCCTGAGCGACGACCGGCCCGCCCAAGACCAAAAACAACACGGCCGTCGACCGCGCCGCAAGCGCAAGAAGGCTTGGCGCGCGGCGGGCGATTCGACGCGTCATAGCGACGCAGCGCATAATCCCATACATTCGCGGCGTCGTTCCCGGTCGGCGGCCAGACCTCGGGTATTCATGCGGTTGGGAAGTGTCAAGCGACACGCCCGCGCCGCGCAGGGGCTGCGACGAAGGCGCCGCTCCGTGAGGATTGCAACGCGGTAATCTTTGTGGTTTTCAGGGCCCGTCGAAGCGTGCGCGCTTGCGTGGCGACAGGAAATCCGGCAGGCCCCCTGCACGAGGCGGGATGGACGAGGCTACAATGAAGGTTTGGGGAATTCAACGTCTGGCCTGGGTCGCCCTCGCGACCAGCCTGATCGCGACGGCGGCGGCGGCGGTGGAGCCCGGCCACGCGGTTCCGCACCAGATCGGCTTTCAGCAGCCCGTCACCGCCGTTGACGAATATATCGTCTGGTTCCACAACTGGGTGCTGATGCCGATCATCACGCTCATCTCGCTGTTCGTGCTGGCTTTGCTTGCTTACGTCGTGGTGCGCTTCAACGAGAAAGCCAATCCGATCCCCTCCAAGACGACGCACAACACGATGATCGAAGTCGTGTGGACGATTGCGCCGGTCATCATTCTGGTCATCATCGCGGTGCCCTCGTTCCGGCTGCTGACGATGCAGCTTGTGGTGCCGCCGGCTGACGTGACTCTCAAGGTCACGGCTTCGCAATGGCACTGGAATTACACGTATCCGAAGGACGCGGGCGGCTTCAATTTCGACTCCTACATGAAGGACGAGAAGGAGCTTCAACCCGGCGATCTGCGCCTGCTCGCCGTCGACAACGAAGCGGTCGTGCCGGTCAACAAGGTCATCAAGCTTGAGGTGACCTCGGCGGATGTTCTGCACTCGTTTATCGTGCAATCGTTCGGCTCGCGCGTCGACGCCGTGCCTGGCCGCAACAACGAGACTTGGTTCAAGGCGGAACGCGAAGGCGTCTACTTTGGTCAATGTTCGAAAATTTGCGGCAAGGACCACGCCTACATGCCCATCGCGTTCCGCGTCGTCAGCGAAGACGCCTACAAGGCGTGGCTGACAGACGCCAAGAAAAAGTATGCGCGCGCCGAGACGGGCGTGGACTTCGCGGCGGCGCAAGCCGTCAAGAACTAGACCTGAAGCGGCTGACCTAACCACGGGTTCGGAAGAGACGTCATGAACACCCATGCAGCGATAGAGGCCCACGGGGGCGATCACGACCATCCCTACGGATGGCGCCGTTATATGTTCTCCACCAACCACAAGGACATCGGCACGCTTTATCTGATCTTCGCCGTCGTCGCTGGCCTCATCGGCTCGGCGTTGTCGGGCGCGATCCGGATGGAGTTGATGTTCCCTGGCCTGCACTTCTTTCCCTACGTCTCGGCGGTGCTGGCGGGCGACAGCTCCATCGACGCGGCCAAGAACATGTACAACGTGTTTATCACCGGACACGGCGTCATCATGATCTTCTTCATGGTGATGCCCGCGTTGATCGGGGGCTTCGGCAATTGGTTCGTGCCGCTGATGATCGGCGCGCCGGATATGGCGTTTCCGCGCATGAACAACGTCTCGTTCTGGTTGTTGCCGGCTTCGCTGTCGCTGTTGTTGATCTCGATGTTCGTCGAGGGCTCGCCGGGCATGCACGGTTTCGGCGGCGGCTGGGTGATGTATCCGCCGTTCTCCTCGCTCGCCGGCACTCCCGGCCCGGCGATGGATTTCGTTATTCTGTCGATGCACCTTGCGGGCGCCTCGTCGATCCTGGGGGCGATCAACTTCATCACCACCATCTTCAACATGCGCGCGCCGGGCATGACCATGCACCGCATGCCGTTGTTCGTCTGGTCAGTGCTGGTGACGGCGTTCCTGCTGGTGCTGTCGCTCCCGGTTCTCGCAGGCGCGCTCACGATGCTGCTGACCGACCGCAACTTTGGCACCACCTTCTTCGATCCCGCCGGCGGCGGCGATCCGATCCTGTGGCAGCATCTGTTCTGGTTCTTCGGCCACCCGGAAGTCTACATTCTCATTCTCCCCGGCTTTGGCATCGTCAGCCAGATCGTGTCGACCTTCTCGCGCAAGCCCGTCTTTGGCTATCTCGGCATGGTTTACGCGATGGTCGCCATCGGCGCGGTCGGCTTCGTCGTGTGGGCCCACCACATGTACACGGTCGGACTGTCGCTCAATACGCAGCGTTATTTCGTGTTCGCGACCATGGTGATCGCGGTGCCGACGGGCGTGAAGATCTTCTCCTGGATCGCGACGATGTGGGGCGGGTCGATCTCGCTGCGCACGCCGATGATCTGGGCGATCGGCTTCATCTTCCTGTTCACGGTCGGCGGCGTCACCGGCGTCGTGCTGGCCAACGCGGGAGTCGACCGCGCGCTGCACGAGACGTATTACGTCGTCGCGCACTTTCACTACACAATGTCGCTGGGCGCCGTGTTCACGGTGTTCGCGGGCTTCTACTATTGGTTCCCGAAAATGACCGGCTACATGTACAACGAGAAGCTGGGGAACATGCACTTCTGGTGGTTGTTCGTTGGCGTCAATCTCGTGTTCTTTCCCCAGCATTTCCTCGGGCTGGCGGGCATGCCGCGTCGTTATGTCGACTATCCCGACGCGTATTTCTTGTGGAACTTCGTGTCTTCGGTCGGCGCGTTGATCTCGATGGTCGCGACGGGCATCTTCCTCTATGCGGTCTACGAAGCGTTCCAGAAGAAGCGGGTCGCCGGGCCGAATCCGTGGGGCGCGGGCGCCGATACGCTGGAATGGACGCTGCCTTCGCCGCCGCCGTTCCACGTGTTCGACACCCTGCCGCAGATTTCCGCCGTCGAGCATTGAACGGCCTATCACGGCGGGCGTGAGGCCCGCCGCTCCTTTGAAGTTCGGATGATGGTATGAGCCTGGTCACCGAGGACTCCGCCCTGCTCGCAGGTACGGCGGAGTCCGTTTATCTCAGCGGTCCCCGCGAGTTTTTCTCGCTGATGAAGCCGCGCGTAATGTCGTTGGTCGTGCTCACGGCGCTCGCCGGCATGGCGATCGCGCCGGGTCATATGCACCCGTTGGTCGGCTTCGCCGCTATCGTCGCCATCGCGGTCGGGGCCGGCGCCTCGGGCGCTCTCAACATGTGGTGGGACGCCGACATCGACGCACGCATGGCGCGTACCGCTCTGCGCGCGGTTCCCAGCGGCCTGATCGCGCCGCGCGAAGCCATGGCTTTCGGCCTTACGCTGTCGTTTCTGTCCGTGCTCGTTCTGGCGGCGAGCGCCAATCCGCTGGCCGCGGCGTTACTCGCCTTCACGATTTTCTATTACGTCGTCATCTACACGATGTGGCTGAAGCGGCGGACGCCGCAGAACATCGTGATCGGCGGCGCTGCGGGCGCGCTTCCCCCCATCGTTGGCTGCGCGGCGGCGAGCGGTTCGGTCACCTGGGACAGCGTGTGGCTGTTCGCATTGATCTTCATGTGGACGCCGCCGCACTTTTGGGCGCTCGCGCTCGTCAAGGCCCGCGACTACGAGCGCGTCGGCGTGCCGATGATGCCCAACGTCAAGGGGCCAGACCGCACCCGGCTGGAAATCCTCGTCTATTCGCTGGCGTTGGCGCCGCTGGGTCTCGTGCCGTTTTTCACCGGCGCGGGCGGGCGGCTTTATGGGGTCGCAGCGCTCGGCCTTGGCGTTGGGATGCTCTGGCATGCTGTGCGCGTGTTCCGTACGCGCGCGGGCTTGGAGGCCAACAAGCGCGCGATGGCGATGTTCGGCTTCTCGATCCTCTACCTGTTCGCGTTGTTCGGAATTTTGGTGATCGAGCGCGGTTTTGGCCTCAACGCGTTCTGGGAGCTGTGACGCCATGTCGTTCGACCCGCGCGCTCCCACGCTCACCCCCGCGCAATTGCGCAATCGCCGCATGCGAAACGTCGCCATCGGCGTAAGCGTCGGGTTCCTTGCGGCGCTGTTCTACGCGCTGACCCTCGTGCGCATGGGGCCAGGCCTGTTCCACGGGATGGGCTGAGGGGATGCCGAGGGGTCGCAATCTCGTTGTCGCCGGAATGGTCGCCGGAGTCGTGCTGGCGATGGTGGGGGCCGCCTACGCAGCCGTGCCGCTCTATTTTGCCTTCTGCCGCGCGACGGGTTTTGGCGGGACCACGCAAGTCGCGCCGGAAGCGTCGGGGACACGCGGCCTGCGGACGTTGAAAGTGCGCTTCGTCGCGAATGTCGCCCCCGGTCTCGATTGGGATTTCGAGCCGGAGACCGAATCGGTCGAGGTGCGCACCGGTCAGACGGCGACGGTTTTCTTCCGCTTCCACAATCGCGCCGATCACGAAGAAATTTCGCGCGCCGTTTACAACGTGCAGCCGGAATCATCGGGCGTCTGGTTCGACAAGGTCAATTGCTTCTGTTTCACTGAGCAGACGATGAAGGCGCACGAGACGGCGGAACTTCCGGTCGTGTTCTTTCTCGATCCCAAGCTGGAAGCGGACCGCGACATGGATCATGTTCGCGAAATCACGCTGTCGTACACATTGTTCGCGGCGCCCCAGGCCGGCAGGCCCGTGGCTTTGGCGCCCCGCGAGGCGGGGCCGAAACTTTAATCGCCGCCGCGCTTGACGGCGCATCGGCGACACGTCAACCCGGGGTCAGGGGCCCCCGCAGTCTGGGAGAGCGACATGGCGGACGCGAATGCGAGACCGCACCACGATTATCATCTGGTCAATCCGAGCCCGTGGCCGCTGACGGCCTCGATCTTCGTGTTTCTGATGGCCGTGGGCGCCATCATGAGCATGAAGGGCCTCAGCTTCGGCGGCCTCAAGGCCGGTCCCGCCCTGTTCGGCGTTGGTCTCGCCGGCGTTCTCTATGTGATGGCGGCTTGGTGGGTCGACGTCGCCAAGGAGGCGCAGGGGGGAGACCACACCCGCGTCGTGCAGATCAGCCACCGCTACGGCATGATCCTGTTCATCGCGTCGGAGGTGATGTTCTTCGTCGCGTGGTTCTGGGCTTATTTCGACGCGGCGCTTTTCTCGGGCGAGCACATCCAGTCAGCCCGCGTCGCGTTCACCGGCGGCATATGGCCCCCCAAGGGCACAGAGGTGCTCAACCCGCTCAATCTCCCTCTGCTCAACACGCTGATCCTGCTGACCTCGGGCACCACGGTCACCTGGGCCCATCATGCGCTGCTCAACAACGACCGGCAGGGCCTCAAGATGGGCTTGTGGTTCACCATCGTTCTGGGGCTGATCTTCTCCTGCGTACAGGCATGGGAATACGCCCATGCGCCGTTCACCTTCTCGAACTCGATCTATGGCGCGACCTTCTTCATGGCGACCGGCTTCCACGGTTTCCACGTGATCGTCGGCACGATCTTCCTCGGCGTATGTCTGATGCGCGCCTATCAGGGTCAGTTCACGCCGCAACAGCACATCGGGTTTGAGTTCGCCGCGTGGTATTGGCATTTCGTCGACGTGGTGTGGTTGTTCCTGTTTTCCTGCATCTACGTGTGGGGCTCGTGGGGCGCGCATATCGAGGGCGTCGCGGGCTGAGCGTCGTGTTTCGAGCCTTTGACGAGTTGATGACGATGGCGGAGGAAGCGAGGATCTATCCCCCGATCTCCGCCCTCGGCACAGGCCTCGGCGGCCGATGTCCGCGTTGCGGCGTAGGGACGATGTTCCGGGGTTTCCTGGACCTCGCCCCGCGCTGCGAGCCCTGCGGGCTAGATTTCAGCTTCGCCGATTCCGGCGACGGGCCGGCCGTGTTCGTGACGTTGATCGCCGGCTTCCTCGTCTTGGGCGCGGCGTTGGCGGTGGACGTCGTCTACGAGCCGCCGATCTGGGTCCACATCGTGATCTTCCTGCCGCTGACCCTGGCGGTCTGTCTGGGGCTGCTGCGGCCGCTCAAGGGGCTGCTGGTGGCCTCGCAATACAAAAACAAGGCCGCGCCCGGGCGTCTGGACGGCGGATGAGACGCATTATCGTTCCGGGGATTGCGAGCCTCGTCGGCGTCGCGCTCCTCATTGCGCTGGGCGTATGGCAGCTTCATCGGCTGATCTGGAAAGAGGCGCTGATCGCTGCGGTCGAAGCGCGCGCCCACGCCGCGCCGGCCCCGTTGCCCTCGCCCGGGAGTTGGGCCGCGCTTGAACCCGCCGATTACGAATATCGCCGCGTCGAGGCGAGCGGCGTCTACGACCTCGTCAATCAGGAGCTGGTGTTCACCAGCATGGAGGAGCCGCGCGGGCCCTATGGCGGCGTCGGATATCAGGTGATGACGCCGCTGCGCCTGGCGAACGGCGAAACCGTGATCGTCAATCGCGGCTTCGTGCCGGAGGGCATGAAGGCGGCGGCGGCCAGGGGGCCGCAGGGGGAGACGAAGATCGTCGCGCTGATGCGCGCGAGCGAGCCGCGCAACCTGTTCACGCCCGCCGACGATCCGGCGCGCGGCGTGTTCTTCACCCGCGACGCGGAGGCGCTGGCGAACGCCCTGCATCTGGGGCCGCACGCGCCGTTCACGCTCGACGCCGAAGCGGGGCCGGACCCGTTGCCGGAGGGCGGCGAGACCCGGCTCACCTTCGTCAACAATCACCTCAGCTACGCGTTCACGTGGTTCGGCATGGCGGCGGCGTTGGCGGGCGTCTACGGAACCTGGGCGTTCGGGCGGCTTAAGGCCAAATGATCGCAGCCGTTCGTTTTGCGCGCGAACGGCTCCCTGCTCCTAGAAGCGAGAAGTTGGGATGGGGTGAAACCACCGCTTTGGGAGGCTGTGACGACCCCCACCCACCTTAACCCTCCTCCTCCACAAGGGGGGGAGGGGACAACGCGCCGATTTCGACCCCTCACCGCAGCCCCACGCACCTGTTCAGGGCTCTCGCGCCATCGCGTCGAGCGCCTGCGGCAGGCCGCGCAGCGAAGCCGCGAAATTGAACGCCTGACCGCCGGCCGACTTCGATTCGACCTTGGCCGCTTTCGCCTCGCGCAGCGCGGTCAATTGTTCCCCCGATATGCCCGTTTCGGCGAAACAGCCCGCCGGCACGCATTGGCGCCAGACGAGTTCGAGAGCTTCGCCGCCTTCCAGCGTCACCCTGGGCGCGCTGGGAAATCCGACGTTGACGGGCAGGACGAGCGTGAGGCGCAGCGGATCGGTCTTGCGGGCGCGGCCCAGCGCGAGTTCGGCGAGCGGAGCGTTCTGGCCGCTCGCGGTCACCGTCAGCGCGACTTCGCAAACTTTCCGCGTTTCGCCGGCGGCGGTCAGGCGCTGGCATCGTTCGACCCAATCGCCGAAGGTCGCCGTGGTGAGCTGCGGGTCGCTGGAGACCGGCTCGGCGTCCTTTTTGGGCGAAGCCTCAGGCGCGGGCGTCGCCTTGGGTTTGTCGGAGACGGCGTGAGCCGGCGCGGCGAAGGCCAGCGTCATAACGACACCACAAGCTATCCCACGCCAGACCATCGCTAATCCCCGACAAGCATTCCCCGCGGCCGCCTTAACACGGTTCGCCGGCTTCCCGCACAGCCGGGCGGCGCGCCGATGCACGAAGGTCACAGACGACGGTCTTGATAACCGGGAGCTTAGGGCTTCGGCGGCGCCGTCGCGAGTGTGGTTGAAATTTGAAGGCGGCGTAATCTCCCGTTTGTGAAAGTAAACCATCCCCTGGAAAATGGGGTGCGGAGAACATGGGCGGGGAGAGCGAGGCCGCCTGGCGGGCTCTGCTCGACAATCTCGTCGCGCGCGGCTTGAGGACCCCGGAACTGGTGATCGTCGATGGCGGCTCCGGCCTTGAGAAGGCGCTCGCCGCGCTTTGGCCCGAGGCGCCGGTCCCGCGCTGCACCGTGCACAAGCATCGCAACCTGCTGGCTCATGCGCCAGACCGGCTGCATGAGGAGGTCTCGGCCGATGACACCGTCATGATTTACGCCGCCACACCCAAGGAAATCGAGACCAAACGCAAGGCCTTCGTGCGAAATTAGCGGCTCAAATGCAAAGCCGTCGCCGACAGCCTGGAGGAGGCCGGAGATCGACTGTTCACCTTTACGCGTTTTCCGCCAAGCCCATGGAAATCGTTTCCGAACGACGAACGCCATCGAGCGCTTGCACGAGGAATTCAAGCGACGGATCAAGACGCAGACCGTCCCGCCGGGCGCGGAAACCGTCGCCTTGTTGTTCTGGGCCTTGTTGGCTTCAGACCAAATCATCATGCGAAAGGTCGATGGTTGGGCAACCCTCGCCGAGAAGCCTTCCGATCAGATTATTGACGTCGCCGCCTGACCCGATAATTTCAAACCGCTGGAGATCGCTTCAAGCCAATTTCAACACCGATCGCGACGGCGCCGGATCTGACGGCCACGCCCGGTTGCCAAAGCGCATCCTGCGTGTGAAGTTCTCCGACGGGTTGGAGGTCGCAGCAAAGAAAAAGCGCCCGTCAGCCTCAAACCGCCGCCGCCTGACCGCTCAGGCCGTCACCAACTTTCGGCCATAGCTTCATGAATGTGCGATGGTTTTCAAGACCCCACAGAGTTCATATCGCTGCAGGACTGCTTTTCTTTATCGGCGTTCTGGTGATGGCGATCGGAATATACTTCGTGACGATGAGGCCCGCGTTGCTCCCTGAGGACGTCCGTTTCGTTGGAATTGATCCGGTCGCCCTGGAAGCCGCAGCGCCAATTCTTAAGGAGTGGCTAAGGTTGGTTTTCATCGTGCTTGGCGGTTATGTTTTCACGACGGGGCTGCTGATCGCACACATCGGTGGCGCTGCCTACCGATCAAACCGGGAAGCGCCAGTTTATCTGATTGCTTTTGCAGGGTTGACGTCAATCGGGCTGATGGTGGCGGTAAACTTTAAACTTGGTTCTGATTTCCGCTGGACTCTTGCCTCCCTCGGCGCGCTCTGGACAATTTCAGTAGTCTTGCATTTGCCCACAGTGCCGACGATGAACGCGAGCGTCCCCGGCAAACGATAATGGCGACGCTCCACGTGCAATCCTTATTGGGGCCACGTCCGGTAGAGCTGGCTCCGCGAAACTGGACGGGGCGATAAGTGGATTTTCTGCCTGACAGCGGCCGGAATGGCCGCAATTCAGGAGCGCAAATGACAAAACGGGCTCGCAGGAACCACAC
>JAYVYJ010000227.1:0-3776 GCA_043784465.1 Hyphomicrobiales bacterium
AGGCGGAGCTTGGCGTGAGCACGGGAATCCCGCGCTCCTGACAGAATGCGTAATCGACATTGGGAAGAAAATTCGTCTCGACATTGATGATCGCACGCAGCTTGGTGGCGCGCTCCAGACGCGCGCGCGGCATATTCGTCTGGCCGATGATGAGCGTCGCCTCGGCCAAATGCCGCTCCACGAGAGCGTCCGGCATCGGCGCATCCTCGCTGATCACGAGATCGCCCAGCGCCTCCAGGCGCCGTCGCGTGCCGGCGTCGCAGATAAGGCCCAAAGTGCGCGGCAGCGGATCAACCAGGATTAGAGGTTTGCTCATGTGTACTCGCAACGGGCCGCCCTTTGCGACAGACATAAGCCATCGCTCGACCTCGCGCACGGCCAACGTTGACAATTCCCCCGCCAACCCCTCTGATTTATCTGTCTCGCGCCGCTGCGGGGCGCACCCTAATCCGCGCTCGCACGACGCACCTGGGGGAGGAAAAGGCATGACAGAGGCCCGCGTCGCACATTTCGCCCTGCCCCGCGCGAGCTTCGGCGAGAAGACACGCGAGGCTGTCACGTTCGGCGGATTGCAGGCCCACGTCTTTCGCTACGACACTGGCGTGGAGGCCGTCCGGCTCTCGCACGCGCGCGGGCACGTGGTCGTGCTGCCGTTCATGGGTCAGATAGTCTGGAGCGCCGAGTTCGACGGCGTCGAACTGGCGATGCAGAGCATGTTCCGCGAGCCGCGCCCGGCCAGAACGATTGTCGAGACCTATGGCTGCCTCGCCTACCACGCCGGTCTGCTTCGCCTTGGCGTCCCCGGCCCCACCGACGACCACGCGCTGCATGGCGAGGCGCCATGCGCTGAGATGGACGAGGCGGGCGTGTCCTGCGGCGCAGACGCCCGCGGCGCGTGGATCGCCGTCACAGGGAAGCGCGAATATGCGATGGGCTTCGGCGCGCATTACGTAAGCCGCCCGCAAGTGATCCTGCGCGAGGGCGAGACAGGGTGCGAGATTGTGATGGCGGTGGAGAACCTGTCTTCGGCGCCGATGGACCTGATGTATATGTGCCACGTCAATTTCGCCTTCGCCGAGGGCGCGCGCATCGTCCAGAGCGTGCCGTTCACGACCGATCACGTCATCACGCGCACCGCCATTCCCGGCCACGTGACGGTGAGCGACGAATATCGCGCGTTGATCGCCGATCTCGCCAGAAACCCTGTGCGCATGGAACGGCTCGACGACCCCGCGCTGTTTGATCCCGAGCAGGTAGTCTACATCGTCGGACAGAAAACGGGCGCCGACGGGTTGACGCGCTATCTGATGCTGCGCCGCGAGGGGGACGCCTTCGGCATCGCCTGGGACCCCGCTGCGATGGACAAGACGATCCGCTGGGTGCTGGTCAACAGCGACCAGCGCGTCGCGGCCTTCGCCATGCCGGCGACCTGCGAACCGGAAGGCTACACAGCCGAAAAGGCCAAGGGCAACGTGCGGCGACTCGGGGGCGGCGCCAAAGTGCGCTTTGCCACGCAGGTGAGCTATATCGACAAGGCGAACGCCGCTGCGAAGACGGCGGAAGTGGAGGGACTTCGCCGATGACCGCCGTCAAGATTCCCCGCATCGCCGTCATCGGGAGCAACATGGTCGATCTCGTCACCTATGTGACGCGCATGCCGGTTCGCGGCGAGACCATCGAAGCGCCGAGCTTCGAGATGGGGCATGGCGGCAAGGGCGCCAATCAGGCCATCGCCGCCGCCAAGCTGGGTGCGCAGGTGCTCATGGTGACTTGCGTCGGCGACGATACCTTCGCCGACGGCACGATCAAAAATCTCGCCAACCACGGCATTGATACGACCTACGTGCGCCGCGTGCCCGGCAAGTCCAGCGGCGTTGCGCCGATCATGGTCGAGCCGAACGGCGAAAACTGTATCCTCATCGTCAAGGGCGCCAACGCCGATCTTTCGCCCGACGACATCGAGCGCGCGGGCGAAGCGCTCAAGTCATGCGACCTTATCCTGCTGCAACTCGAAGTGCCCATCGAGACAGTCTACGCGGCCATCGCCTTCGGCAAGCGTCATGGAATCCGCACGGTTCTGAACCCGGCGCCGGCGGCGCCCGGGCTGGAGATCGACAAGGTGCGCGACGTCAACTTTTTCGCGCCCAACGAGACGGAATTGGCGCTGCTCACGGCTTTGCCCGTGGAGACCGACGCCGAAATCGTCGCCGCCGCGCGCCAGTTGCTCGACCGGGGCGTCGGAGCCATCGTCGTGACGCTGGGCGGACGGGGCGCGTTGCTGGTGACCGGCACGGACGTGAAGCTCATCCCGCCGGCGCGGGTCACGCCCGTCGACACGACAGGCGCGGGCGACGCTTTCGTCGGCAGCTTCGCCGTCTTTCATGCCGAGGGAATGGACCTCGAAGCCGCGCTCAACCGCGCAGCGCGCTACGCGGCGGATTCCGTGACAAGGCGCGGCACGCAGAAGGCCTACGCCACGAGAGCGGAGTTCGAGCAATTCGAATCTTCGCGCTGAAACCCTATTCGTCGCCGGCGACCGGTTCGGCGACGTCTCCGAAGTCGGGCCCAGGACCGGCTTCAACCGATGAAACCAACTGACAGCCTTTTTCCCATTGCCTAGCCTCGTTCGAGCAACCATGCGGCGATTGCTTGCTCGCTTGTCCCGAGCGTCGCCGCGAAGGTTGATCCAGCCGGACTCTCCATGAAAATCCTGGTGGTCGACGATCATTCGATTTTCCGCGCCGGGGTGACGGCGCTATTCGAGCACGCGGGCCGGGGCGCGGTCGTCGAGCAGGCGGGGGGCGTTGCGGACGCGCTGGCGCGGTTGGAAGCGCAAGACGACTTCGACCTCGTGCTGCTCGATCTCAACCTGCCCGAGGGCGACGGCATTGCGGCGATCGGAAGCTTTCTTCAGGTGAGGCGAGACGTCAAGATCGTCATGCTGTCCGCCTCCGAAGAGTTGAAGGACGTGCGTCGCGCGCTGGCGGCGGGGGCCGTCGGCTACGTGCCAAAATCCGCCAGCGCGCAGACATTGCTGTCCGCCATCGAGATTGTCGCGGCGGGCGATGTGTTCGTACCGTCGGTCATCCTGGCGCGAGGCCATGCAAGCGGATCGACCGGCGCCTTGTTGACGGTGCGGCAGATCGACGTGCTTAAGCTCGTCGCGCGCGGATTGCCCAACCGAACCATTGCCGCCGAACTCGGCTTGTCGGAAAAGACGGTAAAGGTTCATGTGACGGCGATCTTCAAGGCGCTCGACGTCGTCAACCGCACGCAGGCGGCGGCGGCGGGGCGACAGGCGGGATTGATCTGAGTCGGCGCTGGCACGCGACGGCTCTCAATCTAAAGCGCCCGGAAGTTGCGATCAGCGCTTCTCCTTGATGGGGCGCCCACCAACCTCGATCATCGACTCCGCCGCCGCCGCCGTTCCCGCAGCCGGAACCGCCGTCGACGGCGCCAAATATCCTTGAAGACTAAAATTGGTTGGCGATGTGACTTGATAAGTTAAAATATCGCCACCGCGTGCAGAAAACCCGCTGCCGAAGTTGATAGCGAAGGTTTCGGTTGCATGCGAATTATCAAAGCCAGTTATATAAATATTATTATTCGCATAAAAGTAAGCGTAAGTCTTGGCTCCGACTATGCCGCCATAGTCTACGAAATTTGCACATGTGAGTCTCATGAATCCCCTCATTTTCGCGAGGACTCATAATTGCCGGATTTCGTGGACGAATGAGGCGGATTGAGAACCTCAATCCGATGAACGGTCGCCATGA
>JAYVYJ010000228.1:0-4447 GCA_043784465.1 Hyphomicrobiales bacterium
TGACGGCGCCCGCGCTCTCGACCCAAAAGCGCGCGAGCCTGTGGGGGCGAGATCGAGGGGACGGCGCGTGGCAAATTTTTTCGATAGAGCAGTTTCCCGTCTGACGATGTCCAAACGTATCGACGAACTTGCGATTAAGGTCGATCGTCTCGCGGACCTTTTGAGCGCGGGCGCGGCGAGGTCCGACGGCCTCGGCTCGCGATCCCCGAACGATTTCAATCCTGCGGCGGCGGTTGGCTATCATGGCGACGGATCGAACGCCGTTTATCGCGGCTTTGTGGGCACGGAACAGCCGCTCGCCTCCGCCCCGGCGCCCGTCCCGTTCGGCTCGGCGGTCTGCCAGCAGGTGCATTTCACGCTCGATCAATATCGTTGGTGGACGCGCGCGCTTAAAGACCGGCCAAAATTCCTGCGTAAGCAATGGGAGTTCGTTTACATCGCGCAGGCGCTTTACGAGCGCGGCCTGCTCGCGCCGGGCAGGCGCGGCCTCGCCTTCGGCGTCGGGCGCGAGCCGCTGCCCGCGCTGTTCGCTTCGTTCGGCGTCGCGGTTGTCGCGACGGATCAGTCGCTTGAAGGCGCGGTGCGCGCGGGCTGGGTGAACTCCAGCGAACATAGCGCCGACCTTGGCGCGCTCAACGACCGGGGGATCTGCACCGACCGCATGTTCTCCGATCTCGTCAGCTTCGCCGAACTGGACATGAACGCCATCGATGCAAAATTCGACGGCCAGTTCGATTTTTGCTGGTCGGCCTGCTCGCTCGAACATCTGGGCTCGCTGGCGCACGGCCTGGACTTCATCAAGAATTCGATGAGGACGCTGAAGCCCGGCGGGGTGGCGATCCACACCACCGAGTTCAACCTGAGTTCCAACGACTCGACTCTGGAGAGCCAGGATCTTTCGCTCTACCGCCGCTGCGACATCGACCGTCTGATCGAGGAACTCAAGGCTCTTGGACATAAGCCGTCGCCGGTCGATTACGCAAACGGGGAGGGCTTCGCCGAGACCGTGGTGGACCTGCCGCCCTACGGTCGCGGCGAGCCGCATGTGCGGCTGCGGATCGGCGAGTATGACTGCACGTCGATTGGCGTGATCGCCGTAAGGGGATAAACCGGGCGGGCGAGATCAGGCGGGCTCGGCGTGCCCGATGATCCTCGCGATCGCCGGAAAGTTCTCGCGCGCGCAGCGTTCTAGCGCGTCGACCTCGGCGTGGATGGCGTCGAGAGGGGCGTCGCGGTCGGCGCGACAGTGAAACACGCCATAGAGGCCGGCGCCGGCGACGCGCAGCCGCACGTGGTGAAGATCGCGCAGCAGTTTCAGGCCCGGCATCCGGGCCGCGAGGCAGGCCGCCACCGCCGCGCTCAGCGCGGGGTCGGCGTCCTCGCCCGCGATTTCGCGCGTCTCCATCGGCTCGATATGCGTGTCGACTTCTACGGCTCCGTCGAATTCCCCGGCGATGGCGCGTTCCAGCGCATCGGCGACGTCGTGGGCGCGCCCCAGCGGCATGCGGCCGTCGACTTCGAGATCGAGCGACACGGCGACCTGGCCGGCCGCGCGCTGGATCGTGACGTGATGCACGAACTGGCGCCGCCGCGCCGCGATCAGCAGCACGCGCTCCAGGACGGATTCGTCGTCGAGCGCGCGGGAACGGGCGGCGATGGTGAGGGAGAGGCGCGGCCAGCGGCGCAACAGGGTCTCGGCTACGCGCGCGCGCAGGGCGTCGACGGTCTCCAGCGAGTGGCGCCGCGAGACAAGCAGACCCAGTTCCCCCGTCGCGCCCGCCCCGACCCGGCGCAGGCGCAGATAATCGACGCCCTCGACGTCATCCAAGTTCGCCAGCGCCCCGCGCACGTCGTTGGCGAGACCGGCGGGGGCGGCGTCGAGCAGCGAATCGACGGTGCGCAGTCCCAGTCGCACCGCCGAGACGCCGATGAACAGCGCAACGCCGAGCGCCGCGAAGGCGTCCGCGTTCGCCAGGCCGAGGCGGCTCGCCAGCAGCCCTGCGAGCACGAGGACGGCCCCGACGAGATCGCCCGCATAATGGAGCGCGTCGGCGGCGAGCGCGTCGCTGCCGGTCTCGCGGGCGGCGCGGCCCAACGAGCGCCAGCGCACCCCGTCGACGAGGATCGATATGGCGAGGACGGCGAAGGCGAAGCCGTCATGCTGCGGCGGCGGCGCGAACGCGCCGAACCTTCCCGCGGCGATGGCGGCGACGCCGACTGCCAGCACGGTGAGCAAAGCGGTCTGCGCGAGCGCGGCGACGGCTTCGATCTTGGCGTGGCCGAACGGATGGCCTTCGTCGGCGGGCTTGTCGGCATAGCGCACGGCGAAAAAAGTGAGGGCGCTGGCCAGGATGTCGAGCGCGTTATGGGCGCCTTCGGAGAGCAGGGCGAGGGAGCCCGACGCGGCGCCGGCGGCGAGTTTGAGCACGGTGAGACCTGCGCTGGCGGCGACCGACTGCAGGGCGGCCCGTTCCTTGCGGCGGGCGGCGGCGGGCGAAGTTAGGCTCATGTGTCTCTGGCTCGACGGGGCCCGCGCGCTTATAAGGGGGAGCCGTCCGCAAGGACAGGCGGGGAGGACCCTATATGCGCTACCTGCACACAATGATCCGCGTCACCGATCTGGCGACGTCGCTGGCGTTTTTTGTCGGCAAGATGGGGATGACGGAGGTGCGCCGGCACGAGGACGCCAGAGGCCGCTTTACGCTGGTGTTTCTGGCGGCGTCGGAAGACGAGGCGGTAAGCCGGGAGGCCAGGGCGCCGTTAGTGGAGTTGACCTACAATTGGGACCCGGAGGTTTACGGGGGCGGGCGCAATTTTGGCCATCTGGCTTACGAGGTGGACGATATCTACGCCTATTGCAGCCAGTTGCGGGACGCTGGGGTCGTCATCAACCGTCCGCCGCGCGACGGCCGGATGGCGTTCATCCGCTCGCCCGACAACATTTCCATCGAGCTATTGCAGAAAGGCGCGGGCAAGGCGCCGGCGGAACCCTGGGTCTCGATGCCCAACACAGGCGTCTGGTGAGGCGCGTCCGCGCCTCAAGTTGAAGGTTGACGCGCCGCGCCCCGATCGATAGGGGACGGGGGCGGAACCGATGCCGCAATAGCTCAGTTGGTAGAGCACCTCATTCGTAATGAGGGGGTCGGGGGTTCGAATCCCTCTTGCGGCACCATGGCTTTCAATAACTTAGCTGGCAATTCGGTTCAAAGCGGCTTCCGCTCGCGAGCCATTGTCGCCACGGTTGACGCCACGGCGTTTAGGGGCCGCCGGCTGAAAGTCTCCCTGTACGATCAATTCGCCATACTGAGTTGAGTGCCGACGGCGCAGCGGCTCGGCCCCGCGCGTCGCTTGCCACCGAAACCTTCTCCGCAGAGACGTCATTTTTCGCTTGTAAGAAACCATATACGTCCGTATAAGATTCCTTACAGACGAAGGAAGACGCCGTGAACCTCGCCCCCAAGCAGCTTGTCGCCTACTACCGGGTCTCCACCGCGAGCCAAGGCAAGAGCGGCCTGGGGATCGAAGCGCAGCGCGCGGCGGTCGTGCGCTTCGCCGACGCCGAAGGCCTCGCCATCGTCGCCGAGCACGTCGAGATCGAGACGGGCAAGGGCGCCGACGCGCTGGCGAGCCGTCCGCAACTCGCGGCGGCGCTGGCGGCGGCTCGCCGGGTCAAGGGCGCGGTCGTCGTGGCGAAGCTCGACCGCCTAAGCCGCGACGTCGCCTTCATTTCCGGCCTCATGGCGCAGCGCGTCCCCTTCATCGTCGCCGAGTTGGGCGCGGACGCCGACCCCTTCATGCTCCATCTGTTCGCCGCTCTCGCCGAGAAGGAGCGCGCCATGATCTCCGCCCGCACGAAGGCCGCCCTCTCCGCCGCCAAGGCGCGCGGCGTGAAGCTCGGCAATCCGAACATCGCCGCGGCTCAGGCCAAAGGCGCGCCCCTCGGGGTCGCGCAGGTGAAGGCCAGCGCCGACGCCTTCGCCGCGTCGGTCCTGCCGCGCATCAAGCCCATGCGCGACGCCGGCCTCTCCCTTCGGGCCATCGCCGACAAGCTTAACGCCGAGGGCGTCGAGACAGCGCGCGGCGGGACATGGGCAGCAACCCAGGTCGCCGACATTCTCCGCCGGGGGTGAGGCGCGGTGCGCAGGCGCGACGTTCTCCTCCCGATCGAGGGGGCGGGGGGCCGAAGTGGCGCGCAGGCCTCCGCGCTCGCCCCCGCGCCGCGCGCCGGCGGGCGCCCCTGGGGGGTACCCCCGACAACGTGGCCCCCTTAGCCGTCACACGCACGCACTAATTTTGCCGTTTTCAAAACCCTCGGGGATCTCGGAAATAAGTTCGTTTGATTGATAGTCCGTGCTAAGCTCACGCCTACGGCGTCGAAGCGCTTGCACTGAAATCGCAGGCCGCTCGGATGATCCTCTTAGACATTCTCTGCGACGACGAGAGTAAC
>JAYVYJ010000229.1:0-8935 GCA_043784465.1 Hyphomicrobiales bacterium
GGCGTCTCCGTTCTCGAAAAGTACTACGGACCCCTCACCCCATCAGGCTCTGACGCGGATCGTAGGGCTGGGCGTCGCGCCATTGGCGCATAAGCTCGCCAAGAGAGGGATCTTCCGTCTCAGGCAGTGTGATCCGAAGCGTCAGCATCAGATCGCCCGCCGCGCCGCCGCTTGAGGGCAGCCCCTTGCCGCGCAACCGCAGAACCCGCCCACTACTCGCCCCTTGCGGAATCGAAATCTCCACCGCGCCGGTCAAAGTCGGCGCCCGCACCTTCGCCCCCAGCACCGCCTCATAGAGCGTGATGGGCAGATCCAGCCGAAGGTCACGGCCTTCCACCCGGAAGAAAGGATGCGGCGCGTAGCGCAGCGTGATCATCGCGTCGCCCGCAGGGCCGCCACGCGGGCTCGCCTCGCCTTGGCCGCGCAGGCGAATAGCCTTCCCGTCCTCGAAACCGACGGGAACGGCGACGTCGAGCGCCTTGCCGGTCGGCAGCGTCACCCGCACCTCGCCGCCTGTGGCGACCTGGGACAGCGGGACGGTGGCGGAGATCGCCACGTCGTCGCCCTTGACCGGAGCGCGCGTTCGGCCGCGCCCGCCGCCCCCGCCAAACAGTTCGGAAAACATTTCGGGATCGAAGCTGCGCCCGGCGGCGGCGTCACCGAAATCAAAATTGCGAAACCCGCCCGGCCCGCCGGCCCCGGACCCCTCGAACTGGGGCGCGCGCGGCTTGCCCTCGGCGTCGATCTCGCCCCGGTCGAACTGGGCGCGCTTCTTGTCGTCGCCCACGATCTCGTAAGCCTGACTGATCTCGGAAAAGCGTTCCTTCGCCTTGGGCTCCTTGCTCTGGTCAGGATGATATTTCTTGGCGAGCTTGCGAAAAGTCGACTTGATTTCTGCGGCGCTGGCCGTCTTGGCCAGCCCGAGCACAATATAGGGATCGCGCATCGTCAGCCCCGAAGTCCCTGCGCCCGCGAACGCGGCGCGCATGATTTTTCTATTATTTGGGCGTTCTTATTCAACCCCGCAAGGGCGACGCGCCTTCCCCGTTAAGGCGACGCGGACGCGACCTCGCCGCCCGGCGCGAAAACCGCTATGACCGGGGCGGACTTTCATCGCGCAGGACCCATGACCGATCTGCCTCCCCCTCCCGGCGACCTCGACGCCGCGACTGAACCTTTCGAGCTATTCGCGCAATGGTTCGAGGCCGCGAAGGCCCACGAAATCAACGACCCCGACGCGATGGCGTTGGCCACCTGCGACGCCGGCGGCCTGCCCGACGTGCGCACGGTGCTGTGCCGGGGCATGGGGCCGCACGGGCTGGTGTTCTATTCCAACGCCCAGAGCGCCAAGGGCCGTCAGCTTCAGGGCAACCCGCAGGCCGCCGGGCTGTTTCACTGGAAGTCGCTGCGCCGGCAGGCGCGGTTCCGGGGCGCGATCTCGCCCGTCGATGAGGCCACGTCCGACGCCTATTTCCAGGCCCGCCCCAAACTCTCGCAGATCGGCGCGTGGGCCAGCGAGCAATCGCGCGCCCTCGATTCGCGCGCCACGCTGGAGGCGCGTGTCGAGGATTTCTCGCGCCGCTTCGGCGAATCGGAGACGCCGCGCCCGGCGCATTGGCACGGCTTCCGCCTGACGCCGGTGGAGGTGGAGCTTTGGGCCGACGGCGCGTTCCGCCTGCACGACCGCGTACGCTTCACGCGCGAGGGCGCAGGGTGGACGCGCCAGCGGCTGTATCCTTGAGCGAGGGTCCAGCCGACCGGCTGTATCCTCCGCGCCCCATACTCGCGGTCTCGACCGCCGTTTTCCGGGGCGGTCAGGTGCTGATCGCGCGGCGTGCGCGCGCGCCCTGGGCGGGCGCGTTTTCGCTGCCGGGCGGCGTCGTCGAAATCGGCGAGACGCTGGCCGAAGCGGCGCTGCGCGAACTGCGCGAGGAGGTCGGCGTCGAGGCCGAGATCGCCGGGTTCGTGCAGCATATTGAGCCAATTCAACGCGAGGGAGCGCGCGTGCAGGCGCATTTCGTGATCGCGGTCTTCGCGGGGCGCTGGCTCGGCGGCGAACCCGGCCTGAGCGAGGAAGTCAGCGAGATCGCCTGGGTGGACCCGCTCGTGCTCGGGGACCGGCCGACGACGCCGGAACTCGCCGACATTCTGGTCCGCGCGGCGAAGTTGTCGCTGTGATCGCGGCGGCGCTCGCGTTGTGGCTGGCGCTGGCGCAGGGCGCCCCGGCGGTCAAACCCACGCCTGCCGCGCCGCCGCCCGCTCCCGCCGCTGCGCCTTACGAGGGCGACATGTTGCGGCTCGCCGAATTGCTTGGCGCGCTCGCCTATCTCAGGGACCTTTGCGACAATGGCGACGGCGCCCGTTTTCGCGAGCGCATGGCGGCGCTGATCGAGACGGATCCGCGTGCGCAGGAGGCGCGCGATCAGCTTGCCGGCGCGTTCAATCGCGGCTTCGAGGGCTATCGCCTGAGCTATCGCGGCTGCACGGCCAATGCGCGCGAGGCGATCGACGCCTTTCTAAGCGAGGCCGGGCGCCTCGCCCACGACCTTGCAGCCCGTTATCGCGGCGGCTGAAGGCCGGATTTGGGGGCGAGCGCTGCGGCGCCGGAGGCGCGCGGGCCGACGGCGGCAAAATCGAATCCGCCCGAGGCGCCCGAAACGACGATGCGGTCCGCCCCGGTCTCATAGGCGCCCGGCCATTCGGCGCGCGCGTCGTTGCGTTCGAGCCAGAGGCCGGCGCGTTCGCCCAGCGCGTCCTCGAACAGCACCAGGGCCGCCGTGTCGGCGAGGCCGGGAACGAGACGCACGCCCTGAAGCGTCCAGCCCGGCGCACGCAGCTTCACGCCCGCGAGGCCGGGCCGATGCACGGCGAGCCACGCTGCGACCGCGCCCGGGTCGTCGGAGGCGAAATCGAGCGGCGTGGACCGGGCGGCGACCACGCGCAACGCCGCAGACGCACGCGCGGCGAGCGCGGGCCGGGGATCGCCGGATCCGCCGAAGGGAACGACGACGAAGCCCACGAATGCCAAAACCGCCAGCGCGACGGCTACCGGGCGCGAAGACAAACGGGGCGCCGCAGGACGCGGCGGGGGAGAATTCTCGTTGGAGGGGCGGGTCAGCGGCGCGCGCGGACGCACATGGGCACCAAAGGCGACCTGCATCGCCTCGTTCTGCGCGCGCCAGGCGTCCACCCGCGCCCGCAAGCGGGGATCGCGCGCCAGCGCGACCTCGAACGCCGCGCGCTCGGAGGCGCTCAGGCAACCGTCGACATAGGCATGCGCGTCGAGCGCGCGGCGCCCTTCGCTCATTTGATGACCCGAAGATGCGCCGCCCCGCGCCAGGTCGTCGCGCCCAGATCGACGCCCATGTGCGCCGCTACGCGGCAGCGCGCGCGCTCCAAGCGCTCCAGCAGCCGGGGCAGGGGAATATCCAGCGCCTGCGCGGCCTCGGCATGGGCGAATCGCGCGAAACCGACGAGCAGCAACGCCTCGCGCAGATCCAGCGGCAGGGCGCGCACGCCGCAGGCGACGCCGACGCCGCGCGCGGAATATTCGCTTGCGCTAACCTCCTCGTCGAGCGTCATGCGCCTGACGTGGCGGCGGTAGAGTTCGACGAAGCGGGCATAGGCGGCGACGCGCCCATGGCGCTCGCGCTTTTGCCTCTCGGAGGTCTCGGGCCCCTCGGCGACGGGGACGACGCCGGACTGGCGAATCAGCTTGTCGACCAATCGGGCCGCCGCCGGTTCGTCCGTTACGAGGCGCTCGTCGCGCACCAGCGCCAGGCCGAAACGGCGCAGGGCGCTGGCGTCTTCCGCCCGTTCTGAAACTTTTGGCACGTCGAAGGACCCAAGGCGTTCATGCTCGCTTAAGCAATCTATTCGTTTCCGGGTGTTCGCGAAAGCAGATTGTGCGGCGCTGGCCGCCTGCGCCAAATCCGGCCGTCTTTCCATCCGGACGCGCTGCGTCTAAGGCTTGCGCTGCGCGAGAGCGTTAAGGAGGATTTATGACGGAGGCGGGCGGAGGGGTGATGCGCGGGCTCAAAGGCGTCATCCTTGGCGTGGCCAACAATCGGTCGATCGCCTATGGCATCGCCAAGGCCGTGCGCGCCGCCGGAGCGGAAATCGGATTAACGTTTCAGGGGGATGCGCTGGAAAAGCGCGTGCGGCCGCTCGCGCTGGACCTGGGCGCTCATGTGCTGGGCCATTGCGACGTCACCGACCCCGCAACCATCGACGCCGTGTTCGCGGAGGCCCAGAAGCTTTGGGGCGGCATAGACTTTGTCGTCCATTGCATCGCCTTCGCCGACAAGGATCAACTGGCGGGACGCTACGTCGACACGACGGAAGACAATTTCACGAAATCCATGCTGATTTCCTGTTATTCCTTCACCGCCGTCGCCCAGCGCGCCGAGAAGCTGATGAAGAACGGCGGCGCCATGCTGACGCTCACCTATTACGGCGCCGAAAAGTGGATGCCCAACTACAACGTCATGGGCGTGGCCAAGGCGGCGCTGGAGGCGAGCGTGCGCTATCTGGCGGCCGACCTCGGCCTCAACAACATCCGCATCAACGCCATTTCCGCCGGCCCGATCAAGACGCTGGCGGCCTCGGGGATCGGCGATTTCCGCTACATCCTGCGCTGGAACGAAAATAACGCGCCGCTGCGCCGTACGGTGACCATAGACGAGGTCGGGCAATCGGCGGTCTATCTGCTGTCGCCGATGTCGACGGGGGTGACGGGCGAGATTTTGCACGTCGACGCGGGCTACCACATCGTCGGCATGAAGAACCCGGACGCGCCGGACGTGACCGTGGCGGGAACTTTGTCGGCCTGAAGCGTCAAAGCGTCCGCAGACCCTAGAGAGTCAGTCGGCGTCATTGCGAGCGCAGCGAAGCCATCCCTCTCGCCGTGATCTTCTGTTAGCAGGATAATTTCGGCCAGGCGGGACCGCAGGAGGGCTTCGCTACGTTCGCAATGACGACAGTTCCGCTTGATCTGTATTTGCCCAGGGTCCGATGTATCTACGCGGGCGGTCTCATTTCTCGACGAACGCCTTTTCGATCACGTAGTCGCCGGGCTCGCCCGTGTTGCCCTCCTCGAAATCCCGCGCCAGCAGGATCGTCTTGAGATCGGCGATCATCGCCTCGCTGCCGCACAGCATGAAGCGGTCAGCCTGCCGGTCGAGCCCGGGCAGGCCGAGATCGGCGTGCAGGCGGCCGTTGTCCAAAATCGTGGAGATGCGGCCCGTGTGGCGGTGCGGCTCGCGCGTGACGGTTGGGTAATAGGTGAGCTGGGACGCCGCCAGTTCACCAATCAGCTCGTCGCTGGGCAAGTCCTGCGTCAAATATTCGCTGTAGGCGAGGTCGGCGGAGAAGCGCACGCCGTGGACAAGAATCACGCGCCCGAATCGCTCGTAGGTCTCGGGGTCCTTCACGAGGCTGAGGAACGGGGCGAGGCCAGTGCCGGTGCCCAGCAGGAACAGGTTGCGGCCCGCTTTGAGATTGTCGAGGAGCAGCGTGCCGGTGGGCTTGCGGCCGACGATCACCTCGTCGCCCGCGTTGAGATGCTGGAGGCGCGAGGTCAGCGGGCCGTTGGCCACCTTGACCGAGAAGAACTCCAGCGCGTCCTCGTAAGGGGCGCTGGCGAGCGAATAGGCGCGGACCAACGGCTTGCCCTCGCCAGGCAGACCCATCATCACGAATTGCCCGCTGCGGAACCGCAGCGAGGGATCGCGCGTGGTGCGGAAACTGAACAGCCGGTCAGTCCAGTGGCGGACGCTGATCACACGTTCCGTATGGAAATTGCTCATAATCCCCGAACGCCTCCGTAGTGCGCGTCTCAAGCCATACCCGCGCCGCCGCTGCAAGTATGTTGTGCAATGCACAATCGCGCGGAAGGGGCGCGCGGTCAAAAAAATAGTGACGCAGGGCTGCTTTGCTTGTCACGCATGCACGTCAAGCCAGATTGACACTTGGGGGTGTCCAGGCTTAATTTTGCGCTCATGCGTCGTCCCGAGCCCCGCGCCGTCCTGGAACTGCTGAAGCCGATCACTTGGTTCGCCCCGATGTGGGCGTTCGCCTGCGGGGTGGTTTCGAGCGGCGCTCCGGCGTGGACGCGGCTGGGCGCGATCGTCGCGGGCGTCGCGCTCGCGGGGCCGCTGGTCTGCGCGACAAGTCAAGCGGTCAACGACTGGTACGACCGCCACGTCGACGCCATCAACGAACCGAACCGGCCGATCCCGTCGGGCCGCATCCCTGGACGCTGGGGATTTTATATCGCCTGCCTGTGGACGGCTCTCTCCCTGGGATTGGCCGCAACGCTGGGCGTCTGGGTGCTGCTGGCCGCCGTGTTCGGCCTTGCGCTCGCGTGGGCCTATAGCGCGCCGCCGCTGCGGCTGAAAGGCAACGGCTGGTGGGGCAATACCGCCGTCGCGATCTGCTACGAGGGCCTCCCGTGGTTCACCGGCGCGGCCGTGATGGCGGCGAGCCTGCCGGACTGGCGCATCGTCGTGCTGGCGCTTCTCTACAGTTGCGGCGCGCACGGAATCATGACTCTCAACGACTTCAAGTCGGTGGAAGGCGACACAAAGATGGGCGTCGCCTCGCTGCCGGTGCAGCTTGGCGTCGCGGGCGCCGCGCGGCTCGCTTGCGTCGTCATGGCGGCGCCGCAGGTGGTGGTGATCTGGCTGCTTGCGCATTGGGGGCATCCGCTCCACGCGGCGGCGATCGCGGCCCTGCTGGCGGGGCAGGGGGTGCTGATGATCAAGCTGGTCGCCGAGCCGCGCCGCTGGGCGCCCCTTTATAACGCCACCGGCACGACGCTTTATGTGCTGGGCATGCTGATCTCGGCCTTCGCATTGCACGCGGGGGGCGCTCTATGAACGGACTGGGCTGGCGCGCCATCGTCCGTCTGGGTCTCGTCCAGACCTCGCTCGGCGCCATCGTGGTGATGATGACGTCGGCGCTCAACCGGGTGATGGTGGTCGAACTGGCCTTGCCTGCGCTCGTTCCGGGTCTGTTGATCGCCATTCACCATGCTGTTCAGGTGCTGCGCCCCGCCTGGGGCCATGGTTCCGATTCCAGCGGGCGGCGCACGCCGTGGATCGTGTCGGGCATGGCCATGCTGGCGCTGGGCGGCCTCGTCGCTGCGCTGGGCGTGGCGAGCGGGCGCTCGGGGGGCGGTCTGGCGCTGGCGGCGCTCGGGTTTCTGGGCGTCGGGTTGGGCGCAGGGGCGGCGGGGACGTCGGTGCTGGCGACGCTCGCCTCCGGCGTTGCGCCCGCGCGGCGGGCGGGGGCGGCGACGCTCGTCTGGGTCATGATGATTTTCGGTTTCGCGATCACCGCCCCGCTCGCCGGGCACTTTCTCGATCCCTATACGCCCGCGCGGCTCGTCGCGGTGACGGGGACGGTCTGTCTCTGCGCGTTCGTATTGAGCGCGCTGGCGGTGTGGGGCGTAGAGGCGACGCCAGTTTCAACGCCGCCGGCCAAACGCCCGCTCAAGGCGGCGCTGGGCGAGGTCTGGCGCGACGCCGAGGCTCGGAGTTTCACGCTGTTCATCTTCGTGTCGATGCTCGCCTACAGCGCGCAGGAATTGCTGGTTGAGCCGTTCGCGGGTCTAGTGTTCGGCCTGCCGCCGGGGGCGACGACCAAGCTGGCGGGGCTCCAGCACGGCGGGGTGCTGGTCGGCATGCTGGCGGTCGCGGCGCTCGCCTCGCGCAGCCGGCTCAAGTCGCTGCGGGGCTGGACGGTCGCGGGGTGTCTCGCCAGCGCGGCTTCGTTGGTGGGCCTAGCGGCGAGCGGCAAATGGGGCGCGGATCCGCTGGCCTTGCGGGTGTGCGTGGGCGCGCTGGGCGTCTCCAACGGAATTTACGCGGTGGCCGCCATCGGCTCGATGATGGGCCTCGCGGGCAAGGGCGCGCGGGGCCGCGAGGGTGCGCGGATGGGCGTCTGGGGCGCCGCGCAGGCGCTGGCTTTCGCGCTCGGCGGACTGGTGGGGACCGGCCTCGCCGATCTCGCGCGCTGGGGCGGGGCCTCGGCGCTGGACGCCTATGCGTTCGTGTTTGTGATCGAGGCGGCGGCGTTCGTCGCCTCGGGGGAAATCGCGCGGCGGCTGGGCGGCGCGCGCAGCGCAGCGCCCGCTGAAGCCGCGCCGTTGGGAATTTAGGGAGGCCATGATGTTCGATGTCGTCGTCGTCGGGGGCGGGCCAGCAGGCGCCACCGCCGCACATGATCTGGCCGCCAGCGGCCGCAAGGTCGCGCTGATCGACAAGGCGGGGCGAATAAAACCCTGCGGCGGCGCGATCCCGCCGCGGCTAATCCGCGATTTCGCAATTCCCGGCCGGCTGCTGAAAGCGCGCGTGCGCTGCGCGACGATGATTTCGCCCAAGGGCGAGCGCGTCGACATGCCGGTCGAAGGCGGGTTCGTCGGCATGGTCGACCGGGCCGAGTTCGACGAATGGCTGCGCGAACGCGCGGTGGAATCGGGCGCGGAACGCGTTCAAGGCGAGTTCGAGCGCGTGACGCGCGAACGTGGCCAGACCTTCGTGCACGTCAAAGGGCAGGATACGCCGCTGGCGACGCGGCTGGTGATTGGCGCGGACGGAGCCTTGTCGAAGGTCGGGCGCCAGGAGATCAAGGGCGGCGACAAGACGAAATTCGTGTTCGCTTACCATGAGATCGTCGCGACGCCGAAGACGGGCGACAACAACCGCTGCGAGATTTATTACGACGCGCGCACTTCGCCTGACTTTTACGCCTGGGTGTTCCCGCACGGCGACACGATGAGCGTGGGCACGGGCAGCGCCAACAAGGGGTTTTCGCTCAAGGAAGCGGTGGCGGCCCTGCGCGGGCGAACGGACCTCGGCGAAGTCGAGACCTTGCGGCGCGAGGGCGCGCCGATCCCCCTCAAACCCCTCAAGCGCTGGGACAACGGCCGCGA
>JAYVYJ010000230.1:0-3853 GCA_043784465.1 Hyphomicrobiales bacterium
CCTTCCGATCTCGGGATGGGCTCCGTTTCAGAAGCCGTGGTTCGGTCGCCCTCCTCCGGTTGATGTGTCGTTGTTTTCGCGTACGAGGGTAAATTCCGTTTGGTCGCGACTTCTCGCCACCCTCGCGCTCGTGGTCGTCCCGGCGGCGCTGTTGACGCTTCTGCTCGCGCATTCGCTTTTTGCTTCCGCACTCGCAAATCTGCAGGCCACTCAGGCGTCGGCGGCGAACGGCCACGCGGCGTCGTTGCGCGCCTGGCTGGAATCGTCCGGGCGCTCTCTCGCCAACGAGGTCGCCGCCGCCGCCCTGCTCCCGTCCGAACGCTGCGGGCTTCTGGCCAAGACGTTTCTCGGATCCAATAGCGGCTTTTCGTTCGTGCGGTTTCACGATCAGGAAGGTGCGGCCTGCGACGCAGGCGGCGCGCCACCGTCTGAGCGACGCCTCACGGACCTTTCCGACGACAAGGGGGACTACCGCCTAGCCGCCGTGGGCGGCCGCGTGTGGATCGTCAGCGGCGCCCGCGAAAAGGCGAACTTGCTCATCATCGACGATACGGCGTTGCGGGGGCGGTTGGGTCTGGCCGCCCACGGGGGAGAAACGCACTTGGCCCTGATCGGGCCCGACGGAGAAACTCTACGCGAGGATCGTGAAGCCGCCGACCCGCGCTGGCGCGCCGTCGCCTTCGATCCCGCCCCGAACGCGGCGGCGTTTCGCGGCGCGGATCGTAGCGGCGAGACGGCGGCGTTCGCCGTGGCGCCGCTGGGTTCGGGTTTGCGCGTCCTGCTGCGCTTCGACGACCGGGAATATGAGGCGGCGTGGCGTCGCTTTCTCGTGCTTTGCCTGGCCCAGCTCACGATGCTGGGGCTGCTCGCTTTTGTCTATGCTGTGGCGATCCGCCGCGACGTGGTGCGATGGATCGAAGGCATTGACGTGGCGGCGCGGGCGCATGGCCGCGACGCGGAAAGCCGCGCGGCGGCGCCGGTGTCGGCGAAGATGCCGACGGAGCTGCGCAACGTCGCGCAATCGTTCAACACGATGGCCGATCGCGCGCATGAGCGTCAGCAGGCTCTGCAAAGTTCGCTCGCCGACAACCGTGCGCTGATGTTGGAGATGCATCATCGCATCAAGAACAGCCTACAGGTGATCCAGAGCTACCTGGCGTTGATACGCCGCAATGGATCGCGCGCCGAGGCCCCGCTGCTGGCGCGCATTGAGGCGCGTGTGGGCGTGCTGGCGATCGCCTATCGCCTTGCGCTCACGCCGCAGGGCATGCGTCCGATTCCGGTCAAGCCGTTCCTGGACGAGATATTTGCGGCGACGACGGGGGGATTGCGCCGGCCCCGACAGCGAGCGACGAGTCATATCGGCTGGAACGGCGAGTTGATCGTCGATCGGGCGATTCCGCTTGGCCTCGCCCTGGTGGAGGCGCTTGTCGCCGCCTTCGACGCGCCCGACATCACCTATGTCGGCGTCGCGCTGGCGCGCAATGACGGCGGCTGGGTCGAGATTTCCGTCGAGGCCGACGCGGCGCCGTCGGCGGCGGGGCTGCCGGAAAAAGTGATGCGCGGCCTTGCCGCCCAGCTCGGCGCCACATCCGCGCCGCCTTCTCCGGAAATAATTTTAAAATGGCGGTTCGCGCTTTAAATTATCGCGCAGAAGCGTTCTGTGCGTAAGCCCCGAGCGCGCAGGCGTAGGCGTCGTCGATCCCCCCGGCCCCGGAACGGATTGTGTTTTTATGCGTTCATTCTGTGACGCTGGAGACACGCCCCATGTGCCTGACGGACGCCGCGGACGCCAATTTTTTCTGGTCCCCCAAAGTACGTGTGCTGTTCGTCACTTCGGAATTGTGCGGTTATCTCAAAGCTGGCGGGTTGGGTGAAGTATCCGCCGCCCTGCCGCGAGCGCTGAACGGCCTCTGCGACATTCGCGTAGTGATGCCGGGATACCCGGCGGTGCGGCGCCAACATGACCATATCGAGATCGTCAGCGAAATGCCGGCAGTCGCAGGCCTGCCCGCGTGGTCGCTCGGTCGCGCCAACACGGCGGACGGGATGACGATGTATTTCGTGATTTGCGACGCTCTCTATGACCGCGAGGGAACGCCCTATGGCGAAGGCGGCCATGATTTCAGCGACAATGACGTGCGCTTCGCTCGGCTGTCGATGGCGGCGGCGGAAATAGCGGAAGGGGTCGCCGACCCGTCATGGCGCCCCGACGTCGTCCACGCCAACGATTGGCCGACCGCCCTCACCCCCGCCTATCTACGCTGGAAGGACGTCGAGGTCGGCTCGATCTTGACCATTCACAATCTCGCCTATCAGGGCCTGTTCGACCGCAGCCGGTTAGGCGCGCTCGCCATTCCCGAACAGGCGATGCAGCTTGAGGGGGTCGAGTTTCATGGCCGGCTGTCATTTCTCAAAGCCGGCATCTTCTACGCCTCGCAGGTGACGACCGTCAGCGAGACTTACGCTCAGGAGATCACGTCTTACGAGAACGGTTGCGGTCTGGACGGGCTTTTGCGCACCCGGAGCGAGCGCGGCGAATTGAGTGGGATCCTCAACGGCATCGACGAGAGCTGGGAAGCGTTCGCCGCCGCCGCCGAAGGCCCTGATTTCGTTCGCGACTGGAAGTCTAAGAAGGCACGGGAATTGCGGCAGATGTTCCGGCTCGACGACGCGGAGGGTCCGCTGTTTTCCATAGTATCGCGTCTGGTGCATCAAAAGGGCGTCGATCTATCGATTCAAGCGGCGGAAACGATCGTCGCCAATGGCGGGCAGCTTGCGGTCATCGGCGAGGGAGAGCCTGCGCTAGAGCGCGCAGTGGCCACGCTCGCCGACAAGTTTCCCGGCAAGGTCGCCGCTCGCATCGGTTTCGACGACGCGCAAGCGCGCACGATGTACGAAGGCGGAGATTTTCTGCTGATGCCGTCACGCTTCGAGCCCTGCGGCCTTAGCCAGATGTACGCCCAATCGCAAGCTTCGCTGCCTATCGCCTATCGCACCGGCGGCCTCGCGGATACGATAGACGACGGCGGCACTGGGTTTCTGTTCGCTGCGCCCAGCGAGTTCGCGCTCAAACGCGCGGTGGTGCGCGCATTCCGCACCTTCTGGTCGGGACGCCGCTTTGACGATATGCGACAGAACGCGCTCGCCAAGCGCTTCAGCTGGGCCAACTCGGCGGGGCGCTATCGCAAGGTTTACGACGCGGCCTGACCGGGCGTTTCGCCTACCTGGATTTTGGGCGTCCGGACGAGGAGGCGCGAAAGGCCGGGCGGATTTTGCTTCGCACGACGATTGCGGACTTGGACCGTGTCGAGCGCAAAGGAGGAGGAAGAAACTGTTCAGGTGCCAGAGTTGCCAGTCGGCGCTTCATTTCGAGAACTCGCAGTGTCTGACATGTGGGCGGGCCGTCGGCTTTTTGCAGGATGGCTTCCTCATGTGCGCTCTGGACGGCGGGCCCCACACCTTCCTCGCTCTCGGCGGCGACGGCGCCAACTATCGCCATTGCGGCAACGCCGAGCAGGGCGTGTGCAACTGGATGGTGCGCGCAGATTCGCCCGAGAATTTTTGCGATTCCTGCCGGCTCAATCGCACCATTCCCGATCTCTCGGTTCCTAAGAATCGGGAGCGCTGGGCGAAGCTGGAATTGTCGAAACGCTACGTGATCCGCTCGATCCTGCGTTGGGGCCTGCCGCACCCCAGCAAACAGGAAGATCCCGAGCGAGGTCTGGCGTTTGAATTTCTCGGCGACTTCAGGACCGCCGCCGGCGCATCAAAGAAAGTGCTAAGCGGCCATTCCGACGGGCTGATCACGCTCAATATTGCAGAGGCCGACGACGGAGAGCGCGAGACCCGC
>JAYVYJ010000231.1:0-3781 GCA_043784465.1 Hyphomicrobiales bacterium
CATTGCTCGGTTCTATCAAACTGGACAAAAAAACCTATCGCCAAATTGGACTGTTGATTTTCGCCCGCTTCGCCAACAAGCTGCGGCGATGAGACAGGCTTTTCCCGTACGCCCTTTCGAAGCCACAGTGCTGCCCGAATGGATCGACAGCCAGCGACGCCGCCAAATGAAATAGAAAAATTTCCTAAGCCCGCCACGCCAAACGCAAGCGTCGCTGGCGACGCCAACGCACCGGCGACACCGACGCCAACAGGAGAGACACGAACGCTTGCTGAAATTCTCATTGAGAACGCCCGCCTCCTAGCGCAAGTCGAAGGGCGGGACGCCATTATCGCAGAGCTCAAAGAAGACCGCAGTTTTCTGAGGGAAGAAGTCAGGGAAGGGCGACGCACCCGAGACGACGTAAAAAACATTGCCGAGCGAATGCTCGACACGTTGAAAACGATGGCGGTAGGCAGATTGTCGATGACTTCAGTTCCGCCACAAGAGCCGGTACAAACAACATACGCAGACGCCCACAGCGGACAAAATTCAGACAGGGGATAACACCACGCGCAAATTCCCGCGCGGGGCATATAATGACCGCATGGAGCACATAGGTGGCAACATTGAACGCATAGAGCGCAACATGAAGCTCAATTCGGTCGATCCGATCGCGCTCCACGGCTTCACACAGATTCCAAATTTCATTCTCCGTGATCCCGCAGTGTCAATCGGGGCGAAGACGATCTACTCGCTGCTATTAAGTTACGCGTGGCACAACGATCTTTGCTTCCCCGGCCAAGAGAGACTCGCAAAGGACGTGGGAATGGGAATCGCCAGTGTTAATCGATTCATCAAGGAACTTGAAGGCTGTTCGCTGATCGAGATCACAAGAAGGGGACAGGGAAAAACGAATTTCTACACCGTCAATTTTGTGGTGAGAAAACAAACCAGGAAATCCAGATTTCCACGGGCGGAAATCAAGAATTCCACTAATTAGATTTCAGGATTCCGCCGGTGGTAATCAGTCTATATAACTATACGCATCTAATAATATACAAATAAAATACTCAGATAAGGACTCTTTTTATAAAATCCGAAATGCGGAATGCAAAATGCAACAAGGAAGGGGACGACCGCTTGGCAGAGCCATATTTTCATGGTCGCACAATATCTGTTTTGCGACACAAAATTATATATAAGTCAATGCTCGGAACTATTCATTGTTTTCCCCACGTAATGCCGCGATATTTACTCTGAATAACGTACAATGTTCTATATATGCGGGAAAAATTTGGTGTTTATATTGCTACAGTTTTTCTTACATTTGCGATCTCGATTTCAACCGCTTCCGCGCAGTCGCTCGCATCCAATCTATCACCATCTGCGCCGCCCTCTGTCCTCCAAACGCTCGCCGCAATTATCGTCCGCGACATTCAGCAGATTGTCGCTGCTATCGAGGCCAAGGTCGGCACGATAGCTTCGGACTTCACTGCCCATTCCGTGGTCGCTTCAAATCCCCGGGCTTCGGAAATGGCGAGCGCGGGCGCGGCTACTGATGCAGTGATCGAGAGCACCGGGCCTATCCCAACAACTCCGGCAACAGAGCAGGCATTCACGAGTTCATCAAGCGCGGGAGCAGTAGCTCCGGTGCCCAGCGCAGACGACGCGGTTTTGACATTCCCTGTTCAACTCTCAGGCGTCGACAGCGATCGACTGAACTCCCTCATCAATATCGTCGGCAACCTTGCGCAACTTTTGCCGCAGCTTCAAACCCCAGCCATGGCCGCTCCCTTCCCGCAGCAAATCGGAGGAAACGGCGCGCCCAACACGATCGCCGCCGCGAGCAATCCCGGCGCTGGGCGCGCGACCGATTCATGGAATCACCGCGCGGGAGGTCTTGAGCGTCCTTAAGGAGGTTGAGGCGCGCGGCACGCATGAAACTGCCCGCAAGCTCCGAACCGCGATAGGCGACGTCTTCCGCTTCGCCATCGCGACGGCGCGGGCCGAAAACGACCCAACCGTCGCCTTGCGCTGCGCGCTCGTCGCGCCGACCGTCAAACCCCGCGCCGCTATCGTCGCTCCGAAGGCGTTCGGCGGCCTGTTGCGCGCCATTGAGGACTATGACGGGACGCTGGAGACGCGATACGCTCTCGAACTGCTCGCACTGATGTGCGCCCGGTAGGGTGAATTGCGCGCGGCGGAATGGTCCAAGTTCGACCTCGAAGCCGCCATCTGGGAAATCCCCGCCGGCCGCATGAAAATGCTTAAGCCGCATCGCGTCCCGCTCGCGCTGCGCACCTTCGCGATTCTCAATGAACTCCAGAAGCTGACCGGCCGAGGCCGCTTCCTTTTTCCTTCTGTGTGTCGATTTCCACCGAGAATTGACCTGGGATTTCCATTGAGAACTAACCCGGGTTGACGATGGTTTGAAGGTCAGGCGTTCGTCAAGTTTCGGGTTTTCTCCTTTTCGGGTCTGGCGGCTTTGGCCGAGCTGTTTGCCCTTGCCTCGAACGAGCGTCTCCCAAGGCCGGTGATATCGTATCACGGCGTGAGGAGGCAAATCGATAAAAACGCCACGTTCGGATTTCACTCTTGAATTCAAGAAAGAAGCTGTTTGGCTCGTACGCAGCGGGCAACGGCGATCTGAAGTTGGCGCGTAGCTGGGGATATCGGGTCAGACGCTGCACAACTGGGTGAAGGCGGATGCGGCGGGCCGCTTGTCGGAGCGCGCCGGTGTCAAGGCGGTGAGCGAGGAGCAGATGGAGATCAGCCGACTGAAGGCGGAGTTGCCTCGCACGCGGATGGAGCGCGACATTCTAAAAAAAGCGGCGGCGTATTTTGCCAGGGAGTCCCGGTGAGATACGCCTTCATCGAACGGCACAAGAGGGTTTGGCCGGTCGCCGACCAGTGCCGCGTGCTGGAGGTGGCGGCGAGCGGTTTCCGAGCGTGGCGAAGGCGCTGGTGCGGGCCAACTGTCGCGGTGACAGGCAAGCGCGTGCCCGATCTGGCGCTGGTGACCCATATCCGCGCCGCGTTTGCAGCCAGCAAACAAACCTACGGCTGGCCACGCATAGTCCAGCAGCTGCGCGCGCAAGGTTTGCGGGTTGGCAGGGAGCGGGTTCGCAAAGCAATGAAAAGCAACGACATTCGTGTGCGCTCGCGTCGCCGCTTCAAGGTGACGACGGACACTTGTCACGATCTGCCCATCGCCACGAACCTGCTGAACCGGGAGTTCGTGACGCAGGCCCCCAACAAGGCTCGGGTCGGAGACATCACCTACGTCTGGACTGCGGAGGGCTGGCGGTATCTGGCGACCGTCATTGACCTCTTCAGCCGGCAGGTGGTCGGCTTCGCCATGGCGGAACGTATGGGTGCGCAATTGGTCGTAGATGCCCTGCGCATGACCTAGTTCCGCCGCAAGCCAGCGCCGGGACTGATCTTCCACTCCGACAGGGGCAGCCAATACGCCAGCGCCGCCTATGCCACGCAGCTTCGCGGCTTTGCCATGCGCGCCTCCATGAGTCGGAAGGGCGATTGCTGGGACAGCGCCGTCGCCTAGAGCTTGTTCGGTTCGCTCAAGTCTGAAAGCCTTCACCGCCATGATTTCGTCACGCGCCGCGCGGCGCGTGACGAAATCATGGCGTGGATCACCAATTACAATCACGTGCGCCTGCACTCGACCTTGGGTCATCTCAGCCCCCTCATGAATCCCCTCATTTGGAGAGCGGCCTGATTTCAGCGTCTTTTCGCCCTCCCGTCGGGTGAGCGGGGTGCCCGAAAATCTCGGATGAGCGCG
>JAYVYJ010000232.1:0-2995 GCA_043784465.1 Hyphomicrobiales bacterium
GAGTTTTTAAGACGACTACTTGGTTTGCGCCCCATAGCGCCCGCTAACGACCTCCTCCGAAAAATTCGTTCCCCACCCGGACGCGCTGAGGCGCGGACGATTATCTTGACTACGTTTTGAAGGATGCTCCCATGGCTACGGGAACAGTGAAATGGTTCAACGGCGAAAAAGGCTACGGCTTCATTCAGCCCGATAACGGCAGCAAGGATGTGTTTGTGCACATCTCCGCTGTCGAGCAGGCAGGAATGCGCTCGCTCAACGAAGGCGACAAGCTGACCTACGAAGAAGTCGCCGACCGCCGCAGCGGTAAGGTTTCGGCCGGAAATCTCCAGGCCGCCTGATCGGTTCTGCGGGACCGCCGACCACGAATGTACTGGCGGCGGTTCGCGGGCCAGGGAGGAGCCTCGGGCCTTGGCCTGGGGCTTTTTCGCTTATGCGACCTTCTACAGAGAGGATTTACGTGATGCCCGCCACAACGGCACTTGGTGTCAGACGCCGATGTCTGAGTTGCAATGCAGCGTTTTTCGATCTTGGCCGCTCCGCGATCTCGTGCCCGAAATGCGGGGTCGAGTTCAAAGTCGTCGAACTGCCCAGAAGATATCCCGCGCCCAGCGCAGGCGGTCCCACGCCGCCGTTCAACCGTTCGCCGTTTGGAAAATAGCGCGCCTGGAAGGTGGTCGTAAACAGTCGAATTCCCTAATAATTTTAAGGTTTTAGATTTCATAAGCGGATTGCTTGGCTTCTAAGTTGCGTCGCCGTTCCCCCAAGTGCGAATTCGAGCGGAGGTAGCGATTTCGCCAGCCGATGTTCTAGGGAGAGCAAACATTCACGCGACAGCGTCTTGACCAACCTCCATGTTGGCTATATGTGACGATCTAAGGAAATCGTCACCCATGACCGACCTATCCGCCGATATTGTCCAAAATCGCGCCGAGGATTGCGATCCGCGCAAGCCGGAAACCGCCACCCGAATTCTGGATGAGGCTGAACGGCTGTTTCGGCATTACGGTTACGGCAAGACGAACGTTTCCGATATTGCTCGCGAACTGGGCATGTCGCCTGCCAATATCTATCGCTTTTTCGCCTCCAAGTCGAAAATCCATGAGACGTTGGCGGAGCGTATGCTTGTCGCACGAGAGGTTGCGTTGTTCGAACTTTCCCAGCGTCCGATCTTGGCGGCGGAGCGGCTGACGATATTTGTAGTCGAAGAGTATAAGGCGACCGTCGCCAAGATGATTGGCGAGTGCAAGGTCCATGAAATGGTGACGGTTGCTCTTGAAGAGCATTGGTCCGTTATTGACCGGCATTTACGGCGTATGACCGAAATATTGAGCCAGATCATCGCCGACGGTATGCGGTCGGGAGAGTTCGCTCTGGACGATCCGATAAAAGTCGCGCGTTGCTTCAAGGCTTGCGTGATTTCCGTGTGCCACCCGGTCGTAGTGGCGCAATGCCGTCTCGACCCCCAAACAGCCAACCCGCAAGAACTCGCGGAATTCGTTCTGAAAGCGTTGAGGCCCTGATCGCCTGAACAATTGCTCAACCTCGTACATCGAACCTGAATACTGAAGGAAAACGAAAAATGTCAATACCCATTCGGCAGCCGCTTAGAGGGCTCCCGATTTTACTCTGCCCTCATGCCTTTAATCGAGCAAAGGCATGGGGAGGCGAAAAAACGAAGTCACAAAGCTTCGTCGCGACGGTCCTTGCGTGGATGGGACGAAGCGCAATCGCGACTACGCCCAAAGCCTGCTTCTCTCTTGACGGTTACGGGGACCGCGTAATGCGGCGACGCGAGTCGCGCCATATGTTTCAGAACTGGGCCGCTTCGGATCTCGCTCACCGAGACGTCGCAAGCCAGATCTGGCCGGCCTTCACGCCCCATTAGTCAGGCTTCTACCTCGAAGTAGCTACGCAGGTCGTTGGCGCTTGGTGAACACGAGGGCGCGCGGTCCCTAAGCGAACAGCGCCCGCTGTCCCCTTACTCCCCGCCGCCTGCGACAAGAGGCACGCCGCCGCTCCCGAACCCGTGCGCCCCATCATGGCGCGCCATGAGGCGAAGATGGAATCGTCCCGGCGGCGGCAAGATCGTCCAGCGTCGTTCAACACCGGGAGCGCGTGTCTCCCACCAGCCTTCTGTCAAGGCTCGACGCCACAGAGCCCACGCTGACTCTCCCGTGCGCCGCCCCGTCGCCGTCGAACGCCCGATCGCAACTCACGGCGGCGCGAAGCGCCTACGACAGGATCGCCACCCTCGCGGCTGAGGGTTGTGAGGCAAGGGCGACGCGAAACGATCGTAGAATGGCGCTCGTTCAAGCCAAAGCCGCCGTCGATAAGATGCGCGCTGCGCAGCAGCAGGCGGAACGTCTAGCTGCTGACGATCCGAGTCCCGCGCGCCCCAAACGCTCTTCTTCCGCCCCGCCTCCGTCTGGCGAGCGACGAAATCCTCGTTTTCCCCGCTTGATCCCCGCGTGGTGACGGCGGATCAAACATAGTGGTCGCGCTCCGGATCGGGATGGATCGTTCCGCGGCGCCGTTCACGAAAAGGCTAATCGCGCGAACCGAGCCAGATGACGTGCCTCGACCCGCCATGCACGCCTCCCGCGCGCACCCGTTCTTCTTCGACAGCAAAGCCGGCTTTTTCGAACCTGCGCGCGAACGCCGCGTCCGGACCCTGCGACCACACGGCCAGCACGCCCCCTGGCCGCAAGGCCGTGCGCGCAGACCTCAACCCGCGCGTCGAATACAGGCCGTCGTTGGCGGATTGCGTCATGCCTTCCGGGCCATTGTCGACATCGAGCAGGATGGCGTCGTAGCGCGCCCCGGGCACGCGGATCAGCGTGGAAACGTCGGCGATTTCCAGTTCGACCCGTGAGTTGTCAAGGCAAGCGCCGAACAATTCCGTCATCGGCCCTCTCGCCCAGTCGACGACGGCGGGAACCAACTCCGCGACGAGGATCCGCGCGTCCGGGCCGAACGCAACGAGCGCGGCGCG
>JAYVYJ010000233.1:0-13320 GCA_043784465.1 Hyphomicrobiales bacterium
TTCGGCGGGGCTGCCGGCACCTTCAATCAAGATTAAATCATGGTTTTCGGCCAGTCTGTGAAAACTTTCGAGGATGGCTGGCATATAGCTGGCGCGTTCACGGAAGAAATCACGGGCCTTGAGCGTGGCTTTGCGCTTGCCCTGCACGATCACCTGCGCGCCGGTTTCACTTTCAGGTTTGAGCAGCACCGGATTCATGTGAACCGTGGCAGGAATGCGGGCGGCGCGGGCTTGCAGGGCTTGGGCGCGGCCAATTTCACCGCCATCACTGGTGACGGCTGCATTGTTGGACATGTTTTGCGGCTTGAACGGGACGATTCTGAGGCCCCGGCGCGTGAAGGCGCGGCAAAGCCCGGCCACGATCAGCGACTTGCCGACGTCGGAGCCGGTGCCCTGAAACATCAGCGCGGGCATGTCAGAACTCGATGCCTTCCTGCGCCTTCACGCCCGCCGCGAAATGATGCTTGACCGCGCCCATCTCGGTGACGAGATCGGCGGCCTCGATCAATTCCGGCTTGGCGTTGCGCCCCGTAACGACGACATGCAGATCGGGTCTGCGCGCCCTCAAAACCGCGACCACTTCGGCCAGCGGCAAATAGTCGTAGCGCAGCGCGACGTTCAACTCGTCCAGCACCAGCAGCCGGATCGCCGGGTCGGCCATCATTTCCTGCGCGACCGCCCAGGCGGCCTGGGCGGCGCGCACGTCCCGCAGGCGGTCCTGCGTCTCCCAGGTGAACCCTTCGCCCATCGTCCGCCAGATCATCTGGTCGCCAAAGCGCGCGAAAGCCAGCTTCTCCCCCGTCTCCCATGCGCCCTTGATGAACTGCACGACCCCGACCCGCCAGCCGCGCCCGAGCGCGCGCAACGCCAGCCCGAACGCCGCCGTCGACTTGCCTTTGCCCGGCCCCGTATGAACGATCAGCAGGCCTTTGAGCGCAATCGTCTTGGCGGCGACTTCAGCGTCCTGCACCGCCTTGCGCTTTTCCATCTTGGCCCGATGGCGGGCGTGCTCGTCACTCATAGCTTCGTCCTTTAGGGCGCCGCCGCCTGCGTTGACAGCGCGGCGGGCGAGGCCTAGCACGATGCGCGACGGTCCCTGCGAGAGCGGGGCGAAATAGGGAATACGGACAGAAGCCGTAGCTGCCCCCGCAACTGTGAACGGGAGTTTGCGTCTTTCACGCCACTGGAGCTTTTCCGGGAAGGCCGACGCAAACGCCAAAGACCCGTGAGCCAGGAGACCTGCCGTCCAGACATGTTTTTGCCGAAGCGGGCGGGGCGCCTCGCGACGGCGGGTCGGCGTCTCCGGGCGCTGGCGCCTTGGCTTGCGCCCCGCCGGGAGGGCGCGTGTCCGAAAACGTAACTGTGCAGGTCTGCGTGACCTGCCGCGCCGAGGGCGAGGCGCTGGAGCCACGCGAGGCCCGCGCCGGCGCCCGCCTCCATGCTGCGCTCGCCGCAGCCCGCCGCGAGGGCGACGCGCGCGTCGTCGGCGTCGAATGTTTCAGCGTCTGCAAGCGCCCCTGCACCGTGAGCTTCGCAGCCCCCGGCGCGTGGACCTACGTTTACGGCGATTTCCCCGCCGAGACCTCGCCTGCCGACCTGCTGGCGATGGCGCGCGCCTATGGCGCCGCGCCGCAGGGTCTCGTGCCGTGGCGGGAGCGTCCTGCGGCCCTGAAGAAAGGCGTCGTCGCGCGCCTGCCGCCTCTGGAGACTGTCCGATGAGCGCCAAAATCCCCGTCACCATCGTCACCGGCTTTTTGGGCGCCGGCAAAACCACGATGATCCGCCATTGGCTCGAGAACGCCAACGGGCGTCGCATCGCGCTGCTCATCAACGAATTCGGCGACGTCGGCGTGGACGGCGAAATCCTGAAATCCTGCGGCGTCGAGTCCTGCCGCGAGGAGGACATCTTCGAACTCGCCAACGGGTGCATCTGCTGCACGGTCGCCGGCGATTTCCTGCCCGCCATGGAGATGCTGCTCAAACGCGCCGACCGGCTCGACCATATCGTGATCGAGACCTCGGGCCTCGCGCTGCCCAAGCCGCTGTTGAAGGCGTTCGACTGGCCGGAGGTGCGCGCGCGGGTGACCGTGGACGGCGTGATCGCGGTGGTGGACGCCTCGGCGGTCGCAGAGGGGCGCTTCGTGGAGGACGCCGCGGCGCTGGCCGCGCAACGCGCCGCCGATCCCTCGCTCGATCACGACAATCCGCTGGAGGAGGTCTACGAGGATCAGCTGCTGTGCGCCGACATGGTGGTGCTCAACAAGACCGACCTGCTCATCGCCGCCGACGTCGCGCGCGTGGCGGCGGAGGTGCGCGGCGCGGCGCGGGGCGTCGCCAAGGTGATCGCCGCGCGCGAGGGCCGGGTCGATCCCGATGTCGCGCTGGGCTTGAGAGCGGGGGCGGAGGACGACATCGCCGCGCGCCCCTCTTGCCATGACGCAGAGGAAGAGCACGACCACGACGATTTCGACAGTTTCGTTTTCGACGCGCCGTCTCTGGCCGATCCTGCGCCCTTCGTGGCGAAACTCAGCGAGGTCGCGCGCGCGCATGACGTGCTGCGCATCAAGGGCTTTCTCGACGTGACCGGCAAGCCGATGCGGCTGCTGGTGCAGGGGGTGGGCGCGCGCTTTCGCCGCGAGTTCGACCGGCCGTGGCGCGCGGGCGAGGCGCGGCGCGGGCGGCTGGTGGTGATCGGCCGCAAGGGGCTCGACCGCGCCGCCATAGAAGCGGCGCTCGCCTGATGCACCTCCTGCGCGCGGACCTGACATCCCTCGACGAGACGGTCCCGGCCGTCGATCTCGGGCAGACGCGCGCGGACCTGGTGGTTCTTTCCTTCGCCGACAGCGATCTGTCGGTGCTGGCGAAAGCATGGGAACGCTTGGCGCCGCAGGCGTCGGGCGCAAGTTTGCGTCTGGCCAGCCTCGCGGCGCTGCGCCATCCCTATTCGGTCGATCTTTATGTGGAAAAAGTCCTCGTCCACGCCCGCATCGTGCTGGTGCGCCTGCTTGGCGGGTTCGACTACTGGCGCTATGGCGTCGAGGAGCTTTCCCGCCTCGCGAAGGAACGGGGTATCGCGCTCGCCTTCATCCCGGGCGACGCTTTCGACGATCCCCGCCTCGACGCCGCCTCGACTTTTCCCGCGCCCACGCTCGCGCGGCTGTCGGCCTATTTTCGCCACGGCGGCGAGACCAATGCGCATGCCGCGCTTGCGTTTCTGCTGAACCATGCCGGCCATGATCTGACGAGCGCCGAGCCGCGCCCGCAGGGCGCGCTCGGCGACCTGCGGGTTTGGCCAGCAGAGGGCGCGCGCGCGCTCATCGTGTTCTATCGCTCCGCCTGGCTCGCGGGCGACACGGCGCCCTATGAAGCGCTGGGCGACGCGCTGGCGGCGCGCGGTTTTGCGGTCGAGGCGTTCTATGTGACGAGCCTCAAGGACCCGGCTGTCGTCGCCGCGCTTCGTGCGCGCCTCGCCGCCACGCCCCCGGACGTCATCGTCAACGCGACGGCCTTCTCCGCGCGTCTCGACGACGGCGGTACGGCGTTCGACGCCTGCGACGCGCCTGTGTTGCAAGCCGCCGTAAGCCTGGCGACGCGCGCGCAATGGGCGGCCTCGCCGCGCGGCCTGGCGCCTGCCGATCTGGCGATGAACGTCGCGCTGCCCGAGGTGGACGGGCGGCTGCTGGCGGGGGCCATCGCCTTCAAGGCGGCCGCGCCCCACATCGCCAGCCTCGAATATGCGCCCCGCCGCGCGGAGCCGGAAGCGGCGACGGTGGCCCATGTCGCGGACCTCGCGGCGGGCTGGGCGGACCTGCGCCGCACGCCCAATCCCGACAAGCGCCTGGCTTTCGTGCTGTCGGATTATCCTGCCAAACGAGGCCGCGCGGGCTATGCGGTCGGCCTCGACACGTTCGCTTCGTTGGAGGAGATGCTGGGGCGGCTGACCGACGAAGGCTACGCGCTCGGCGACCCCGCGACAGGGCAGGACATCGCAAGACGCCTGATGGGCCTCCCGGTTGACCCCGTCGAAAGAAGCCCCGCCGCGCGGACTCCCTCCCCGCTTGCGGGGGAGGGTTGCGATGAGGGGGCTTCCTTCGGCGCTCCAACGCTTACGGTAACGCGCTATCGCATGGCGCTTGCGAACCTGCCCCCCGTCTTCGTCGCCGGAATTTTCGCCCGCTGGGGCGAGCCGGAGGCCGACCCCGCCTGCGAAGACGGCGCCTTCGCGTTCACCTGTCTGAGAGCGGGCCGCAGCTTCGTCGCCCTCCAGCCCGATCGCGGCCACGCGGAAGCCCGCGCCGACGATTACCACGACGCGACGCTCAGCCCTCGCCACGCCTATGTCGCGTTCTACATCTGGCTGCGCGAGGTCGAGCGCGTCCATGCGCTCGTTCACGTCGGCGCGCATGGCACGCTGGAATGGCTGCCCGGCAAGGCGGCCGCCTTGTCGGACGCCTGCGCGCCGCGCGCCACGCTGGGGCCGGTCCCGCTGATCTATCCCTTCATTGTCAACAATCCCGGCGAGGCCGCGCAGGCCAAGCGACGCACGAGCGCGGCGATCTTGAGCCATCTGACGCCCCCGCTGGTTGAGGCGTCCCCGCATGGCGCGACGGCCGAACTTGAGGGGCTGATGGACGAATACGCCCAGGCCCGCGCGCTCGACCCGCGCCGCGCCCGCGACATCGCCGAGCGCGTCGTTTCGCGCGCGCGGGAGGCCGGACTGGCGCAGGAGGCGGGGCTGGACGGGCTCGACGCGGGGCAAGCGTTGGTCGCGCTCGACGCGTGGCTCTGCGATCTCAAGGAGATGCGGATTGGCGACGGCCTGCATGTGTTCGGCCGCGCCGTCGCCGCTGACGACATGCTCGTCGCAGCATCGCCGGCGGCGGAGATGCAGGCTTTGGTTGACGCGCTGGCCGGGCGGCGCGTGGCCCCCGGCCCGGGCGGCGCGCCCTCGCGGGGGCGGCGCGACGTGCTGCCGACGGGCCGCAATCTTTATTCCGTCGATCCCCGCGCCGTGCCGACGCGCACCGCATGGGAACTCGGCGTGAAGGCCGGCGAGGCGTTCGTCGCGGCCTATTCGGCGGATCACGGCGAGGCGCCGCGCCGCGTGACCTTCGATCTGTGGGGAAGCTCCGCCATGCGCACCGGCGGCGAGGACCTCGCGCAGGCGCTCTGGTTGATGGGCGTCAGGCCCCGCTGGGACGATGCGTCCAACCGCGTGAGCGGCTTCGAAGTGCGCGCGCTCGCGGTGCTGGGGCGCCCGCGCGTCGATGTGACATTGAGGATTTCCGGCCTGTTCCGCGACGTGTTTCCCGAGCAGATATCGCTGTTCAATGCGGCGGTGGCGGCGGTGGCGGCGCGCGACGACGAACCGGACGAGGAAAACCCGCTCAAGGGCGCAGGCGCGCGCGTGTTCGGCGCCGCGCCCGGCGCTTACGGGACCGGCGTCGCCCGCGCCGCGCTTGGCGGGGACTGGGAGAGCCGCGACGACCTTGGCCGCGTCTATCTCGCGGCGTCCGCGCACGCCCAGGGCGAGCAGGAGGGCGACTTCGCCGCGCGCGTCGCAGCCAGCGAAGCCTTCGTTCATGTGCAGGATATGGCGGGACAGGACGTGCTCGATTCCGACGCTTTTGCCGAGCATGAGGGCGGCTTCGCCGCCGCCGCCGCGTCGCTGGGGGCGACGCCCGCGATGTATCATCTGGACGCCACGCGTCCCGAGGCGCCAAAGGCGCGCACGCTCGCCCGCGAAGTCGCCCGCGCCTTGCGCGCCCGCGCGACCAACCCCGTCTGGTTGAACGGCCAGCGCCGCCACGGCGCGCGCGGCGCCGCCGAGATCGCCGAGACCGTCGACAATCTCTATCTGTTCGCCGCGACGACCGACGTCGTCGCCGACCGGCATTTCGACCTGTTGTTCGACGCGGTTTGCGACGATTCGGGGATGCGCGGCTTTCTTGTTGAAGCCAACCCGCCCGCCGCCGCCGCGATCGCCGACCGTTTCGACGACGCGCGGCGGCGGGGCCTATGGAACACGCAGCGCAACAGCGTCGATCATGTGCTTGGCCTGATGCGGGGGCTGGCGTGAGCGCGCTTCCTAAGGGCTGGTGTCCGGGGGCGCTGCGGCCGATGCGTTCGGGCGACGGGTTGATTGTGCGGCTGCGGCTCTCGTGCGGCGAACTCTCGTTCGCGCACGCGCGCGAGATCGCGGCGCTGGCGGCGCGGTGCGGCCATGGCGAGATCGACCTCACTTCGCGCGGCCATCTCCAGCTTCGCGGCGTCGATGACGCCAACTATCCGGCGTTGATGGAACGCCTCGCCGAAGCGCGCTTGGTTGACGCTTCGCCCGACGCGGAAGCCGTGCGCAACGTGCTGGTCTCGCCTCTGGCGGGCTTTGACGGCGCCTTCGACGTGCGGCCCCTCGCCCGCGCGTGGGAGCGGGCGCTGGCGTTGAGCCCCGAGCTTTGGGGCTTGCCCGGCAAGTTCGGCGTCGCCTTCGACGCGGGCGGCTTCCCGATGGGCGACGATTCCGACATCCGCCTTGAAGCGCTGGCGGATGGACTATTCGTTGCGCGTCTGGCGGGAGCGACCCAGGCTCTGGGGCCGTTTCCCGCGAGCGAGGCCATCCCGGTCGCGCGGGCGCTGGCGGGCGCGTTTCTCGCCTTCGCCGCCGTTCCCGAGGGGCCGCGCCGGATGCGCCATGCGGTGAGCGCACATGGGCTTGAGCCTTTTGCGCTGACGGTCGGCTTGCCCCAAGCCGACGCGCCCTCTCGGGGCGCCGCGCTCGCAGGCGATTGGCTGGGCGCGCACGGCGCGTTCGTGGGCGTGGCCGCGCCGTTTGGGCGCTTGCATGCGCCCCAACTCGCAGCGCTCGCGGATTTCGCGGAAGCAGGGGGCGCGCCGGGGCTGCGCCTCACGCCGTGGCGGGCGATGCTGATCCCGGGCCTGCGCGATCCTCAGGCGCTTGCGACGCAAGCACGCGGCCTCGGTCTGATTGTCGATCCCGACGATCCCCTGCTGCGGGTCGCCGCCTGCGCGGGCGCCCCCGCTTGTTCGAGCGCGTTTCAGGAAACCCGCGACGCCGCGCGGCGGCTCGCGCCGCTGGCGCCGCACGGCGAGGGGGTTTGGTTGCATGTGTCGGGCTGCGCGAAGGGTTGCGCGCACCCGCGCGATGCGCCTCTGACGGTCGTGGCGACGCCCGAGGGCTATAGGCTGAACGGCGAGGCGGCGCGCAGTCTCGATGCGCTGGCGGAGAGGATCGTCGCATGACGGCCTACATCCGCGACGGCGACGAGATTTATCGCCGCTCTTTCGCGATCATCCGCGCCGAGGCCGACCTTTCGCGCTTCGACCCGGCCGAGGAGCGGGTCGCGGTGCGCATCGTCCACGCCTGCGGCATGCCCGACGTCGCGCGCGATTTCGTGTTCGCGCCCGGCGCCGCCGCCGCGGGGATCGCGGCGCTTGCGGCGGGAGCGCCGATTTTCTGCGACGCGCAGATGGTCGCTTATGGCGTAACACGCGCCCGTCTGCCTGCGGGCAACGAAGTCGTTTGCTCGCTGAGCGATCCGCAGACGGCGGCGCTGGCTTTGAGGCTCGGCACGACTCGCTCGGCGGCGGCGGTCGATCTGTGGGGCGAGCGGCTCGGCGGCGCGGTCGTCGCCATCGGCAATGCGCCCACGACGCTGTTTCGCCTGCTGGAATTGCTGGCGGCGGGGGCGCCGCGTCCGGCGGCCATCGTCGGCATGCCGGTCGGCTTCGTCGGTGCGGCGGAATCCAAGGACGCTTTGTTGGCGGCCGGTTGGCCGTCGCTTGTCGTACGCGGGCGGCGCGGCGGCAGCGCGATGGCGGCGGCGGCGGTCAATGCGCTCGCCAGCGCGAAGGAGTGAGGGTGAGAGGTCGTCTCTATGGCGTAGGACTGGGGCCGGGCGATCCCGAACTGTTGACCGTCAAGGCGGCGCGGCTGATCGGCGCCTGCCCGGTGGTCGCCTATTTCGCCAAAGCGGGGCGTCGCGGCAACGCGCGCACCATTGCGGATCGTTACATTCCCGGCACGGTTCAAGAGATGCCGCTCTACTATCCCATGACGACGGAACTGCCGTTCGACCATCCCGACTATCTCGCGGCGCTCTCAAGCTTCTATGAGGCCGCGACCGCCGCGCTCGCCTTGCGGCTGGAGGCGGGACAGGACGTGGCCTTGCTCGCGGAGGGCGACCCGTTGTTTTACGGCTCCTTCATGCATCTCTATCTCCGGCTGCGGGCGCGGTTCGATTGCGAGATCGTGCCGGGGGTCACCGGCATGGCGGGTTGCGCGGCTGCGGCGGGGGCGCCGCTCACGTGGGGCGACGACGTGCTGACCGTGCTGCCCGGCACGCTGCCCTACGAAGCGCTCGTTTCGCGGTTGAAGCAATGCGAGGCGGCTGTGGTGATGAAACTCGGGCGGAATTTCGAGAAAGTGCGCCGCGCCTTCGACGAGGCGGGGCTGATGGAGCGCGCCATCTACGTCGAGCGCGGCACGATGGCGGGCGAGCGCGTCACGCCGCTCGCCGACATGGTTGAGAGCGCGGCGCCCTATTTCTCGCTCGTGCTGCTGCCTGGACAGGGGCGTCGCCCATGAGCGGGGCGCTCCATGTGATTGGCCTGGGGCCGGGTCCGGCCTGTTGGTTGACGCCGGAGGCGTCGGGCGTGCTGGCCGAAATCGACGATCTCGTGGGCTACGGCCCCTATGTCGCGCGTGTCGCGCCGCGCGCGGGTCTGACGGTTCACGCCAGCGACAATCGCGTCGAGGCGGAGCGTGCGACGGCGGCTTTGGCCTTGGCCGCGCGCGGGCGGCGCGTGGGAATTGTCTCGGGCGGCGATCCCGGCGTGTTCGCGATGGCGGCCGCCGTGGTTGAAGCGATGGAGAAGGGTCCGTGCGCGTGGCGCGCGCTCGACGTGCAGGTGCTGCCCGGCGTCAGCGCGATGCAGGCGGCGGCGGCGCGGCTCGGCGCCCCGCTGGGCGGGGATTTCTGTGCGATCTCGCTGTCGGACAATCTCAAGCCCTGGGCCTTGATTGAACGCCGGTTGATCGCCGTCTGCGAGGGCGACTTCGCGCTGGCGATTTACAATCCCGCCTCCAAGGCGAGACCGCAGCAAATATACGACGCCTTCGCCGTGCTGCGCGCGCGGCGCGGCGCAGGGACGCCCGTCGCTTTCGCCCGCGCCATCGGCCGCCCCGACGAGGCGATCGTGCTGACGACGCTGGCGCAAGCCGACCCCTCCGTCGCCGACATGAGCACGCTCGTCATCGTCGGCGCCTCGACGACGCGGCTTGTCGAGCGGCCCGACCGGCCCCCTTATCTGCTGACGCCCCGGAGCTGTCCTTGAGCCTCGATCCAGCGAAGCGCCGCATCGACGTCCGCGAGCGCCTCGCCCTCGGAGGGCGGGGGCGGGGCGATCATGACGACGGGAATTCCCAATGCCCGCGCCGCTTCGAGTTTGGCCCGCGCGGCCTCGCCGCCTGCGTTTTTGCTGACGAGCGCGTCGATGCGATGTGCGCGCATCAGGACGATTTCCTCCGCCAACGAAAAGGGCGGGCGCGCGCGCAGCACCTGGGCGCGCGGCGGCAGAGCGTCGGGCGGGTCGATGGAGCGCACCAGATACCAATGTTGCGGCGCGGCCCTAAAAGCTCCGGCTTGCAAGCGGCCGACCGTCAGAAACACCCGCAAGGGCGTTTCGCCGAGCGCCTCGGCCGCCGCTCCGACGTCAGCGACCTCCCGCCATCGGTCGCCGGGGCCGGGACGCCATGGCGGGCGGCTCAGCACAGCCAGCGGCACGCGGGCTTCGCGCGCGGCGCCGACCGCATTGGCGGAGATGCGCGCGGCGAAGGGATGGGTTGCATCAATCAGCGCGTCCACCTCATGCGCGCGCAGATAGGCGGCCAACCCCGCCGCGCCGCCAAAGCCCCCGATGCGGGTCGGCAGGGCGTAAGCGGCCGGCGCGGACGTGCGTCCGGCGAGCGACAGCGTAGCCTCGACGACGGGGCGATCATTCAGAGCCCGCGCGAGTTCGCTCGCCTGCGAAGTTCCGCCCAGCACCAGCACGCGCAAGAGCATCTCCCATGAATCCGTGGCTGACCCTGATTGGCCTCGGCGAGGACGGCGCGCTTCCCCCTGCCGCAGCCGAGCGTTTGGCGCAAGCCGTGCTGGTCGTCGGCGGCGCGCGGCATATGGAGTTGATTGGCCCGACGAAAGCGGAGCGCCTCGTCTGGCCGACGCCCTTGCAGGACGCCTTCCCCGCGATCATGGCGAGGGCGGGCGAACGGGTCTGCGTGCTGGCCAGCGGCGATCCGTTCTACTTCGGCGTCGGTTCCTTGCTGGCGGATCTGGTCGAGGACTTCGAGTCTTTCCCGCAACCTTCCGCTTTCAGCCTCGCCGCCTCACGGCTAGGCTGGGCGTTGCAGGATTGCGCGCTCGTCTCGTTGCACGGGCGCCCGCTGGAGACGATCGTCCCTCACTTGCAACCCAGGGCCCGCGTACTCGCGCTGTCGTGGGACGGCGCGACGCCCGCGCGGCTCGCGGCGTTGCTGACTGCGCGGGGTTTGGGGATGAGCCGCCTCACCGTGCTGGAGGCGATGGGCGGCGCGCGTGAACGCCGGTTCGCGGCGTTCGCGCAGGATTTCGACGCTCTGGGGGTCGATCCGCTCAACATCGTGGCACTGGAAGTCGCCGGAGCCGGCCAGCGCATTCCGCCCCGCGCGCCCGGCTTGCCCGACGATTGGTTCGAGACCGACGGGCAGATGACCAAGCGCGAGATGCGGGCGCTGACGATCTCAGGCCTCGCCCCGCGTCCGGGCGAGACGCTCTGGGACGTCGGGGCGGGATCGGGCTCGATCGGCGTGGAATGGCTGCTTGCCGATCCCACCACCGCCGCTTTCGCCGTCGAGCAGAACGGGGAGCGGTGCGTGCGCATCCGCGCCAACGCGCGGGGTCTGGGCGTCCCGCGCCTCAAGATCGTCGAGGGCGAAGCGCCGGGCGCGCTGGACGGTTTGCCGGCGCCGGACGCCGTGTTCATCGGCGGCGGCCTCGAAGGGGTCGCGGCGCCCTGCTGGGCGGCGTTGAAACCGGGCGGGCGGCTGGTCGTCAATGCGGTGACGGTGGAAACGCAAGCGGCTCTCTCGGGGCTTTCTGCGCACTACGGCGGCGAGTTGCTGCACGCGCAGTTCGCGCGCGCTACGCCGGTTGGTCGGTTCCGGGGTTTTCGCGCGGCGATGCCGGTGGTGCAATGGCGGGCGGTGAAGCCTTGAGTGCGGCGGTCGGCGTGGGCTGCCGGTCGGGCGCGACGAGCGCCGCCATCGTCGCCTGCGTCCGCGAGGCGGGCGCCCGCGCCGCCCGCGAAGTCGCGAGCCTCCACACCGGTACGGACGTGCGCGCCCCCGCGCTGGAGACGGCGGCGGCGCAACTGGGCCTGCCGCTGATCCGCCACGATTGCGCGGCTCTGGCGGCGACGGCGGGTCGCGTGGTCTCTCACTCCTCCCGAGTCACAAACCTGTTCGGCGTCGGCAGTCTCGCCGAGGCGGCGGCGCTGGCGGGAGCGGGGGAGGGCGCGCGCCTGATCGTGAACAAGTTCAGCGCCGACGGCGTCTCCTGCGCGGTGGCCGCGACATGACCGTGCATTTCATCGGCGCCGGCCCCGGCGCGCCCGATCTCATCACCTTGCGCGGGCGCGACCTCATCGCCCGTTGCCCCGTCTGCCTCTATGCGGGCTCGCTCGTGCCCGAGGCGTTGCTGGCCTACTGCCCGCCGGGGGCGCGCAAAATCGACACCGCGCCGCTGAGCCTCGACGAGATCGTCGCCGAAATGGCCGACGCGCACGCGCGCGGGCACGACGTCGCGCGTCTCCATTCCGGCGACCTGTCGATCTGGAGCGCGTTGGGCGAACAGACGCGGCGCCTGCGAGCTTTGGCGATCCCCTACGACGTGACGCCCGGCGTTCCGGCGTTTGCGGCGAGCGCGGCGGCGCTGATGCAGGAATTGACGCTGCCCGAGGTCGCGCAATCTGTGGTGCTGACCCGCACCTCCGGCAGGGCTTCCGCGATGCCCGAGCGCGAAACGCTGGCCGCCTTCGCCGCGACCGGGGCGACGCTGGCGGTGCATCTGTCGATCCACGCACTTGCTCGGGTGGTGGCGGAACTGACGCCGTTCTATGGCCCCGACGGCCCTGTCGCAGTGGTCTATCGTGCGAGCTGGCCGGACGAGCGCATCGTGCGCGGCACGCTGGCCGACATCGCCGCCAAAGTCGGCGAGGCCCCCATCGAGCGCACGGCGCTGATCCTCGTCGGCGCCTCTCTGGGCACGCGGGATTTCCGCGAAAGCGCGCTCTACGATCCCGATTACCGGCGCCGTTATCGCGGCGGGCCACCGTAAAGCGGGCGCAGCCCCGTCGTGGCGAGCAACGCGCCGTCGCGGTCGAACACGGCGATCTCCAGTCGCTCCGCCCCCGCGCCCAAAGCCCGCGTCGCCGTCGCCCACGCGGCTTCGGCCACCGGCGCCGCCAGATTGAACTTCGCCGCCCACGCCATATCGAAGGCGTGCTTGGCCGTATTGGCGGCGGCGATTTCGGAAAAGCCCGCCAGCCCCGCGAGCCAGTTCAAATCCACCTCGCCGCGCCGGGAGTGCAGGTCGAGCAACCCTTGCCCCAGCTTGCTCATCTTGGCCATGCCCCCCGCGATGGTCACGTCGCGCACAGGGTGGGCGCGCAGGTATTTGAGCATCCCGCCGACGAAATCGCCCATGTCGATCAGCGCGATTTCGGGCAGATCGTGCAACCGCCGCACGGCGGCCTCCGAGGTCGAGCCAGTCGCGCCCGCGACATGGGCGACCCCGCTCGCCCGCGCCACGTCGATGCCGCGATGGATCGTGTGAATCCACGCCGCGCAGGAGAACGGCACGACGATCCCCGTCGTCCCTAGCACCGACAGACCGCCGACGATGCCGAGCCGCCCGTTCAAAGTGCGTTCCGCGATCTTCTCGCCGCCGGGAATGGCGATCTCGATTTCCAGATCGCTCATCCCGTCGAGATTGGCCGCGATCATCGCGCGCGGTCCCGGATTGATGGCGGGTTCGCCCGGCGCGATCGGCAGGCCGGGGCGGGTCGCCGTGCCGACGCCCTCGCCCGCCTTGAACACCAGCCCCGCGCCGGGTGCGGCGGGGCGCACGGTGACGACAATCAGCGCGCCATGGGTCACGTCGGGATCGTCGCCCGCGTCCTTCACCACGCCTGCGCGCGCCCAGCCCCCACCCGCCTCGTGAAGCGCCAGCGCAAAGGCCGGGCGCTGGCCGCCGGGCAGCGCAA
>JAYVYJ010000234.1:0-16232 GCA_043784465.1 Hyphomicrobiales bacterium
GGCCCAAGGGTAATGTTTGCCCAGCGTTTCGCCAAGCGGCAGGCGGGCGTTGACGGTGCGCGAGTAGATCGCAAGGCAGGTCGCCTTGGCGGGGAAGCGTTGGGGCAGATCGGAAAGGCCGGCGGAATGGCGGGTCAGCGCCATCAGGTCGGCTGAATCCTCGCGGTCGTGAATTGTGAAATGCGGGTCGAGCCCGATCCGCTCGGCATATTCGCGCAACAGCCGCGCGCCGAGGGCGTGGAACGTCCCGGCATAAGCGGGAAGCGCGGCGGCGGCGGCCTCGGGGCCAAGACGATTGCGCAAGATGCGCTCGACGCGGCGGGTAAGTTCCCCCGCCGCGCGGCGGGAAAACGTGGCCAGCACGATGCGGCGCGGGTCGGCGCCCGACAGCGTCAGATGGGCGACGCGACAGGCGAGGGTGTTGGTCTTGCCCGTGCCCGCGCCCGCGATGACGAGCAGGGCCAAGTCCCCCTCATGCGCCACGGCCGCGGCCTGCGCGTCGTTGAGGCCGAAGTCGCGAATCGGGGGAGCGGACATGGCGACAAGGAAGCCCGTTTCGGCTTTGTTCGCAAGCGCGGGTCCAGGTCTGACAATCAACCTGCGAGTAACGCGTCCTAAACATTTCTATCGCACATGGTCATACCGTCATCGTTTCTGACCGCACGCCCGACGACCTTGCGTCCGGTCCTGTCCCGCGACGAAGCGGAGCCAGGCGGGTCGTCGCCTTCGACCGTCATGTGAGAAGACCGTGAGTCCTGTTGCGAACCCCCGATCCGGCTTCGAAATGCAGCGCCGCCGCGGCGCCGGGCGCGACCTTTGACGATTGACGACGATCTCGGCTTTGTCGGCGGCTATCTGACGGCGCCGCCGCGATGGCTGGGGTTCCCGCCGCGTCTCGAACGGCGGTTCGCCGTCGTGCGCGCTCGGCGGCAGCGGCGGTCATTCTACTTCACGACTCTGGCAACATTGATCGCGCTCAATCTTTCCACAGCGGCTATGATCGCCCAAGGCATGATGCCGCCCGATCGGATAGCCGCCTGCTTTCTGGATTGCGAGGCGATAATCGTGCTGCCGGTGCTGGCGAGCGTCTTCGCGTTCCGGCGTTTCCCGACGATCTTGCTGAGGATGGACCTGATCGCGGGCTTCAACTGTCTGACCGCCACGCTTGGCCTCACGCTCATCAATCGCGAGCTGCCCGGCGCGGCCGGCCTGTATAACGCGTTCTCGCTCTCCCTCGTGCCGATGGGGGTCACTCTCCTGTCGAGCGTTCGCTTCGCCGTGGGAGCGCCCATGTCCCTGGTGACGACCGGCGTGCTGATCGCCGCCGCCCTGTCGCGTCCCGATTTTCCTCCTGACGCGAAAGAGATTCTGACGTCGCTTTATGCGTTCTCCAGTCTGATGACGTTGATCGTCTCGCATCGCGGCGAACATGCCGACCGGCTGAACTTCCTCTGGGCTTGGCGCGAGCGGCAGCGTTTGGGGAACATCGAGCGCGCCAATCTCGAACTCGCACATCTGTCGCGCACGGACGGTTTGACCGGGCTCGCCAACCGTCGCGAGTTCGACGCCCGTTTTGCCGCCGAAGCGGCGCGCGCGCGGGCCTCCGGAAAGCTGCTCGCGCTCGTCGTTCTCGATATCGATCACTTCAAGCTTTACAACGACCGTCTCGGCCACCCGCAAGGCGACAGGTGCATCCGGGGGGTGGCGCGGGCGCTGGCCGAAGCTGTCGGCCCGCAACCCAATTTCGCCGGCCGCATCGGCGGCGAGGAGTTCGCAGCCGTGCTGCCGGGAGCCTCCGTCGAGACGGCGGCGGCGACCGCACAGCGGATTCGCAGCGCGGTCGAAGCCCTGCAAACGCCCCATCCCGCGCTGGGCGAAAGACGCGTCGTGTCGATCAGTCTCGGCGTCGCCTGCTTGAACCCCGCCCGCCCCGAGACCCCTGAAGCGCTCATGAGCCGCGCCGACGCTGCCCTCTATCGCGCCAAACGGGCGGGACGCGACCGCGCCGAGGTCGATCTCAGGGTCGTCGGCGCCTAAATTTCCGTTGCGTCGCTCCTTATGCTAAAGAAATCGGATGGACGACCAGACGAAGTCGAAACGGCCGGTCACGCAGGACGACGCCGAAGCCGCCGTGCGCGTGCTGATCGAATGGGCGGGCGACGACCCGGAGCGGGAAGGCCTGCGCGACACGCCCTCGCGCGTCGCGCGCTCCTACGCGCAATTGTTCTCCGGTTATGACGAGGAGCCGCGCCAGTATCTGGAGCGCACCTTCGAGGAGACGGGGGGGTACGACGAACTGATCGTGCTCTCCAACGTGCGGGTGGTCAGCTTCTGCGAGCATCATATGCTGCCCGTGGTCGGCGTCGCCCATATCGGCTATCTGCCGCGCGACCGTGTGGTGGGCATCTCCAAGCTCGCCCGTGTGGTGCAGGGCTTTTCGCGGCGCCTGCAAATTCAGGAGAAGCTGACGCTCGACATCGCGCAGACCATCCAGGACGTGCTGAACCCACTGGGCGTCGGCGTGGTGATCGAGGCCGAACATGCGTGCATGACGCTGCGCGGCGTCAACACGCCGGGCTCGCGCCTGTCCACCAGCAGGTTGCTCGGCGCGATCCGCGACGATATGCGCACCCGCACGGAGTTCCTGCGCGCCGTCGGCGGGGCGTGAACCCCAGCGCCTCTCGCACGTATCAGAACGCGATGGAGGCGGATATGAACGACGGGCTCATCATCGAGGGCTATGCGATTGTCTCGCGCGACGGCATGTTGGCCGGCGCGGACGGGTTGATGCCCAATTCCCTCAAGTTTCCGCAAGATCAGCATTTTCTCGACGCCGAGATGGATCGGGCGGCGCTGCTTGTCCACGGCAAGAAGAGCCACGAGGGGCAGGACAATTCGCACAAGCGCAAGCGCTTGCTGCTGACGCGCGCGGGGGGGCCGTTCACGACGACGCCCGTCGCGCCCAACACATGGCTGTGGAGCCCGCAGGCGGCGAAATTCTCCGACGTCTGCAAGGCGCTGAGCCTCGAAGCGGGCCTTGTGGCGATCCTCGGCGGGACGGCGGCCTACGATATGTTTCTGCCCGCCTATTCCCGGTTTCATCTGGCGCGAGCAGGACAGATCGACCTGCCGGGCGGCGTGCCGGTGTTTGGGGCCGTGCGCGAAGGCAACCCGCCCGAGGCGGTGCTGGAAAAGGCGGGGCTTCGGCAGACGGAGGAGGTGACGATGGACGCGGGGAGCGAACTGCGACGCCTCACGTTTGTAAGGGACCGATGAGGGGTTTTAAGCCAAGTTGGGTTTGAGCCGCTGCGCCGTCACCGCGAGCGAAGCGGTGCAGCCCCTCCGCAAACAAGACTCGGCAAGCGAGTTGCAACCAAGCCGGACCACGGGACCGTGCCGTTGCGCGCGCTATGACGCAAGCCGACGTTTGTAACCCGTCTCGACGCGCGTCAGTTCTCCCGCGCGCGGGCGCTGTCGTGCCAGCGGTGCAGCAACAGCCAGCTCAATACCGTGAAGAACAAGAAGATCATGATGCCGGTGATCGAGATCAGGAACAAAGCCGCGAACATGCGGGGGATGTTGAGCCGGAAGCCCGATTCCATGATGCGGTAGGCGAGGCCGGACCCCGAACCCGCCGACCCCGCCGCGATTTCCGCGACGATGGCCCCGATCAGCGACAGGCCGCCGCCAATCCGCAAGCCGCCCAAAAAATAGGGCAGGGCCGAGGGCAGGCGCAGCCAGCGCAATTGCTGCCAGCGCGTCGCGCCGTAAAGCTCGAACAGTTCGATGAGATTGTGGTCGGCCGCCGCGAGGCCCAAAGCGGTGTTGGACAGGATCGGGAAGAAGGCCACCAGAAACGCGCAGACTAGCACCGCCTCGCCTGACGACAGATACACCAGCAGCAGCGGCGCGATGGAGATGACGGGCGTGACTTGCATCACCACCGCGAAGGGGAAGAAGGCGCGCTCCAGCGGGCGCCAGGCGTGGAATAGCAGTGCGAGCACGACGCCCCCTGTCGTCGCCGCCACCAGCGCCTCGCAGGTAATCGACAGCGTGACCAGAAGCGAGTCGCGCAACGTCGGCCAGTCGTGAACCAGCGTCGACACTATGGCGCTGGGGGCGGGCAGCATGAAGGAGGGCACGTGCGCGATCCGCACGTAGGCCTCCCAGCTTGCGACCGCGATGACCAGCATCAGCGCAGGGAACAAATAATCTTCGAATGTCTCCCGGCGGATCGAACGCTTCAGGCGCATTTCGCCCCGCCCATCGCGTCCTCGAGAGCCGCCGACGTCTCGCGCGCTCGCTCCGCGTAATATTTGCTCAGGCGAAAATCCTCGTTGCGAACGGCGCGGGCGTCGACGTCGATTTCCGCGACGATGCGCCCCGGGCGCGGGGCCATCACGGCGATCCTCGTCGAAAGATATACGCTTTCGTAGACCGAATGGGTGACGAACACGATGGTCGCTCCGGTGGTCGCCTTCAGCCGAAGGATGTCGTCGTTGAGCTTGGCGCGGGTGATCTCGTCGAGCGCGGCGAACGGCTCGTCCATCAGCAATACGGCGGGATTGAGCACCAGCGCGCGCGCGATGGAGGCGCGCATCTTCATGCCGCCCGACAATTCCCGGGGATAGGCGCGCTCGAAACCCGTCAGCCCGACGCTCGCCAGCGCCTCCTGCACGCGGCCCTTCGCATCCGCCCGCGACACGCCCTTGAGCCGCAGCGGCAACCACACATTGTCGTAGACGTTGGCCCACGGAGCGAGCGTCGGCTCCTGAAACACGAAGCCGAGGCTAGGCTGGCCGCGCCAGTTCACGGTGCCCGAATTATGTGCGGTCAGGCCTGCGACAATGCGAAGCACCGTCGATTTGCCGCAGCCCGAAGGGCCGAGCAGGGTCAGGAGTTCGCCGTCGCGAATGTCGAGATCGACGTTTTCGAGCGCGACCGTGCCGCTCTTGAACGCCTTGCTCACGCCGCGCAGCGACACCAGCGGGACGGCCCCGCCGCCGCTTTCAGCGCCCATGTGGCCCCGCTTCCCTCAGATCGACGATGCGCGTCGGCGCCAAATGGGATTCTCCTCCTGCGCCCGCTCTTCGGGGGCCGCTCAAAATGCTTGCACGCGCCGCCGTCGCGCACAAGGCGGTGCGGCGACGCACTTTTCTATTTGGCCGGGGTCGCTTCGGGCGACGCAGGCGCGGCCGGGGCGGCGGGCTCGGCGTCGAAACGCTCGATCTTGGCCGTCTTGCGCAGGTCGGTCACGGCTTCGGACTGCGCTTTCTGCTGCACGTATTTGCCCGCCTGCTCCTTCACCTGTTCGAAGGGGGGAAACGATTTGACGCGCTTCTCTTCGATCTTGATGACGTGCCAGCCAAACTGGGTCTTGACGGGATCGGAGATCTGGCCCGGCTCCATCTTGAAGGCCGCTGCCGAAAATTCCGGCACCATCCGGTCCTTGGTGAACCAGCCCAGATCCCCGCCCTCAGAGCCGGGGTCCTTGGAGAGTTCGGTCGCGACCTTGGCGAAATCTTCGCCAGCCTTGACGCGGACCAGCGCGGCCTTGGCGGCGGCCTCGTCGGGCAGCAGGATGTGGCGGGCGTGAACCTCGGGCTCGGGCGGCTGGGCCTTGGCGGCGGAATCGTAGGCCTCGCGCTCGGCCTTCTCAGTGTCGGCCTCCTTGCCGATTTTGTTGAGTTCGGCCTCCATGGCGAGCTTGTCGCGGAAATAGGCGGCCTTGCGGACGAACTCGGCGTCGGCGTCGATCTTGTCGGCAAACGCTTTTTTGGCGACCAGCTTGAGGTCGATCAAATAGTCGAGCACGTACTTGCGCCGCGCGGCGGCGTCAGCCTTCTCGGGCAGGTTGGGGCCGATATCGGCGGTCGCGTCGTCGACGTCCTGTTCGGTGATGGCCTGGCCGTCGACGGTGGCCAGCGTTTTGGCCTGCGCAACCTGGGTGGCGGCGAGGGCGAGAAGGGCGGCGAGGCCATAGCGGCTCGCGGCGGCGGAAAGCGTCATGACGGCTCCTGGAAGGGCGGCGGGGCGCCGCTGCGGGATCGCCTGCCGCCTATAAACGCAATCCGCCGAATTTGCGAGCATGGGCGGTCGCTTTGGTCGCGACCGTGCTAGAATTGCGGTTAAAATGAGGGAGAAGGCATGTTCGAGGCGGAGGCCAACGCGGGCGCCTGGTTCGTGGACCGGCACGCGAACGGCGCGCGGCGCGATCATGCCGCCTTTGTGGAAGCGGGCGGCGCGGGGCTGCGGCTGACTTATGGGGAGCTTGGCGCGCGAGCGGCGCGGGTCGGCGGGTTGCTCGCAAAGGCGGGCGTCGAGCGTGAAAACCGCATCGCGCTGCTGATGACCGACACGGCGGATCTGCCGGTGGTGTTTTGGGGCGCGATCAAGGCGGGGATCGTTCCCGTGCCGATCAACACGATGCTGGGGAGCGAGATCACCCGCACGATCCTGACCGACTGCCGGGCGCGGGCGCTGTTCGTCTCGCAGGAACTGCTGCCCGCCGTCGCGCCGTTCCTTGAGCACCTGCCGGAATTGCGGACGACGTTCGTGGTGGGGGCAAGCGGGGATTTCGAGGCGGCGCTGGCGGGATGCGAGGCGCGCGAGACCGTCGCCGTCTCGCCCGACGAATGCGCCTTCTGGCTTTATTCCTCAGGCTCGACGGGTGAGCCCAAGGGGGTGCGCCACGCCCATGCGAGCCTGCGCGCCACCGCCGACGCTTTTGGCGTCAGAGTGCTGGGCATAACGCCTGACGACGTGGTGTTTTCCGCAGCAAAGCTGTTCTTCGCCTATGGGCTGGGCAACAGCATGACGTTCCCGATGTCGGTGGGCGCGACGGCGGTGCTATATGCGGGTCGCCCGACGCCCGAAGCCGTGCTGGACGTGCTGGCGCGGTTTCAGCCGTCCGTGTTCTGCGCCGTGCCGACGCTCTACGCGGCGCTTAACGCGAGGCTGGACTCAGGCGGCGCGCGGGTCGGGGCGAACTTGCGGCGCTGTCTGTCGGCGGGCGAGGCGTTGCCCGAGGAGGTCGGCGCCCAGTGGGCGCGGCGGTCGGGCTGCGACATTCTCGACGGCGTCGGCTCGACGGAGATGCTGCACATCTTCCTGTCCAATCGCGCGAACAATGTCGTCTACGGTACGTCGGGCGTGGCGGTTCCGGGCTACGAACTGCGCCTCGTGGACGAGCGCGGCGCGGAGGTGGGCGAGGGGGAGATCGGCGAATTGCTGGTGAAGGGAGAATCCGCCGCGCTCGATTATTTCGGCCGCCGCGAGAAGAGCCGCGCTACCTTCGAGGGCGCGTGGACGCGCACGGGCGACAAATACGAGAAACTGACGGGCGGGCGCTTTCGCTACTGCGGGCGCACGGACGACATGTTCAAGGTCAGCGGCATCTGGGTGGCGCCGTTCGAGGTCGAGCAGGCGCTGGTGTCGCACGCAAGCGTGCTGGAGGCGGCGGTCATCCCCGCGCGCGACGCCGACGGGCTGGAGAAACCGAAAGCGTTTGTCGTGCTGAAGGCGGGCGTCGAGCGCGAAGGGCTCGCCAGCGAATTGCAAGCGCATGTCAAGGCGCGCGTCGGCTTGTGGAAATATCCGCGCTGGCTGGTCGTCGTCGACGACTTGCCCAAGACCGCGACGGGAAAGATCCAGCGCTTCAAGCTGCGCGAACTCGGCTAACCCTGCGTTGCGCCGCGCCGTTCCCGTCCGTAATGTCGGATCGGGCGCGGATCGCGCAGCGGGGGTATTTCATGCGCGTGTTTGTCGGCGCGCGGTTGTTTGACGGCGAGCGTCTGCGGAGCGATCTCGCGCTGGTGACCAAAGGTGCGGCGATTGTCGCGCTGGTGGCCCATGCGCAGCGGCCTGTGGCGGAGACGCTCGATCTGGGCGGCGGCGTGCTGGCGCCAGGGTTTGTGGATTGGCAAGTCAACGGCGGCGGCGGCCATTTGTTCAACGCCGCGCCCGCGCCTGAGACCATCGCCGCGATGGCGGCCGCGCACCGCCGTTTCGGCACGACCGCGCTGGCGCCGACGCTGGTGACCGACGCGCCCGTGGTGCTGACGGCGGCGCTGGCGGCGGGGCGGCTGCCGCTGCCGGGGTCGCTGGGGCTGCATATCGAGGGGCCTTTCATCGACGTGCGCCGCAAGGGCGCTCATCCGCCAGAGCACATCCGCACGATGTCCGACGACGACGTGAGCGCGCTGATCGCCGCGCGGGTGCGGGTGGTGACGCTGGCGCCGGTCGCCGCCTCGCTTGCCCAGGTGCGGCGGCTGGCGGGGGCGGGGATCGTCGTCAGCCTCGGCCATGCGGAGGCGACGGCCGAGGAGGCGCACGCGGCCTTCGACGCGGGCGCGCGGGCGGCGACGCATCTCTTCAACGCGATGAACCCGCTCCAGGGGCGCGAGCCGGGGCTGACGGGGGCGGCGCTGGAGGATGAGCGCGTGACGGTCGGCTTCATCGCCGACGGCATCCATGTGCATGAGATTTCGGGGCGGCTCGCCTATCGGTGCAAAGGGGCGGGGCGGATGACGCTGGTGTCGGACGCGATGCCGCCGGCGGCGGGGGGCCCGCCGTCCTTTCGGCTGGCCGGACGCGAAGCGCGGCGCGTCGGCGACCGGTTGACGCTCGACGACGGCACGCTGGCGGGCGCGGCGATCACGATGCACGACGCGGTAATTTATGCGATGCGGCGGCTCGGCGCGCCGCTGGAGGACGCGCTGCGGATGGCGACCTCGACCCCCGCCCGGCTCCTGGGCGTCGCGGATCGCCACGGCGCGCTGAAGGCGGGGGCGCGCGCTGACCTCGTGCATCTGGGCGACGATCTGACCTTGCACGGCGTCTGGTTCGGCGGGGAGCGCGTGGAGACATGAGAGCGATCGTCGGAGGGTTCGTTCTTTTGACGGCTCTTGCAAGCGCGGGGTGGGCGCAGGACGCGCCCGAACCGCTGCGCGACGCGAAGTCGTGGGCCAAGCTGATCGAAGCGGCCAAAGCGAGGGGCGGCGTCGAGACGAAACTCGACAAAAGTTCGTCCTATGTCTTTCAGCAGGAGAACGGCGATTTCGTCACCTTGACCGAATGGCGTTCGACGCCCCCCAAGCGTTATCTCTGCACCATCGCCAAGGACCAGAAAACGACGGTCTGCGTGCGCTGGGAGACCGGCCAGACAACCTACGGCGAGCGCGCCGACGCCGCCTCGCCCTGGAAAACCCGCGTCGCGACGCCGCTGGAGGATACGAAGGTCGTAACGCAAACGGACATCCTGCTGAGAAAGATTGGCGAATTCATCGCGGGAGTCTTCGATCGGCCCGACTACACGATCATCGTCAAGCCGCGCTGATGGAGGCCTTCGTGGCGCTGAAGCTGGGCGGCGCGCGGGCCGGGGCTGCGCGGCTGGCTCGACGTCATCGCCGCGCTGCCGGGCCGCGTCGTCGTCGTGCCGGGCGGCGGGCCGTTCGCGGTCTTGGCGGCGGCGCTGAGCGTGGCGCTCCTCGCGCGGGTCGCGCTCGGCCCGGCGCTCTCGTGACCGCCCCGCCGCACCTGCGGGTAGCTCGCGGCCCGGACGGCGAAGCATCGTCGACGGCGAGGCGGGCGTCTGCGGCGCGATCTTCGCCAGCCGCGAAGAGGCGCTACGTTTCGCCAAAGCCGAATGCGAGGCCGCCGGCGCCGAATGGCGGCTTGCGCCGAGGCTGGACCTTGGCGCGCATTTCGCCCCACATCCTCTTCAAACGTGCTCGACCTGCACGACGCCCGCCACCGACTTCAGCGCCCCCGCCAGCGCCCCCGTTACGGCATAGCCGCCCGGTAATTTGACCTCGATCTCGCCCTCGTCCGGCCCCAGCAGCACGACGACCGAGATCTCGCCCTCGCCGCGCCCCTTGAGCTGCGCGACCAGCGAGGGCAGCGGGGCCTCGTCGCGCACAAACACTTTCAGGCCCTTGTGACTGCGCGCGGCGGCTTCGCCGAGCTTTTCGACATGGGCGATGGAGGCGCGCACGTCCTCGCCCTCGACGCGGCCGTTGAGGGTTATCAGCACGTCGGCGCCCTTCTCCAAAAGGTCGCGGTAGACGGCGAGCGTCTCCTCGAACATCACGGCTTCGTACTGGCCGGAGGGGTCGGAGAACTGGATGATCCCCATTTTCTTGCCGGCCTTGGTGCGCCGCTCCATCCGGTCCAGCACGCTGGCCGCAAGTCGCCGCGACGTTTCCCCGGCCCGCACGCGGGCGCAGAATTCGGTCCAGCGGATAGCGCCCAGTCGCTTGACGGTGGCTTCATAGGCTTCCAGCGGGTGGCCCGACAAAAAGAAACCGATGGCGTCGAACTCGTGTTGTAGGCGTTCGGCGGCGGGCCACGACGTCGCTTTCACGCGCAAGGGCGTCTCGGCCCCGTCGCCGAACAGGCCGCTCTGGCCCTGCGTACGCTCCTCGGCGCGGCGCTGGCTTAGCGCCAGCATCGCCTCCACCGTGGCGAAGGCGCTCGCCCGCTCGGGCTCGATCTCGTCGAACGCGCCGGAATTGGCCAGACACTCTAGCGCCTTCTTGTTGACCTGCTTGGCGTCGACGCGGCTTGCGAAATCCTGAAACGAGCGGAACGCGCCGCCTTCCGACCGCGCGGAAGCGACCGCGCGGGCCTGCGCGTCGCCCACGCCCTTTATGGCCCCGAGAGCGTAGAGAATGGTCGGACCCTCGGTGTCGTAGCGCACGTCGAAATCGGCGCCGGAGCGGTTGACGTTGGGCGGGGCGACCTTGACGCCGAGACGGCGCGCGTCGGCGCGAAATTCCGAGAGCTTGTCCGTGTTGCTCTTCTCGAACGTCATGGAGGCCGCCAGAAACTCCGCCAGATGGTTGGCCTTGAACCACGCGGTCCAATAGGAGATCAGCGCATAGGCCGCCGCGTGGCTCTTGTTGAAGCCGTAGTCGGCGAATTTGGCGAGCAGGTCGAAAATCTCGTCGGCCTTCGGCTTTTCGATGCCGCGCTCCACGGCGCCCGCCACGAAGCGGGAGCGCTGCGCGTCCATCTCCGACTTGATCTTCTTGCCCATCGCGCGGCGCAACATGTCGGCCTCGCCCAGCGAATAGCCTGACAGCGCCTGCGCGATCTGCATCACCTGTTCCTGATAGATGATGACTCCGAACGTCTCCTTGAGGATCGGCTCGGCCTTCGCGTGCATGTATTCGGGCGTCTCGCGCCCCAGCTTTCGCGCGCAATAGGTCGGGATATTGGCCATCGGGCCGGGGCGGTAGAGCGCGACCAGCGCAATGATGTCCTCGAAGCGGTCGGCGCGCATCTCGACGAGCGCCTTGCGCATGCCCGGACTTTCCACCTGGAACACGCCGACGGTCTCGCCGCGCCCCAGCATCTCGTAGGTTTTCTTGTCGTCGAGCGGGATCGCGCCCAGTTCGATTTTGACGCCCTTGCGCGCGATCAGCCCCTGCGCGTGGCGCAGCACGGTCATGGTTTTCAGGCCGAGGAAATCGAACTTGACGAGGCCCGCCGGCTCCACCCATTTCATGTTGAACTGCGTGGCCGGCATTTCCGACTTGGGATCCTTGTAAAGCGGCACAAGCTCGACCAGCGGACGGTCGCCGATGACGATACCCGCCGCATGGGTCGAGGCGTTGGACAGTAGGCCCTCCAGCTTGCCCGCGATGGCGAGCATCTGCTTGACTTTGGGGTCGTTGGCGGCGGCTTCCTGCAATTTGGGCTCGCCCGCCAGAGCCTCCTTCAACGTTACGGGCTTGGCCGGGTTTTGCGGCACCAGCTTGGCGAGCCGGTCGACCTGACCCAGCGGCATTTCTAGCACGCGCCCGACGTTGCGCATGACGCCGCGCGCGAGGAACGAGCCGAAGGTGATGATCTGGGCGACGCGGTCGTGGCCGTAGCGTTGGCGCACGTAGGCGATCACCTCGTCGCGCCGTTCCTGACAGAAATCGATGTCGAAATCGGGCATCGATACGCGTTCGGGGTTGAGGAACCGCTCGAACAGCAGGCCGAAGCGCAGCGGATCGAGGTCGGTGATGGCGAGCGCCCATGCGACCAGCGAGCCCGCGCCCGATCCGCGCCCCGGCCCGACGGGGATGTCCTGACGCTTCGCCCATTTGATGAAATCGGAGACGATGAGGAAATAGCCGGGGAATTTCATGCGCGCGATGACGCCGAGTTCGAATTCGAGGCGTTGGCGGTAGTCGTCGGGCGTGAAGCCGGGCGCGAGGCCGTAGCGCGCCATCAGCGCCTCCAGCCCTTCCGCCGCCTGTCGGCGCAATTCGGGCTCCTCGTCGGAATCGGCCTGACCCGGCAGCGTGAAACGCGGCAGGATCGGCTTGCGCGTGCGGGGACGATAGGAACAGCGCAGCGCGATCTCCACGCTGTTGTCGGTCGCCTCGGGCAGATCGGCGAACAATTTGGTCATCTCGACGCGGGTCTTCAGCCGATGCTGCGGCGTCAGGCGGCGACGTTCGTGGGCGTTGACGAGGGCGCCTTCCGCGATGCAGAGCAGCGCGTCCTGCGCGTCGTAATCGCTCGCCGCCGCGAAGTACGGCTCGTTGGTCGCCACCAGCGGCAGGCCCTTTCGATAGGCGAAATCGAGCAGTGCAGGCTCGGCGGCGCGGGTCTCGTCGTGGCGTTGAAGCTCGACATAGAGCCGGTCGGGAAAGCGGGCGGCGAGGCTTTCGAGCCGGGCGCGGGCGAGATCGTCGGCGCCCGCCGCAATCAGCCGGTCGAGCGGGCCGCTCGCGCCGCCTGTTAGCGCGAGGATGCCTGTAACAGCGCCAAGGGCGTCGAGCCGCACATGGGCTTCGTCGCCGTCGGTGGGCTTGAGCCAGACCTCCGAGGCGAGCCGCATCAGATTCATATAGCCGGTCTCGTCCTGCGCGATCAGGACGAGGGGCGCGCGGGCGAGGCGGGCGAGGCGCCCGGCGGGGGCGTCGCCGAAGTCCACCGTCAATTGCGCGCCGATGATTGGCTGGAGGCCGGATTTGACGGCCTTCTCGGCGAATTCGAGAGCGCCGAACAGGTTGTTGGTGTCGGTGATGGCGAGCGCGGGCTGATCGTCGGATTTCGCGTGCTTGACGAGGGCTTCCACCGTGATCGCGCCCTCGCGCAGCGAATAGGCGCTGTGGACGTGGGTGTGCACGAAGCCGACAGCTTTGAGAATCGAGCGGTCCATGGGGTCTATGTGGCGCCGGGACGCGGCGGCGTCGAGGCGGCGGGCGGGGTTGTCCCCTGTCGCGCACGGATATGGTTAGGTGGGATCGGAGCTAACCATGTCCGCAACTTACAACACCGATTTTTATGCGTGGGCGAACGAGCAGGCCGCGCTATTGCGCGCGGGAAACGTCGCCGCCGCCGATCTCGCCCATATCGCCGAGGAGATCGAGAGCATGGGACGCACGGAGCGGCGCGAGCCCGACAATCGACTCGCAATCCTGTTGACGCTTCTGCTGAAATGGCGATTTCAGGCGGGATACCGGGGCGCAAGCTGCAATTTGACGATCCGCGAGCACCGGCTGCGGATAGAGCTGCATCTCAGCGACGATCCGAGCTTGAAGGCGTGGCTCGACGACGCCTATGCGCGCGCCTACGAACTAGCCGTCATCGCCGCAGCGCGCGAGACGGGGCTGGCGGAAGACGTGTTTCCGGCAAGGCCGCCGTTCGGCGCCGCCGAGGCGATGGACTCAGGATTCTGGCCCGATTGAAGTCCATGCGGCTCAAGCCCGCTTCTTCGATGCGTGCTGTACGAAGGCTTTGAGCGCCGGATTGATTCTAGTCTGATATCCGGCGCCTTCTTATTTGAAGAACTCGACCACATCCGCGTCCAGCTTGATACGCACGTCCATCTTCGGCTTGGGCGTCGCCAGAGACGTGCGCGTCCAGTCTCAATCGCGATCCTCGGGATCGTTGGCGGCCTGGCGCCGGATAATTTCGTCGCTGAGCGCGTTAGCGGCGGTGAAATCGCTGCGGCTCTCACCGCGCGCGATTTTCGCCTTCGCCTCGTCAATCGACAGGCTTGTGATCTTGTCTCGCTTCGTCATTGTGGGCTCGTGATGAGCGAGCCCATATCGCGATTTGTTCTGCCCGGCGCCGGTTCCGGCCCTGTGCTGGCCTCGCCCGAGGGCTTGAGCTTCTGGGGCGGGGTCGATCCCGCCACCGCGCGGGTGATCGACGCGAGCCATCCGCTGCATGGCGCCGATCTCGCGGGCGCGGTGCTGGTGATGCCGACGAGCCGGGGTTCGTGCTCGGGGTCGGGCGTGTGGCTGGACATGGCGATGAACGGGCGTGCGCCCGCCGCGCTGGTGTTTCGCGAGGACGAGGACGTGCTGACCCTGGGCGCGATGATCGCGGCGCAGATGTTTGGCTTGGCCATCCCGGTCGTGCGGCTCGGCGCGGACGATTTCGCGCGCGCGGCGAGCGCTTCGCACGTGCGCATCGAGGCAGGCGCGCTAGTGGCGGACGGCGTGGCGATGGCGCTCGCGCCCGCGACGGCGCGGGCGCCCGAACTTAGCGCCGGGGACCGCGCGCTGCTCGCGGGCGAGGCGGGGGAGGCGGCGCGGCAGGCGATGCGAATCGTGGTGGATATGGCGGCGCAGCAGGGCGCGCGGCGGCTCATCGACGTGGCCCGCGTCCATATCGACGGCTGCATCTATGCGAGCCCCGCCAATCTGGCTTTCGCCGAACGGATGGCCGATCTCGGCGGCCAAGTGCGCGTGCCCTCCACCACCAACGCGATCTCGGTGGACCGCGAGCATTGGCGGGGGCAGGGCGTCCCGCCGGCCTTCGGCGAACCGGCGGCGCGGCTGGCGGACGCCTATGTGCGAATGGGGTGCGCGCCGAGCTTCACCTGCGCGCCCTATTTGCTCGACGGCGCGCCGCGCCAGGGGGACATGATCGCCTGGGCGGAGAGCAACGCCGTCGTCTTCGCCAATTCGGTGCTGGGCGCGCGCACGGCCAAACACCCCGATTTTCTTGATCTCTGCATCGCGTTGACCGGCCGCGCGCCGCTGGCGGGCGTCTATCTCGACGCGCAGCGCGTGGCGCGCTTGACCCTCGACGTCGAATGGCCCGGGCAGGCGGACGACGCGGTCTGGCCGCTGCTGGGGCTGATCGCCGGGCGGCGCGCGCCGGACCGCATCCCGATGCTGCGCGGGGTTGCGCGGGCCGCGCCGTCACGCGACGATCTGAAGGCTTTGTGCGCGGCCTTCGGCACGACGTCCGCTGCGCCGATGCTGCATATCGAAGGCGTCACGCCCGAGGCCCGCGCGGCGGCGGACGCCGAGTGGGGCGCGATCAGTCGCGCCGATCTGGCGGCGGCGTGGGATGCGTTGAACGGCGGCCCTGCGTGGATCGATCTCGTCGCGTTCGGAAGTCCGCACGCTTCGCTCGCGGAATGCCGGGCCATCGTCGCCGCCTTCGCAGGGCGGCGGCGGCGAGACGATGTGGCGGCGATCGTTACGGCGGGACGCGAGGTGATCGCGGCGGCGCGGCGGGAGGGCGTGCTGGCGCAACTGGAGCGCGCGGGCGTGCGCGTGCTGCCGGATGTGTGCTGGTGTTCGATTTCGGAGCCTGTGTTTCCGCCCGAGGCCCGCACCGTGATGACCAATTCGGGCAAATACGCGCATTACGGGCCGGGGCTGTCGGGCCGGGCGGTGCGCTTCGGGGCGCTTGCGGATTGCGTGCAGGCGGCCTGCGAGGGGAACGCCCCGCCGCGTCGCCCGGCCTGGGCGTGTTGACAAGGGGGGAGCGTCCCGCTAACTCCTCGCCCGTCGGACGCGCTCCTGCTGAGGGAGCGCGTTCGTCCTTTGACGCACCCGTGGGTCTCGCCTTGCTCAGGCGGCCCTGTCGGCCGGGTTTCCCCGGCAGAGGAGGGCGCGTTCCTAACTCTACGGGAACACGATGACGAAGCGCGCAGAAGCCAAGTATAAAATCGACCGCCGCATGGGCGAGAACATCTGGGGCCGTCCCCGTTCGCCGTTCAACAAGCGCGAATACGGCCCCGGTCAGCACGGCCAACGTCGCAAGGGCAAGGCGACGGACTTCGGCACCCAGCTCAAGGCCAAGCAGAAGCTGAAAGGCTATTACGGCAATATCTCGGAGCGTCAGTTCCACAAATATTACGTGGAAGCGTTGCGCATGAAGGGCGACAGCTCGGCCAATCTTATCGGCCTCTTGGAGCGCCGCCTCGACGCGGTGGTCTATCGCGCCAAGTTCGTTCCGACCGTGTTTGCGGCCCGCCAGTTCGT
>JAYVYJ010000235.1:0-10007 GCA_043784465.1 Hyphomicrobiales bacterium
GGCTCGCCGCGCCTTTTGGGTCGGTTCGCCGTTTCCGCCGCCAACACAGGATAGCCCGTGCAAGTTCTCGTCCGCGACAACAACGTCGATCAAGCCCTCAAGGCGCTCAAGAAAAAGATGCAGCGCGAGGGCATTTTCCGCGAGATGAAGCTGCGTGGCCATTACGAGAAGCCGTCCGAGAAGCGCGCCCGCGAGAAAGCCGAGGCGGTCCGCCGCGCCCGCAAGCTCGCCCGCAAGAAGCTTCAGCGCGAGGGCCTGCTGCCGATGAAGCCCAAGCCCGTCCCCGGCGCCGGCGGTCCCGGCGCAGCGCGGACCGCGAGCTGATCCCGACGCGCGAAGTCGATACGGCGCGCGAAATTATCTTGTTGCGTAAGCCCGCCCGCCGTCTCGACCGCGCCTTCCGCAGGGGGACGAACATGCCGATTCGCGACCGATCGATCGTTCTTCTGGCGGCTTTGGCGTTGGCGCTCGGCGCTTGCGAAACCATGTCTCCGGCGGTGAACCCCAACCTGGCGGAGCGCGATCCCGACAATCCGCAGACGGCGAGCGCAAACATCGCCTCGCTGTCGGAGGTGGTGGAACGCCGTCCCAACGACCCCACCGCGTTCAACCAGCGCGGCATCGCCTACGCGAAGAACGGGCGTTATGCAGAGGCGATAGGTGATTTCAGCCACGCGGTGAGGCTCGATCCGAAAGCCGCCGGCGCCTTCACCAACCGGGCGCTCGCCTACCGCCAAACCAACAAAGACGAACTTGCGCTCAACGATTTCAACAGCGCCATCGTCGCCAACCCCAATTACGAGCCCGCTTACTTGGGGCGCGGCAATCTGCTGCGGGCGCAAGGCCATCTCGACGACGCACTCGCCGACCTCAACGCCGCCATCCGCCTTAAGCCCGAGGACGCGCAACCTTTTCATGCGCGCGGACTGATCTACCAACGCCAGGGCGATTGCGCGCATGCGATCAGCGATTTCAACAACGCCATCGACCGCAACCCGTTCGTCGATTCGCCCTATCAGGCGCGGGGTCAATGCCTGATCGCCACGGGCAAGTACGACAAAGCGGTCGAGGATTTCAACGCCGCGCTCAATGTCGACAACCGCAACGCCGACGGCTGGGCCAACCTCGGCGTCGCCTACGAGAAGCAGGGCAACCGACCCAAGGCGGTCGAGTCCTACAATCGCGCGATGGAGGTCGACCCGCAGAACGCCCTTGCGCGCGAAGGGCTGCGTCGGCTGGGCTAATCCGGCGCGCTCACTCGCCGGATCTGGTTTCCGGCGTTGCGGCGAGCGAGCGAATCTTGGCTCCCAATTCCACCAGCGCGGCGCCCAGCGTGTCGGCATGCGTCCCGCGGGCATGGTCCTGCTCGCTCTTCAACTCGGCAAGTCGGCGTTCGAGATCGGCGAAGCGCGCCTCCAGCGTCGCCGTCAGGGCGGCGGTGCGGTCCTCCAGCGATTTGAGCGCGGCCTCGTTCGCTCGGCGATGATCGCCAAAAAGCAGTTCGCGAACCTGCTCCACGACGGCGTTGGCGTCCGGCAAGGCGGCTTCGGCTTCGGCATGTTCGCCGTGCGTGTGATCGTCGTTCATATCCGCCTCGAATGCTTGGTCGACACCCCTTAGCACCGCCAGGGAGTTGACGCTAAGGAACGAAGTCTTAACGTTACCCACTGGGATCGGTTCGCCTATTTTTTACGCCTTCTGGCAGCAGCTTTGGCCGGTCCCGCTTCGCTGAGCCGCTTGACCAGCAGAGCGGCCCGCGTTTGCTGAAGCCTTGAGGCGCAAAAGCCGAGCCGCGCCTCGCCGGAATAGTCGTGGCACAGGTCGTCGCGCTCAGCCGCAAAATCGCTTTCCTGACGGGTGAGCGAAGCGGCGGCGTCCTTGTCGCGACGCACGAGTTCGTGCAAGCTTTCCTGTATCGAACGGTCGGCGAGCGCTCGCGCACGAGCGACGGCGCGCGCGTCCTTATCCAAGTCGGCGGCTTCGGGGCCCCACAGGCCGCTAGGGCTCGCCTGACAATCTGCGACGGCGAAGACGCAGGCGTTCGCCTGGGGGGGAGCCAGAACGCCATCCGCCGCGACGTCGAAGGCGAGCGGACACGCGGGGATAGCTGCGGCGAAGCGCGGTAGACCGTCGGGAGCGCCCTGCGACGTCAGATCGAGCGGCTTGTCGGCGACAATGTCGATTCGGCAACGCTGGGCGGGATGGGAGATCACTTCGCCCTCAAGCGTGAATTTGGCGATTGTCAGCTTGCCGTCTGGACCCTTCGCAAGCCGTAATTCGCCGTTTCGGCCGTTCTGCCGCAGCGTCTTGCCGTCGAGGCCCGCAGGATCGGCGACGAGCGCGCCGGCAGCGGCGCCGGCCGCGCGGCGCGCGCGGTGTTTGGACCTCGTGGCGGGCGCCGGCGTCGTGTCAGGGAGGGCGCCGGCCGCCGGAGCGTCTCCGGACGCGGCGCCCGGCAGCGAAAGCTGCGCGAAGGCGGCTCCGCCCGAAAGCGCAGAGGCGAGGAGGACAAGAAACAGCCTGTTCATGCGCTTGCGACCCCGGCGGAAGCACGGCGGCGCAGCCGCCGCCACCGATTCTATGAGGTCACTTTACAACGAAAAACCTGAGGCTGGGGTCCTAAGCGCGAGCATGGTCCGCCTTGCGCGCGCCAATAGCCCCTCCTATATGCGGATCAAGTTTGGCGGGTTGGGGCGAGAAGGCTTCTAAGACGCTGAAACGTACCGAGCATCGGGGACCGGCGTTACGTGGCGGAAGCTCCGTCGCAAGCGCCAGGCCGGGCCGCTTCGGGGCCTCGCGGTCTCGCGAAACATGGGGAAACACAATGGCTAAAGTCATCGGAATTGACTTGGGAACGACGAATTCCTGCGTCGCGGTCATGGAAGGCGCGACGCCGAAGGTCATCGAGAATTCGGAAGGCGCCCGCACGACGCCCTCCATCGTCGCCTTTACCGACGACGGCGAGCGTCTCGTCGGCCAGCCGGCCAAGCGTCAGGGCGTCACCAATCCCGAGCGCACCTTCTTTGCCATCAAGCGCCTGATCGGGCGTCCGTTCGCCGATCCCCTGACCAAGAAGGACATGGGCCTTGTCCCCTACAAGATCGTCAACGCGCCCAACGGCGACGCGTGGGTGACGGCGGACGGCAAGCAATATTCGCCCTCGCAGATCTCCGCTTTCACGCTCCAGAAGATGAAGGAAACAGCGGAGGCTTATCTGGGCACGCCGGTCACGCAGGCCGTCATCACGGTGCCGGCCTATTTCAACGACGCCCAGCGGCAGGCGACCAAGGACGCCGGCAAGATCGCTGGCCTTGAGGTTTTGCGCATCATCAACGAGCCGACGGCGGCGGCGCTCGCCTACGGCCTCGACAAGAAGAAGGCCGGCACGATCGCGGTCTACGATCTCGGCGGCGGCACGTTCGACATTTCGATTCTCGAAATCGGCGACGGCGTGTTCGAGGTCAAGTCGACCAACGGCGATACTTTCTTGGGCGGCGAAGACTTCGACATGCGTCTGGTCGAATATCTCGCAGCCGAGTTCAAGAAAGAGCAGGGCATCGACCTCACCAAGGACAAGCTGGCGCTCCAGCGGCTGAAAGAGGCGGCGGAGAAGGCCAAGATCGAACTGTCGTCCGCCGTGCAGACCGACATCAACTTGCCCTACATCACCGCCGACGCGACCGGCCCCAAGCATCTGGCGCTCAAGCTGTCGCGCTCCAAATACGAAGCTTTGGTCGAGGATCTGATCCAGCGCACGGTCGAGCCCTGCAAGAAGGCGCTGAAAGACGCCGGCCTCGTCGCCGGCCAGATCGACGAGGTGGTTCTTGTCGGCGGCATGACCCGCATGCCCAAGGTACAGGAAATCGTGCAGAAGTTCTTCGGCAAGGAGCCCCACAAGGGCGTCAACCCGGACGAAGTCGTGGCCATAGGCGCGGCGGTCCAGGCGGGCGTGCTTCAGGGCGACGTCAAGGACGTGCTGCTGCTCGACGTGACCCCGCTTTCGCTGGGCATCGAGACGTTGGGCGGCGTGTTCACGCGCCTTATCGACCGCAATACGACGATCCCGACCAAGAAGAGCCAGGTGTTCTCGACCGCCGAAGACAACCAGACGGCGGTGACGATCCGCGTGTTCCAGGGCGAGCGCGAGATGGCGTCCGACAACAAGGCGCTGGGACAATTCGATCTGGTCGGCATTCCCTCCGCGCCGCGGGGCGTGCCTCAGGTTGAAGTGACGTTCGACATCGACGCCAATGGCATCGTCAACGTGACGGCGAAGGACAAGGCGACCAACAAAGAGCAGCAGATCCGAATCCAGGCCTCGGGCGGCCTGTCGGACGCCGACATCGACCGCATGGTGAAGGACGCGGAGGCCCACGCGGCCGAGGACAAAGTGCGGCGCGAATCGGTGGACGCCAAGAATCATGGCGAATCGTTGATCCACGACGCCGAGAAGGCGCTCAAGGATTACGGCGACAAGGTTTCGGCTGCTGACAAGAGCGCCATCGAGGCGGCCGTGACCGCATTGCGCACGTCGCTTTCGGGCGACGACGTGGAGGCGATCAAGGCGCGCACCAACGACTTGATGCAGGCGCAGATGAAGCTGGGCGAGGCCATGTACAAGGCGCAGGCGGCCGCCGGGGCCGAGGGCGCTGCGGCCGAGGGGCCGAAAGACGACGTGATCGACGCGGACTTCCGCGAGGTGGACGACGACAAGAAGAAGTCGGCTTAAACTTTAGCGACTACCAAATTAGAAACGGTCTTCGGGACGACCCGGAGACCGTTTCGCTTTTGCGAAGGTATTCCTTGTTCATGAGAGCTGTGCCTCCTGGCGAAATTTTGAAACAAGAAGTGGAGGAACTCGGCATTGCGCCAGCGGAATTTGCGAGCCTGATCGACGAGCCCGTGAATTATATCAGCGAGATCATTGCGGGAGATCGCAGCGTTACCGGCGATACGGCATTGCGCTTCGGACATTGGTTCGGCACTGCCCCGCAGTTCTGGATGAATTTGCAAGCAGAATATGATTTGCGATCCGCAATCGCGGAAGTTGGAAACAAAATCGCGAAGCTTCCAGTGTGTCATAAAAGTGCGTCCTTAGGCGCATCTTGGGAAGGGCGCGTCTCAAGAGCGGTTTTGGGGTTCGCGAGAAATTGCACTTCGCTCTATATGGAAAATCCCTACGCGGAACCGCTTCTTGAAAAAGTCATGAATGAGTTGATGACGGAATTCTGGGATCGGGGTTTCAGCCAAACGGAAATCAAAGCCGCCTTCCCGAGCGCCGTCGCGGATATGCCGAGATACGCGGTTGGTGAAGAGAGAAGCGGCAGAGGCGAGACCTTTCAAGGCTCCAATTACTGACATCTCCTCTGGACACGATTGAGTTGTAGCCCCGGCGGCGATTTCGGTGACACTGCACCAATCCCGCGTCCTTTAGTTCTCCTTCAAGAACACCGGGCGACCCATTCCGCCACCTGCTCCTCCCCGATCTCTCCGGCGGCCAGCGCGAACATCAGCGCCGTCGCCTCGGGTTCGGGCGCTTGTAGCACGCGGCCATTCAACGCTAGAAAGACCAGCATCGCGGCGAAGCCGATGCGCTTGTTGCCGTCGATAAAGGCGTGTCCCCGCGTGAGGCCGAAGGCGTAGGCCGCCGCAAGCGCGGCCAGCCCCCTTTCGCCGTACGCATATTTGTTGCGCGGCCGGTCGTGCGCAGCTTCGAGCGCGCCACGGTCCCGCAGGCCCGGAAGGCCGCCGAAATGCGCAATCAACTCGCCGTGGATGTCGATAACCGTCTCCACGCCGAGCCAGATCGGCTCCTTCATTTCGCCAGGGCTTTGTAAGTGTTGGCATAGTCGCGGAAGGAGCGGCGCGCGATCTCCATAGCTTCGACGTGCGCGGGGTCGTAAGGCGACAGTTTCAACACCCGGTCCGCCGCCTCGACGAGATGCAGTTTGTCCCCGGCCTTGAAGTCGAGGCGTGCGGCGAGTTCCTTGGGCAACAGCAGCCCGAGGGAGTTGCCGATCTTCCGTACTTGCAACACCCCGGCGGGCGCGTTTTCGATCTTGGCGCTCATCGCTTCATCTCTAGCGTTGAACATTTTGTACAACGGCCCGCGACTCTCGGCAAGCCTACCGCGCGGGTAGGCGAAAAAGCGCGAAAACGCCTGAGCTTAAGCGGGCTGCGGCCCGCTCGAACGCTTGCGCTTCCCGTCGTTCCCCCCTATCTCCCAGAGACTTCGAGGGGTGGGGCGGCGCTCATCGCCCCGTTCGGCGCGAGACTCCGACAGGCAATGGCCAAACGCGACTTCTACGAAACTCTGGGCGTCGCCAAGACGGCCTCCGATGCGGACTTGAAATCTGCATTCCGCAAAGCGGCGATGGCCTGCCATCCTGATCGCCACCCCGGCGACAAGGAGGCCGAGGCGCGGTTCAAGGATCTCAACGAAGCCTACCAGCATCTCTCCGACCCGCAGAAGCGCTCGGCCTACGACCGCTTCGGCCACGCCGCCTTCGAGCAGGGCGGGGGCGCGGCCGGGATGGGCGATGGGTTCGGCGCTTCGATGTCGGATATTTTCGACGATCTTTTCGGCGACATCATGGGCCGGCGGGGCGGGGGCGGGCGCAACCCGACCGGCAAAGAACGTGGCGCCGATCTGCGCTACAATCTCGAAATCTCGCTGGAGGACGCTTTTCGCGGCAAGAACGCCTCGATCAAGTTGCAAACCTCCGCCTCTTGCGACGCCTGTCAGGGTTCGGGCGCCAAGCCGGGCTCGCGCCCGGTCACATGCCGCACTTGCGCGGGCCAGGGACGCGTGCGGGCGCAGCAGGGTTTCTTCGCCATTGAGCGCACATGCCCGACCTGCCAGGGGCGCGGGCAGATCATCGAGAACCCTTGCGACAAATGCGCGGGCTCGGGGCGCATCACGCGCGAGCGGGCGCTGTCGGTCAACGTGCCCGCTGGCGTCGAGGACGGCACGCGCATTCGCCTGACGGGCGAGGGGGAGGCGGGCCTGCGCGGCGGCGGACCCGGCGATCTCTATATTTTCCTCGCCATCAAGCCGCATCCGTTCTTCCAGCGCGATGGGGCCGACCTTTATTGCCGCGTGCCGATCTCGATGACGCAGGCTGCGCTGGGGGGTGAGTTCACCGTCCGCACGCTCGACGGCGGCGACGCCAAGGTGAAAATCCCCGAGGGGACGCAGTCGGGTCGACAGCTTAAATTGCGCACGAAAGGTATGCCAGTGCTGCGCTCGCGCGATTTTGGCGATCTCTATATTCAGGCGGTCGTCGAGACGCCGCAGAGCCTGACCAAGCGCCAGCGCGAATTGTTGCTGGAATTCGAGGCTGAATCGTCGAACAAGACGCATCCGGAAAGCACCGGATTCTTCGCGAAAATGAAAGAATTCTTCGAAGGTCTGGGGTAGGGTCGCGCGCGATGACGCGCTCCGCCCGTCCCCACCGTCCGCGAAAATTTCCCTCCGGCGCGGAGCCGAATTTTCTGTTGCGTTTCCTCGACGATCCCCGCCGCACCGGCGCCGTCGCGCCCTCGGGTCCGTTTCTGGCGCGGGAAATGGCGCGGGCGATCGATCCGCGCCGGCCGGGCCTCGTAGTCGAACTGGGGCCGGGCACTGGGCCGGTCACCAAGGCGCTTCTGGCGCGCGGCGTACCGCGCGATCGGCTGGTTTTGGTGGAATACGATTCCCAGTTCTGCAAGGCGTTGGCGCAGAAATTCCCGCTCGTCCGCGTGTTGCGCGGCGACGCCTATGCGTTGGGGCGTACGCTCGACCCGCTCAAGGGCGAGCACGTTGCGGCGGTGGTCTCCAGCTTGCCCTTGCTCAACGAGTCGCCTCAGCGCCGCATGGCGCTGCTGGAGGATGCGTTCGCGCTGATGGGGCCGGACGGCGTGTTCGTCCAGTTCACCTATGGGCTCGCCGCGCCCGCGCCGCGCGACCTGTGCGCGGGACAATATGACGTGACGCGCGGCGCGCCGATCTGGCGCAACCTGCCGCCCGCGAGCGTCTGGACCTATCGCCGCGCGGTGGAAGCGCCCACGCCCGAGGTTAAGGTCATGAGATTGATCGACCATGCGGAAAAATTCGCCAAGCTCAAGGCGGGCGAGTTCGGTCGGCAGGGCGACAAGGTGATCGACATGCTCAAACGAGAGGTCGCAGCCCTGAAGCGCCCGCCGCGGACGAAGGGAAGATGATCGCGCGCGAACGCCTGATCGTCGCGCTCGACACGCCGACGGTCGTGGCGGCCGAGGCGCTGGTCGCGCGGCTCGGCGATAGCGTCGTCTTCTACAAGATTGGCATGGAGCTGATCTATGGCGGCGGCGGGCTAGCGCTGGCGCAACGGTTGATCGGGTCCGGCAAGCGGGTGTTCATCGACCTCAAGTTGCACGACATTCCCAACACGGTGGCGAAAGCGACGGCGCAGATCGCCGGTTTGGGCGCGACGTTTCTCACCGTTCACGCCTATCCGCAGACCATGCAGGCGGCGCTGCAAGGGGCGGGCGGTTCGGGCCTCAAGCTGCTCGGCGTCTCGGTGCTGACGTCCTGCGACGATTCCGACCTGGCCGAAGCGGGCTATGGTTTTAGCGCCCGCGCGCTGGTGTCGCGCAGGGCGGCGCAGGCTGAGGCGCTGGGCATGGCGGGGTTGGTGGCGAGCGCGGCGGAAGCGGCGGGGCTTCGAGCCGAAGGATGCAGGCTCACGTTGGTCTGTCCGGGCATACGGCTTGCGGGCGAGACAACGGGCGACCAGAAGCGGGTCGCCACGCCAGGGCAGGCGATCGCGGATGGCGCAGATTATCTTGTCGTAGGGCGCCCCATAAGCGAGGCGCCCGATCCCCGCGCGGCCGCCGAGGCCGTCGTCGCGGAGATCGCCGCGAATCACGGCTCCAGCTCGCTGTCCCAGTAGAGATAATCCATCCAGCTCGCGTGCAGGTAGTTCGGCGGGAACAGACGACCGTTCTGGTGCAGGTCGTGGACGGTCGGCTGATAGGGCGCACAATGGGGGAACATATGCGCCTTCGCCGGCATCATGTCGGCCTTTCGCAGGTTGCAAGATGAACAGGCCGTCACGACGTTTTCCCACGAGGTGACGCCGCCCTTCGAGCGGGGCGTCACGTGATCGAAGGTCAGTTCCTCGCGCGCGCCGCAATATTGGCATGTGAAGCGGTCGCGCAGGAATACGTTGAACCGCGTGAACGCGGGGAAACGCGAGGGTTTGACATAGGACTTTAGCGACACGACCGAAGGCAGCCGCATCGAGAAGCTCGGGCTGCGCACCGCGTGCTCATATTCCGAGACGATGTTCACGCGATCAAGAAACACGGCCTTGATCGCGTCCTGCCATCCCCAGACCGAGAGCGGATAATAGCTCAAGGGCCGGAAATCCGCATTTAACACAAGCGCCGGACAGGTTTCCGGCGATACCGCTTGCACATGAACCGTCAAGAGGCGCTCCAATCCTCCACGGGTTCGCACACCGGAACGCGTCCGGCCCCAGGGAAGAATGTAGACCGAGGATGACGGCGTTGTGAAGGCCGGATTTTGAAGGCTTTCACCGGTATCGGGGATCGCCCTGCACGGCACGTCGATCGCCAGCGGCGCCACGCGCGCCACCCTTTCATAAAAATCGATGATCGGGGAAACTCTCGGCGCCAGAGTAAGATTTTCTAAAACATTATATCAAATGGTATCTCGCAGGCGCTGCCTAATGCGCTTATTTGGACTGCAAATGTTCCCGGCGATTTTGGGCAAAAATACATGAAGAAAAATCAAGAAGAATTTCCTATTTCTACTTCGGCTCGACAATTTTTTTCGAGTGACTGCGGCGTCACGGCCGTAGAGTTCGCGATATTGGCTCCGGCCTTTTTCGGCGTCACGTTTATGATGATACAAATGGGGCTCTACCCTCATGAATCCCCTCATTTGGAGAGCGGCCTGATTTCAGCGTCTTTTCGCCCTCCCGTCGGGTGAGCGGGGTGCCCGAAAATCTCGGATGAGCGCG
>JAYVYJ010000236.1:0-4376 GCA_043784465.1 Hyphomicrobiales bacterium
CATTTCCCTGCGGATGCCCGGGCGCCCTCGACAAGCTGCTTGCCCAGCGCCCAGATCGGCCCCGCCGAATCGTTCGCCGCGCGGAGGGTGTCTGCGAAGGCGCGCTCGATCCAGTCGCAATCCTCGTCTGCTAACGTCAATGCAGGCAACAGCTTTATGGCGCGGCTTCCGTGTCCTGCGACCTGCACCAGCACTTTCTGGTCCTTGAATAGCGGGATCGTGACAAGCTGGCAGGTCAGGCCCTTGCTCACCGCCTCCAGCATCGCCCAAAATGCGCGCAGTTTGAGCGACTTCGGTTCTCCCAGTTCAATGGCGAGCATAAGGCCGAGGCCGCGCACGTCCTTGATATAGTCGACCTCCCCCATCAGGCCCTTGAGGACTCGCGCCAGCCGCTCGCCCTTGGCGGCGGCGTTCTCGATCAGCTTTTCGCTTTCGATGACGTCGAGCGTCGCCAGCCCGGCGGCCATGGCGAGATCGTTCTTGGCGAAGGTCGAGCCGTGGACAACGGCGCGGTCCATGCGGTCGAACACCTTGCCGAAGGTCTCGCGCCGCATCAGCACGACCCCGACCGGCACGTGGCCGCCCGACAGGCCCTTGGCGAGCAGCACCATGTCGGGCTCGGCGCCGAAATGCTCGACGGCGAGAAACTTGCCCGTGCGCCCGAGGCCGGTCTGGATTTCGTCGGCGATGAACAAGGTTCCATATTTGCGGCACAGCGCCTGCGCCTCACGCAGATAGCCCGGGGACGGCGGGCGCACGATCTTGCCCTGGATCGGCTCGACCAGAAAAGCCGCGACGTCGCGGTTGCGTAAGTCGCGCTCCAGCGCAGGAAGATCGTCGAAGGGAATCGCGCGGAAGTCGGGAAGCAGCGGTCCGAAGCCGTCGCGATAGAGCTTGTCGCCCGCCGCCGACAGCGGGCCGTAGGTGAGGCCGTGGAAGGCGTTCTCGCAATAGATCACCCCGGCCCTGCCCGTCGCGGCCCGGGCGAATTTGAGCGCCGCCTCGACGGCTTCGGCGCCGGAATTGGCGAAGAACGCTTTGTCGAGCCAGGGCGTGCGCTGGAGCAGGCGCTGGGCGAGGCGACCTGCTAGCGGCGAGACGTCCATCTGCACGAGATTGGGCAGATCGGAATCGAGCACGCTTCTGAGCGCCTGCGCGACATGCGGATGGTTGCGCCCGAGCGCGAACACGCCCCAGCCGCTCAGCAGGTCAAGATATTTGTCGCCCTTGGCGTCCCAAAGGTAAGGCCCGCGCCCCCGCGTAAAGCGGGCGTCGAAGCCTATGGTCCTGAGCACCCGAACCATCTGGTTGTTGAGATGTCGGGCGTGAAGGTCGTAGCGGTCGGCTTCCGACTCGTCGAAGGCGGCGCGCATGTCGAGGACGGTGTTCATCGCGCCATGTAGCGCGGCGGGGACCGCCGGGACAATGCGGCGGAAGGTCGTGGGGTTCGTGTCGAAGATAGCCACGCGTCAGAACTCTGAACCACAGGCCAGCGCGAGTCCGTGAATGTCATATACTTGCGGGAGGCGGACATTTTCACGGCAAACGGGACTCGGCTTGAATAGTTAAAGCCAACTTCCAGCGCCGGACAAGGTCGACAGTTTAAAAATCGCAGTCGGCAAAATGGTAATCGTTGCTTTATCGAATTCTTATGTGCCGCACGGTCATGGTTCCATCGTTCTTTGCGCAGGCCCTGACGGCCGGCGCCCCGCCAAGCCAGGGATCTCGTCCGACATGTCTACGAATTCCAACGCCTCTGCACAGGATGTGTTCTCAAGCGCGGGCGCCTTTTGGTCGAGCGCGTCTGCGTGGAGCCTGGGCGGCCCGCCTGTGGCGACGCAGGACGTCTTCGTCGGGGCCGGCGCGGCGGGCGCCGCTTCGGCCGATTCGATTGCAAACGTCACCGTCAACAGCATCGCCGTCAACGCCGCCAGCACGTTGACCGTGGATTTCGGGACGATTTTCACCGCAACCAACGGCACGACGCTCGCCGCTGCCGATACGGCGGGCCGGGGCGGCGGCAACGCCGGACTTGTCGACGTCACGGGCGGCGGAACGCTGGTCCTCGGCGGCGCCTTCGTCAACAAGGGCGGGATCGAGATCGCCCGCGCCAATCTCGGCGACAGCGGCGCCCTCACGCTGCTTGGCGACGTCACGCTGAGCGGCGGCGGGCATGTCTACCTGGGCATCGCAGCGGGCGCGGCGTCGACCATGGCGCCGATCAGCGGCGGCGGCCTCGTCAATGTCGACAACGTCATCTCCGGCGGGGGCCTCGTTACTCTAACCACGCTCGACAACCGCGCCGGCGGCGTGTTTATCGCGAACCATTCCTACGACGACGACCTCACGCTCAGCATCGCGCAGTTCACCAACGAGGGCGCTTTCGACGTCGCCGCGAACGCGGCGATGATGTTCGGCCACGACGGCCAGTCGCACAGCCTCCTCAACAGCGGCGTCGTCGCGGTCGGCTACGACGGCGTCCACAAGGGCGCTAACTCGCAATTGGTGATCGCCGGAAATTTCACCGTCTCCGGCTCCGGCGCCATCGACCTCGTGGGCGACAACGCCCTGGTGCTGAGCGATCAGGTCGCCGCGACGTTCACCAACGCCGGCGCCCTCGTCGCCACGGCGACGTCGCAGGTGGGCGACGCCGGGCAGGGATTCGACGACCTCACCTTCATCAATTCGGGGTCGGTCACCGCCACGGGCGCGGGGGTCACGCTGACGCTCAGCACCCCGGGCTTCGCCATATCCGACAGCGGCCTCATGCGGGCCTTCAGCGGCGCGACGTTAACGCTCGCCACCGAAGTCGACCTTGCCGGCGCGGGCGCGATCGTCGAGGCTGGCGCGGGCGGAACGGTGCAGCTTGCGGGGTCCTTGATTGACAAGGGCGGCGCGGGCGGACTGGTCGTGGATGCCGGCGGCAAGATGAATTTGGCGGCGGCGGCGGCGGCGGCCGCGACGATCCATGGCGCCTCGGGAGCGACCGCGGGCGGTGTGCTGACGGTGCAGGCGAATGCGAGCCTCGCCGGTTTGGTCACCTTCGCCTCGGCCGGGGGCGTCCTTAATCTTATACGTCAAAAGGCGCCGATAACGGTGGCCGGCGATGGCGGCCTCATCACGCTGACGAGCGCCTCGGTGGTGGCGATGGGCTCCGGCGAAACGATTTCGGCGCTGGGTCTGGTGGGCAATGCCGCGACCGTCGGCGGGACCGGCGAAACGCTGAGCGGCGGTCACGCCAGCTTCGCGCTGCTGGCGGGCGCCTCGGCCGTCTTGACCGGCGACGCCGACGCGGTGACGGTCTCGGCGGGCGCGAGCCTGACCGTGAACGGCTCCGGCAATACGGTCACAGCGGCGGCCCACGCGTCGGTATCCGTCGGCGGGGACGGCGGATTTGGCGCGAATATCGTCAATAGCAACGGCGCGAGCGTCACAATCGCGGCGAATGCACATGCGCAGGTCAACGGCGACGACGACACCATGTTCGTCGGTGCGGGCGCGGTGATTTCTGTGAGTGGCGCAAACGACACGCTTCAAGGCTCCGCCGCCCGCATGTTCCTCAGCGGGAGCCAGGCCGTTACGGGATCGAACGACCGGCTCATCATCGGCGCCGGCTCGCATCTGGACCTCAACGGCGTCGACGACAATGTGCATATCGGCGCCGGCACGTCGATGAACCTGACAGGATCCGCCGCGCGACTGATCGGCGCGGGCTTTGCGCTGACGGCGGCGAGCGGCGCCGATTTCTGGATTGGCGGCACCGGCTCGAACGGCGCTGCGGACACCGTAAGCGCCAGCAACGCCACGATCCGCATCGGCGGAAGTTCCAACATCGCCATCACCGGCGACAACGACACCGTGGCGGCGCTCGCCCTTTCCCATGTGAGCCTCATGGGCGCCGGCATCCTCGCCCATTTCGGGCCCGACGCCACGGCCATTGTGGGCGGCAACGGCGCGACCGGCGCCGCCGATACGCTGACCGGAACCTATTTCAATGCCTCGATCCTCGCCAATTCCAACGTGACGTTGGGCACCTACGGCGCGACCGCGACTGTCGGCGATCATGCGAACGTGCAGGTGACCCGCACCCTCAACGTCGTCACGGCCGGGGCCTTCGACACCATCGACGTTGTCGGAACAAACGACAAGGTCGTGCTCGGGATGGACGACGTCGTAAGCGACAACGGCTCAGGGTCCGTGTTCGTGGTCGGCGCGCCCGTGGGCGCAACCATCCTCGCCGGGTTCGGCTCGGACGGGCTCGGCGTGCTCGATCTCACCAACGGGGTCGGCGGGTTCGCCACCGCCAACGACGCCTATGCGGCGCTAACCGGGGACGGGGCCGGGGGTCTTCAACTGGCGCTGGGGTCGGCGGGGAC
>JAYVYJ010000237.1:0-6659 GCA_043784465.1 Hyphomicrobiales bacterium
CTAACGTAGCGCACTGTAAGCCAAGTCTTTGATTTATTTGGCTGGGGCGCCTGGATTCGAACCAGGGGATGGCGGAATCAAAATCCGCTGCCTTACCGCTTGGCTACGCCCCAAAGCGTGTGTGACCATAAGGGCGACGCATCAAAGTCGCAAGACGCCCTCCCACGATGTTCCACTCCTCGACGCTCTTTCCCCGGCGCCGCAAAATCGCTTAAAGCCGCCGCGCGGGCATTGGGAAGGACGAGGCGATGATTCTGGTTTCGGGCGAAGCGCTCGTCGATCTCATCCCCGACCCCGACCTGGAAGGTCGCTACGACGCCAAGCTCGGCGGGTCCCCCTACAACGTCGCCATCGGCCTCGCGCGCTTAGGCGCCCCCGTCGGCTTCGTCTCGAAGCTCTCCACGGACGCCAACGGCGAGGCGCTCGCCGCCGCGCTCACCGCCGAGGGCGTCGATCTGTCGCGGGCGGTGCGCGATCCCCGCCCCACCCCGCTCGCTTTCGTGATGCGCGGCACCGCACAGACCGGTTCGCGCTACAGCTTCTATCTCGACGCCACGGCCTTCGACGGCGCGTGGCCCTTCCCCCCCGCCTGGCCCCCCGCCGCCCGCCACCTCCACGTCGGCTCCATCGCCGCGCTCGACCCCCGGCACGGCGCCCGCGCCGCCGATGCGCTCGCGCAGGCGCGTGGCCGGCTCACCACCAGTTTCGACCCCAACGTGCGCCCGATGGTGACGCCCGACCGAGCCGCCGTCCTGGCCCTCGCCGAGAAGCAGGCGAGCCTCGCCAGCGTCGTCAAGGCGAGCGAGGAGGACCTGGAGTGGCTTTATCCCGGGCGCCCCGTGGAAGAGACGCTCGCGAGTTGGGCCGCCATGGGGCCGCTTTTCTGCATCGTGACGCGTGGGGCCGAGGGCGCGATCGCCTGGGCGGGCGATCAGCGGCTCGTCGTTCCTCCGCGCAAGGCGGAGGTCGCCGACACCGTGGGCGCGGGCGACAGCTTCATGTCGGCGCTGTTGTCGGCGATGGACCGCGACGGCGCGCTCGGCCCCGCCGCCGCCAGGCCGACGCTCGACCGTCTCGCCGCCTGGACCGATTTCGCCTCCCGCGCCTCGGCGATCACCTGCACGCGCCGGGGCTCCCAGCCGCCGACGCGTGCCGAAGTCGAGGCCTCCTTTTCGAAAGTCGCGGCTGCGACAAAGGCATGAGCGGGAGACATGTTGCGGCGCGGCGACGACGGGTCTAAACGACGCGGCGAACCCAAAGGACCGCCCCACCATGGCCACAACCGGGACCGCGCGAAAAGCCCGCCCCCTCTCGCCCCACCTCGACATCTATCGCTTCACGCTGACGATGGCGATGTCGATCGTGCATCGCATCACCGGCGTCGGGCTTTATATCGGCGTCCTTCTGCTTGCGTGGTTCCTGCTGGCGCTTTCGGGAGACGCCACGACCTATGCGCAGTTTTCCGGCTTCCTGCGCTCGTTCATCGGCCAGATCGCCTTGTTCGGCTTCACCTGGTCGTTGTTTCACCACATGCTGGGCGGCGTACGTCACGCCTTGTGGGACGCCGGGATCGGCCTAGACCATCCGTTGCGCGAACGTCTCGCGCAGGCGACCCTGATCGGCGGCTTCTCGCTCAGCATGGTCGCCTGGATCATCGGCTACAGCGTTCGCTAAGAGGAGCCGTTCATGCCGCAAAGCTACCGCACCGCGCTGGGCCGCGTCCGCTTCCTGGGCTCCGCCCGTCTGGGCGCCGAGGACAATTGGCGCATGCGCCTCACTTCGCTGGCGCTGATCCCGCTGAGCCTCGCCTTCGTCGTCATCGTGCTGACGCTTCTGCACAAGGACTATAATGCGGCCCGTGCTGAGATGGGCGAGCCGCTGCCCGCGGTGCTTGTGCTGCTTTTCGTGCTGGCGGGCGTCTATCACACGGAGCTGGGCATGCGCTCGGTAATCGTCGATTACGTGCATGGCCATGCGCGCGAATGGGCTTTGATCGCCAATGCCTGCGTCGCCGTGTCGCTCGGCCTCGCCTGCGTTTATGCGGTATTGCGCATCGGTTTTGTCTGAGGTTCGATGAAGATGGCTAGCAACGGCGTCGCGGCTCCCGCGCAGAACGGCAAGTCCTATCCGATCACCGACCACACGTTCGACGTGGTTGTGGTGGGCGCGGGGGGCGCGGGCCTTCGCGCCAGCGTCGGCTGCGCGCAGGCGGGCCTTCGCACCGCCTGCATAACCAAAGTGTTCCCGACGCGCTCGCACACCGTCGCGGCGCAGGGCGGCATCTCCGCCTCGCTCGGCAACATGGGGCCGGACGACTGGCGCTGGCACATGTACGACACGGTGAAGGGCTCCGACTGGCTCGGCGATCAGGACGCCATCGAATATCTGTGCCGCAACGCGTCGGAAGCCGTCTACGAACTCGATCATTGGGGCGTGCCGTTCTCGCGCACCGAGGAAGGCAAGATCTACCAACGCCCGTTCGGCGGCATGACGACCGACTATGGCAAGGGCATCGCGCAGCGCACTTGCGCCGCCGCCGACCGCACGGGCCACGCGATCCTGCATACGCTCTACGGCCAGGCGTTGCGGTCGAAATGCGAGTTCTTCATCGAATATTTCGCCATCGACCTGATCCGCGACGAGGAAGGCCGCGTGCGCGGGTTGATCGCGCTGAAGATGGACGACGGCACGCTGCACCGTTTCCGCGCCCAATCCACCATTCTGGCGACCGGGGGCTACGGCCGCGCCTATTTCTCGGCGACCTCCGCCCACACCTGCACCGGGGACGGCAACGCCATGGCGTTGCGCGTCGGCGTGCCGTTGCAGGACATGGAGTTCGTGCAGTTCCACCCGACCGGCATCTACGGCGCAGGCTGCCTGATCACGGAAGGGTCGCGCGGCGAAGGCGGCTATCTGGTCAACTCCGAGGGCGAGCGCTTCATGGAGCGTTACGCGCCCTCGGCGAAGGACCTCGCCTCGCGCGACGTCGTGTCGCGCGCGATGACGATGGAGATCCGCGAGGGACGCGGCGTCGGCAAGCTCAAGGACCACATCTATCTGCATCTCGACCATCTCGACCCGAAGGTGCTGCACGAGCGCCTGCCCGGCATCTCCGAGAGCGCGCGCATCTTCGCGGGCGTCGATGTGACCAAAGAGCCGATCCCGGTGCTGCCGACCGTCCACTACAACATGGGCGGCATCCCGACCAACTACCACGGCGAGGTTTTCACCAAACTTGGCAACGACCCCGATTCCATCGTCCCCGGCCTGATGGCGCTCGGCGAAGCCGCCTGCGTGTCCGTCCACGGCGCCAACCGCCTCGGCTCCAATTCGCTGATCGATCTCGTCGTATTCGGCCGCGCGGCGGGCCTGCGCGCCGCCGCGATGCTGAAGCCCGGCGACCGTCAGCCGGAACTGCCTCGCGACAGCGCGGACCTTGCGCTGGGGCGGCTCGACAAGTTCCGCTATGCGAAGGGCGGCACGCCGACGGCGGCGCTGCGGCTCGACATGCAGCGGATCATGCAGGCGAACTGCGCGGTGTTCCGCACCGGCGAGATTTTGGAAGAGGGCCAGACCAAGATCAACGCGGCGTGGAAGGCCGGTCAGGACGTGAAGGTGACGGATCGCTCGCTGATCTGGAACTCCGACCTGATCGAGACGCTGGAATACGACAACCTGATCGCGCAAGCCGTGGTGACGATGGAAAGCGCCGTCAACCGGCATGAATCGCGCGGGGCGCACGCGCGAGAGGATTTCCCGGCGCGCGACGACGCCAACTGGATGAAGCACACGCTGGCTTGGGTGAACGCCGACAAATACGAGGTGAAACTCGATTACCGGCCGGTGCATACCTATACGATGAGCAACGAGATCGCTTATATCGAGCCGAAGGCGCGGGTGTATTGAGGATAGGCGAAGGCTGGTCGTCTTTAGGCACGTCGCCATTGCCCCTGAAGTTATCGCGACGGCTTAATTTTTATGGATTCGAATAGGTTGTCGCGTTTGAGGCGGCCGCTTGCGTCAACCAAGGGAAGGCGGCCGGCCTAGCAGTTAAAATCCGCGTCGCTTCAGGCGCTTGACGTGCTTGCCCCCTCAAAACACCTCCACAGCCACTATCCCCTCCGCCGCTCTCGCCAGCCGCCCATCGCTGGTCACGAGCGTGGCGTCGAGGCTTTCGGCGAGGGCGACATAGAGCGCGTCATAGGCGGTCATCGTGTGACGCAGCGCAAAAGCGCGCGACAGCCAGAAGCCGTGGGGAAACCGAACGAGCGTGAGGTCAAGAAACTCCTGCAATGCGGCTTCGGTGCGTGCAGCCTCAAGTCTTTTCGCCAGGACGTTCTTGCGCAAGACATGGGCGATCTCTGCATCGATGAGATAGGGGGCGCAGACCGGTTCTTCGCGACCGAACAGCCGGGCCGCCAACTTTGCCGCGTCGCTATCGCCATCCAGCAACTGAAAAACCGCCGACGCGTCGGCGACGATCATCGCCCTTCGCGTTCCGCCCGCAGAATTTCGAGCGTTTCGGTGCGCAGATTCATCGGTTCGCGCGTCGCCTGCCGGGCTTGCCATTCTTCGAGGGACGGGACTTTGGCGATTTGCGAAATGCTGTCGAGCAGATAGTCGGATAGCGATTTGTCCTGAAGCGCCGCCCGCGACTTGAGCTTGCGATGAAGCTCCTCGGGAACGTCGCGGATCTGGATCATCGCCGACATGTGAAAAAAATTAGTTACATGTGCTGCGTGTGTCAACGCTTTCCCACCTTGGGTCGAGTTGCGCCACGCGGCCCACACCCTCTTACCCCACCGCCTGCGCCCCGGTCTTCAACAACCGATAGCTGATCGCGTCAACCAAAGCCTGAAACGACGCCTCGATGATGTTGCCCGAGACCCCGACCGTCGACCAGCGCGCCCCGTCTGGCGCGCCGAACTCGACCAGCACCCGCGTCACCGCATCCGTGCCGCCCTGAAACACGCGGACCCGGAAATCGAGCAACTGAACATCCTGGATATGTTTCTGATAGACGCCGAGGTCCTTGCGCAAAGCCGTGTCGAGCGCGTTGACAGGGCCATTGCCCTCGGCCGCCGAGATCAGCGCCTCCTCGCCAATGCGGATCTTCACCACCGCCAGCGAAGCGGCGTAAAGCCCGCCCGCCAGCCGTTTGTGCTCGACGTTTACGGCGAAGCTCTCGACGTCGAAATATTTAGGCACGCCGCCCAGATGCCTCCTCGCCAATAGTTCGAACGAAGCGTCGGCGCCTTCATAGGCGTAACCCTCGGCCTCGCGCACCTTCACTTCGTCCAGCACGCGCGACAGACGCGGATCGTCGGCGGCGACGTCGACGCCAAGCCGCTTCAACTGCGCCACCAGATTGGAGCGCCCCGCCTGATCGGAGACCAGGATCGCCCGCGCGTTGCCGACGCTTTCGGGCGGCACGTGCTCATAGGTGCGCGGGTCTTTCGCCAGCGCGGAGGCATGGATGCCGGCCTTGGTCGCAAACGCCGAGGCGCCGACGTAGGGCGCGTGACGGTCGGGCGCGCGGTTCAGCAGTTCATCAAAGCTGTGCGAGAGCCGCGCGAGCCCCGCCAGCGCCTCCGCCGAAACCCCGATCTCGAACCTGTTCGCGAAATCAGGCTTGAGCGCCAGCGTCGGAATCAACGAAACGAGGTTGGCGTTGCCGCAGCGCTCGCCCAATCCGTTGAGCGTGCCCTGAATCTGCCTGACTCCGGCCTGAACCGCCGCCAGCGAATTGGCGACCGCATTGGCGGTGTCGTTGTGAGCGTGGATGCCAAGCCTCTCGCCGGGGATCGACGCGGCCGCGGCGCGCACGATTGCCTCGATCTCATGCGGAAGCGTGCCGCCATTGGTGTCGCACAGGACAACCCAGCGCGCCCCGGCTTCATGAGCTGCGCGCGCGCAATCCAGCGCATAGGACGGGTTGGCCTTGTAACCGTCGAAGAAATGCTCGCAATCGACAATCGCCTCCCGGCCCGCCGCCACAGCCGCACGCACGCTGTCGCGGATGGACTCGAGGTTCTCCTCAAGCGTACAACCAAGCGCGACATGCACGTGATAGTCCCAGCTTTTGGCGACAAATACGATGGCGTCGGCCTCGGCCGCGAGCAGCGCCGCGACGCCGGGATCGTTGGCGACCGAGCGGCCCGGGCGCTTGGTCATGCCGAAGGCGCAAAAGCGCGCGCGCTTGGTTGGCTTGCGCTCAAAGAACTTCGTATCGAGCGGATTGGCGCCGGGATAGCCGCCCTCCACATAATCGACGCCGAGTTCGTCGAGCATCGCCGCGATATGACGTTTGTCTTCGAGGCTGAAATCGACGCCTGTGGTGAGCGCCCCGTCGCGCAGCGTGGTGTCGAACAGATAAAGGCGTTCGCGCGACATTTTCCGTCTCAGTGTTCGGTTCGTTGGTCGCCGAGCGGCTTGCTCATCGACGTATTGCCGAGCCATTCCTCGCCGACCTGCCGGATGTTGCGGCGCTCGCCGGCGAAGCGGCGACGGTCGAACAAGGGCTTCGCCGTGTCGCTGACCTCCGCGGTCAGCCTCACGGCGCCGCGCGCCCGCGCGAGTTTCTCCAGCGCGTCGAGCAGCACGCCGCCCACCCCCTGCCGCGCGAATTCGGGGGCGACATAGACCATCTCGATATGGTC
>JAYVYJ010000238.1:0-4174 GCA_043784465.1 Hyphomicrobiales bacterium
CGCTCCGGTCCGGGGTCGTCGGGCGCGCTTGCCGGCATGATCGCATCGGCGCGAGGCGCAAGGCGAGGCGACGGGGCGGCCCGTGGGGAAGGCGACGGCGCGACAGACAGTTGGGGCGGGGCCGCCGCTGCGCTCAGCTCCAGCGGCGGCAGGGCCGTAAGCCGCTCCTCGGGCGTGCGCCAGACGAAAGCGTCGAGCGCGCCCCGGGGGCCGACCGGCGCCCAAGTGTCGCAGATCACGCCGTCGGCGACCCAAGCTTTGTCGCGCGGCGCCCGCGCGGCCCGCGCCAGCCATTCGCGCACCGCGCCCGCGTCGCCCGCCGCATCCTCGATTTCCGCCATGGCGAGACACACGCGGGCGGTCGGGCGAAGGCCGGCGGCGTCGAGCAGCGGAGCGAGCGTTTGGCGCGCCTGAGCGAGGTCCTGCGCCTCCAGCGCCGCGTGCGCGACGGCCAGCGCGCTTTCGGCTGCAAGGGGAGCCACGCGCGCCAGCGCTTTTGCGCGCGTCAGTCTGTCGACGGCGGAATCGCCGGGGCGCAGCCGCACGTAGACCTCGGCGAGATCGGGATGCGGACTCGTGCGGTAGGCGTTCTCAAGCAGCCGCGCGGCCTTCTTCAGTTCGCCCGAGGCCGCCGTCAGCCGCCCCGCGATCGCCGCGGCGGGCGTCAGCGTCGGCGCCAGCTCCAGCGCCTCGCGGGCGTGGAAAAGCGCGCGCGCCGGCTCCCGCTCGGCCTTGGACTGCGCCAGCGCGGTCAACAGCACCGCGCGCCATCGGGCGGCTGTGGGCTTGTCGAGCGAGGCGGCGTTGGCCTCCACGGTCGCCAGCGCGTTCGCCCAATCGGCGCGCTGCGCGAAATCGTCCAGCACCGCCTGCGCCGCCCAGGGCGGCGCCCCGCGCTCATAGGCGCGTCGGGCGAACATCAGCGCCGCCTCGCCCTCGCCCGCGCGCCGCGCCTCCAGATGCAGGCCGCGCAGGCCAAGCGCCAGCGTCTCCTCGTGCGCCAGCATGTCGTTGAAGGCGGAGACCGCCGTCGCCCGGTCGCCCGAAGCCTGCGCCGTCTGCGCGCGCAAAAGTCTGGCCAGCGGTTCGTCGCCGACATGACGCTCGGCCTCGCGCGCGCATTTCTGCGCCTCGCGCCAGTCGCCCGCGCCCACGGCCACCAGACCCCGCGTCAGCGCCGCCATGCCCTTTTCGCGACGCCGCCAGCGGATCGCCTCGGCGATCAGACCGGGCGCGCCCAGAACGAGCCACAGCAGCCAGAACGCGACGAGGGCCGCCGCCGCCAGCGCCAGCGCCCCGCCGAACGCCACCAACGGCGTCGCCGTATAGGTCCGCGCCCCCCAGGTGGCGGTCAGGCCGCCAGGCTGGTCGGCCAGCCACGACAACCCCGCCGTCGCGGCGGCGAGGCCGAAGAGAAAAACCAGCAGACGCAACATCGGGGCTCTCCTCGCCGCATCGACGGCGCGGGTCTCGGCGGGCCCGCGCGAAAGGTCAAGACCCGATAAGTGCGCGCGACTTCAGGGCGCGTCAAAGGCTTTGAGCGGGCGAATTAAAGACGGTCGGCGAGCGCGGATTCGAGCACGTCGAGCAACGTGCTCTCGGTGGGCCTCTGCGGCCACAGCGCGCGCGCAGCCCCGAGGGCCGCCAACGGCCCCGCCGTCTCGCGCGACATGCAAACATGGGTTAACCGCAAGAACGCCGGCCCCACGCCCGCGCGTTGCGCGATCGCCGCCGCCAGAACCGCGCCCCGAGCGGAAAAATGCAGCGCCGCCGCCGCGCCCGCGACCGCTTCGGCTTCCTCGGCGCGCCAGCCCGCACGGGCCTGCGCCGCATAAGCCTCCACGACCTCGACGCGCCCGGCGAGCGCGCGCTCCAGATCCGGCTTGCGGTCGCGGCCCGCGAGGTAGAGCGCGCGACCCCGCGGCAACAGGGCGAGCAGCGACGCCACGTCGTCGGCGGCGGGCGCAGGCGTGAGGCCCCAACGTTGCGCGGCCTGCGCCGTCTTTTCGCCGACGACGAACAGCGGCAGGCCCGCGAGAACGCCCGCCCCCGAGAACGCGAACGCCCTTGCGCTGGTCGCGACCGCAAAATCGAACGGACCCGCAGGCGTCGATACGGCAAGGCCGACGATCTCCGTCACAGGGGCCAGCGCAGCCTCGAACCCTCGCGCGGCGAGACGATCTCGCGTCGCGGCCGCATCGCGAGAATCGCGAAACACCGCGACTTTCAAGGCGACGCTCGACATGCCGTCACGGTTAAACCCTGTCGCGCCAGCCCACAACCGTATAGATACGAACGGATTACGGGAATCGATTGAACGCCATGCGGGTTTTGGGACTGGAGACGACCTGTGACGAAACCGCTGCGGCGGTCGTACGGCTGCGTCCCGACGGGGCCGGCGAAATTCTCGCCGACGAGATCATGAGCCAGATCGCGGCGCATGCGGCCTATGGCGGGGTCGTGCCCGAAATCGCCGCGCGCGCCCACGTCGAGGTGCTTGACGAACTGATCGGCCGGGCGCTGGAGAAGGCGAAGATCAAACCCTCGGAGCTTGACGGCGTCGCCGCGGCGGCGGGGCCGGGACTGATCGGGGGCGTGCTGGTGGGCCTGTCGGCGGGCAAAGGCGTGGCGGTCGCCGCCAACAAGCCGTTTCTGGCCATCAATCATCTGGAGGGCCATGCGCTGATCCCGCGCCTCGACGGTCGGCTGGAATTTCCTTACCTGCTGTTGCTCGCCTCGGGCGGACATACTCAAATCCTCGCCGTCGAGGGGGTCGGCCAATATGTGCGGCTCGGCGCGACGATGGACGACGCCATCGGCGAGGCGTTCGACAAGACCGCCAAGCTGCTCGGCCTCGGCTATCCCGGCGGGCCCGCGGTCGAGGCGGCGGCCCTGTCGGGCGATCTCGAACGCTTCAAACTGCCGCGCCCGCTGCTGGGGCGCCCGACCGCCGATTTCTCGCTCTCCGGCCTCAAGACCGCCGTGCGCCACGCCGCGATGGCCGCAGCGCCGCTGACGCCGCGGGACGTCGCGGACTTGTGCGCCTCGTTCCAGGCGGCGGTGGTGGATACGGTCGAGGACCGGCTGCGCGTGGCTCTGGGGCTTTATCGCCAGCGGGGGGGGGCGGCCAAGGCCATCGTCATCGCGGGGGGCGTGGCGGCCAATCTGGCGATCAGGGCGGCGCTGTCGCGCTTCGCGCAGCAGAGCGGCTTGCCGCTCGTCGCGCCGCCGGTGCGGCTGTGCACCGACAATGGCGCGATGATCGCCTGGGCGGGGATCGAGCGCCTTCGGCTGGGACAGTCCGACCCGCTCGACGCGCCCGCTCGTGCGCGCTGGCCGCTCGACCCGAAGGCCGAGCGGGCGCGCAACAACAAGGCTTAGGTGCCCGACGAACCCGTTGGGGTCGCCATCGGCGTGGCCATCGGGGTCGGCTGCGGCGTGGGCGCGGCTCCGGCGGCGGCGCGGTTGCGCGCCTGCACCTTGTGCATATGACGGCCGGCGATGCAGCCGCCGATGGCCCCCAACACGGCGTGATGGCCCGCGTAGTGGCCGGCGACCGCGCCGGCGGCGCCGCCCGAAAGACAACCCACCGCCCGCGCCGGCGCCGGCGCCAGCGCGGGAACCGCCGCCAGGCTCAGCGCGACCGCAGCGGCCGCGAAAACATGCGAAGACTTCATGGGGACCCCCAAAGTAACGGGTTCAGCGATCTTCGCCGACAACGCGCCGAGGGCGCGCCGTCCCGCATTTAGGCAGGCTCGTTCCCCGGCGCAAGCGGGGACAAGCGCGTAGCGTCACGCAAAATCCGGCGCCATTCTCCCACGCTCGCCGGCTCTCCCCCCGCCGCGCGAATTTCCCGCGCCGCCGCCTCCACCAGCGCGACATTCGAGGTTGCGCAGCCAAAAGGTGCATCCTCCAACCCCACCCGCACGTGACCGCCCCGCGCGACCGCCGCGGGGATCAGCGGACTTACGTCGACGCCAAGGCCGGCGATCATCCACACCGCCCCCGGCGCGGCGTGCTCAAGCAGCCTCACATGCGCGTCCAGGCCGAACGTTTCGGGCGGGAAACCGAAGGCGAAGTGCGAGGAGAACATGAACCGATAGACTGGGGCCTTGGCCCCCGCCCGCCGCGCCAGCGCCGCCCCCGCGCGGGTGAACCCCGGCTCGTAGATCGC